>CAZQXE010000054.1:0-15392 GCA_964597115.1 uncultured Pirellulales bacterium | reverse complement strand
CGAAACTCCTTATGGATTCGATAACCGTGTGGTAGCGATACCATTCATTGCAATCGAGATAATTGCGAATGAAATCAGCAGAAGCATCATAGTTCAGATTCCAGCGGATATTTTCATAGTCCGATGCATCATCCACTGCATTCTCACCCTGATAACGCAATTGCGGGAGGCCTTCGTAGATTTTGTCCGAGAGTTTATACAGATTTCCTTTCGGTAATCCGAGTCGTTCAAGGAAAGCGCCGTCGTAATTCTCAAACGCTATGTGAAGTCCCCAGAAATCGCCTTTGTATTGTCCGTCTACTCCAGTGGGGGCTTCTTGTTCATCATCCACTACGCGGAAATGTATCCACCAAATCTTGTATGCGGGAACATCAGCAGCTTCGAACAACCGCATATCCATGACCTCGTTTAGCCCGTAGGGATACCGGTTGTAGCCGGCAAAGGTAATCTGATTCCCAAACATCTTGCCCGTGTTCAGATGCTGCCATTTGGAGAGAAATTCATCACCGTAAATATCACGGGCCTGGAAATAGTTGCCCCGATTGAAACGGAATTTCATCGAACGCTTTCCGGCAATGCTACTATAATTATAGCGTCCATTGCCACCTCGCAGGCGATATCCAATATGGTCGTACACTTTGCCTTCATAGACAAACGCTCCTTCCCAGTTGTACGCTCTACCCGCATACTGATAATTAAGGTTTGTGGTGCCCTGTCCGATGCGGTCTGCTGAATTGTATCCATTGCACTGATATATATCCGCCGCTCGCGTAATCAACGTGTAAACCGGAATCGAAGTCAGGATCTCCGAGCTGTAAACATGTCCCGGCCCCTCAGGATGCACCGAATCCTCACGGGCCACGTAGTCCGGCACGCCGTCATACACATAATAAGCAAAATTCAGAGATGGGTCGTCGGCATACGGCACCTGAATAAGATCGTCGGAATCATCTTCGGCAACAATGCGGTAACGCACAAGCGTTCGATTGCTTTGGGCAGGAACGACAGCCGTATAGATATCATCTCCTGCAACAGCATCCTGTCCGGTTCCGTCATCGACCATTGTTAATTCGCTCCAGTTAGCCGAGGCCTCAAAGTCCGGATTAATGGGCTGGCTTTGATAGGGATTGGCAATCAGAGTTGAAATGGGTGATACGGGAAGATAGGCAGGGATATAAGAACCGGGGGCAACCAGTTGATACTTCAATGTGACCTGTTTCACACCGTCGAGATCTGTTGCCTTCGCTGTAATCACCACGGGCTCACCTGACGGCGGCTGTTTTGGTTCATGATCCACCTGGCGAATCTGTGGCGGGACATTGTTTGTATATACACTGTTTTGAAGACCAGGTGTAGGAATCCCAAATGCTGATTCCGGATATGCACGATCATTATAGCCCGAACTGCGCCAGCTTCCGGCCAGGTCGTTGTCCAGAGAGGGATTGAGCAGTTCCATGGACGCTCCTTCACCATTCGCTGCGATCGGCCATGGAAAATCACTGTCGTAATCCACCTCATCGATTGCCTCACTCGCAGAATTGTAGAGAACGATACGCTCGCCTTCATTGCTTAGCTTGCCCTCAAAGGGCCCAAGCGCGGTGACGCCGAACTTAATCCGGCACGCATCCGGATTTTCACAAACAACGATATAGTCATTCGCTGCGATCCGTGTATTCGCGGGAAACACATAAGTCACTCCATCGAAAGACCAGCCCGATACATCGACAGGTATCGTGGAGGCATTATAAAGCTCTATAAACTCCACCGCCTCTTTGTTGTTGTCCGGGTGATAATTAATCTCATTGATGACCACCTGTGGAAACGTCTTGAACCAGTTTTTAGCCATCAACGCAAAGTCAATGAAATTGACACCCCCTATACGATCAAAATCGGCACAGCCCAGGCCCAAGCAGCCGGATACATCAAGCCATTGTTGCGAGAAAAGACTCATATCTCTCCAATCGATTCGGAAGTCACCATTTAAATCGACCATAGGAGAAATGTCCAACGGCACAGCGGAGGTCGTAAACATCCAGACAGCACTTGGATGAGTCGTTGCACTATAATGTGCATCCACTCGCCAATAGTAGGTTGTGTCATAGTCCAGAACAGGGGTACAACTGTTTCCATCCGGAACTTCCATGATCTGGGCCCCAGAAAAATCAGGATCGCTGCTAACATAGACCGTATAGCTGTCGGGGTCACTTACCGGCGGAATCCAGTTTAGCGGTGTGGAAGACTTTACGCCGGTGGAATTATTAGAAGGATTCGGATTCGTAGCTACATACAAAGCCTGTGCTGCATTAGGCCCAAGGGTGTAATTGGTAGAAATTTCATCACGATCCAGAGCGCTATTGTAAATACGAAACTCATCGATGGAGCCCAGCAGATAAGGATCATTATATAACGACCGGCCTAAATAACCAAACGTATTGTAAACGGCTGAAAGAGGTATAGTGACCAATATCGAATCCGCTAACGTACCGTCAACATAAAGACTCATCCTACGACTTTTGCCATCGTAAACGCAGGCAACATAGACCGATACAGCCTGAGCCGGAATAGTGTAATCGAGAATTTCCTCATGATTATAGCCCGGATCGGCATCGGAAATAACGAAACGCGACGTACCGGCGCTGCTCTGAGGCGTATAAAAGATGTAATTTCGCCCAAGCCCAGTCGAAAGATTAGTGTCACCGAAATCGAAAATCCTGACCCAAGCGCCGTTATTGGAATAGGTGAACCAACATTCTAACGTCACACTCGTAAGACCGCTTATCAGACCGCCAGGCAGATTCACATAGTCTCCGCTACCATCGAGCTGTACCCTATTGGAGCTGATCGCAGCATCCCCCATGAACGTACCGTGCTGATCGCCAACAGAGTCAACCGCAACCAGATTGCCATTATTGAAACTGTACCGATGAACTATATCAGCATGGATTACAGAAGCCGAAAGTAAAACAAATATCAGGGCAAGCAGGTATATTCTCATAGTTTTTAATAGCCTAATTTCTTAAATACTCTATTTTAACATATTTTGTATAGTAAGGTCAATACTCAGAAAAAAAACGTTATGACCTGTATAATGCACTTATTACCCAAGTATAATCCATTTCCAGTAATAGGCTTAGACTGTCCCAGCCTCAAAATATCGGCGGCGAAATCTACTAAACTGTTACAACTGACCCCTTAACCTTAACTTCCTTAAACCTTTCTTTTAAGATCATCTGTAAAGCCTTGTCTGACTCTATTGTATTGCGCAGTTTTACGAATTTCCCAACACTTTCATGGTTTTTGCTTTGAAATTGATGCAAGTACGTATAGATAATTAATAGATAGCGTTTTAATGGTTGTAAAAAATCAACCACAAGGAGACCTTTATGAGACATCACGGCATGAGAACACGGATTCATACCTGGATTATTTTTGGCTGGATACTCAGTGGACTGATGATCTCGCCGCTGATCGCGGAGGATTTTGATTTTGACTGGCTCTTCAGTCAGGGAGATTTCGCAACGGCCATGATTCCCTCATTCGATGACAGCGACTGGCGCCATGTCAACCTGCCCCACGACTGGAGTGTGGAAGGATCATTCAGTGGGGATCTGAGCAGTGGTAATGGCTATGCGCCGGGTGGGATCGGTTGGTACCGCAAGCATTTCAAGGTGGATCCGGCCCACAAAGACAAGGCGATTGCCATTGAGTTTGACGGCGTCTACAACAATTCCGAGGTCTGGATTGACGGACACTTTGTGGGACGACGCCCTTATGGGTATTCGAGTTTTCAATATGACCTGACACCGCACATGCAGTTTGGCGACACTGAAAACATCCTGGCCGTACGCGTGGATCACACGCGGTTTGCAGATTCGCGATGGTACACCGGTTCCGGCATCTATCGGCATGTGCATCTTTACATCCGGGATAAGCTTCACCTCGGTCACTGGGGCGTCTATGTCACTACGCCCGAAATCTCCGATGAGTCCGGAACAGTGCGCATTGAAACAACTCTTAAAAACGATGCTACCCGGACGCGGGCCTTTTCACTTCAATCCGATATTGTCACAGCCCAGGGTCATATCGTCGGCAGCTTAACCACCTCAGGCACGCTGGCGTCTGGCGTACAACAGAAATTGGTTCAGACAATCAAAATAAAAAATCCTCAGCGCTGGTCTCTCGATGCACCCACGCTGTATACACTTAAAAGTCGCGTGCTGGCCGAAGAAACCGTTTTGGATAATCAGACGACACCCTTTGGCTTTCGCACATTGCGGTTCGATCCGAACAAGGGATTCTTTCTGAATGACCGGCCTATGAAATTAAAAGGCGTCTGCCTGCACCATGATGCCGGCTGTCTCGGGGCGGCCGTGCCGGATAAGGTCCTGGAGCATCGTCTTGGGCTAATGAAAGCACTGGGGGCTAATGCCATTCGTACCAGTCACAATCCACCGGCCCCGGAACTGCTGGACATCTGCGACCGAATCGGCCTGTTGGTTCAAGACGAGGCCTTTGATGAGTTTACTCCACCGAAAAACAAGTGGGTAGAGGGACACAATATCGGTTCACCGAGCCGCTTTGGCTATGGCGAGTTCTTTGAACAGTGGTCGGTGATTGATATGCGGGACATGGTACGCAGAGATCGCAATCATCCGTGTATCATTATGTGGAGTATTGGGAACGAGGTCGATTATCCTAATGACCCGTTCTCACACCCTGCATTAGGCGATCAGTATCGTCCTGAACATCCACCTGCCGAGAACCTTCTCAAATATGCCAGGCCACTCGTGGATGTTGCGAAACAATGGGACAAAACGCGACCGGTTACCGCGGCCCTGGCCAGTATTACCATGTCGAACGCCGTTGAGTTACCACAAGTATTGGATGTAGTCGGCTATAACTATCAGGAACAATTTTACGACACTGATCACAAGACCTATCCGAATCGATTCATCTACGGCAGTGAGAACGGGGACAGCTACCGGGCCTGGACCGCTGTGCGAGACAATGAATACATTGCCGGTCAGTTCCTGTGGACCGGCATTGACTATCTGGGCGAAGCCAATCGATGGCCTAACCGGGCCAATGGTGCCGGGCTCGTTGATATGTGCGGGTTTCTAAAACCCAATGGATGGTTTCGCAAGAGCCTTTGGATGGACGAACCGGTGGTCTATATCTGTTCGACTGTCACAGGTAACCGCGAATCACGGAGGCGCCGGCCTGTCGAATCGTGGAACTGGCAGGAGAATCAAACCGTCAATGTTCTCTGCTACACCAACTGTTCCGACGTGTCACTGACCCTCAATGGCACACTCATTGGCTCCAAGCCCTCGTCGGAAGCCAGACGGGGCGTATTGACCTGGCAGGTCCCATACCAGGCCGGAACCCTCAAGGCTGTGGGATTAAAGGACGGCCAGGCAGTTTGTGAATACATTTTGAAAACCGCAGGTCCTGCCAGGCGGATTGTCGCCTCTCAGGACGTCACAGAGATTCGAGCAGATGGCAAGGACATCTGTTTTCTGACCTTTGAAATTCAAGATGAACAGGGCGTGCGTGTGCCCGATGCCGAGCATGTATTAACTTTCGAGGTCAGCGGCCCTGCACGCATCATCGGCATTGAAAACGGCAACCTCAACAGCCTGGAGCCTGCCCAGGATCTAAAACACAAAGCCCACAGAGGCAGGGGATTGGCCATACTCCAATCGACACAATCGACCGGCAGGATCACCGTTAAGGTCACGGCAGATGGATTGGAATCGGCCGGCGTGGCCTTGAGGAGTCGTTAGTTCTGAAGGGCGATTCTCAATCCGAAAATATTGACAGATTTTAAAAAAATCTCCTCTTCTATTTTTCCTTATTTGGCGAAGCCCTCTATTGTGGTGACTACGTGTTTTTTGCGAAAACAACCCTGCTGTACAGAGAGTAAAAAGCAAGATTTGGAGGTTATGAGGAATATTTTGTTAGTTTAAAGCGAAATTAGCAACGAGATGCGAGCCACGAACGACGAATCACGAAATAGCCCCAAGGGGATTCGAACCCCTGTTGCCGGGTTGAAAACCCGGTGTCCTAGACCTACCTAGACGATGGGGCCAACCAAACCTACTCCATGCTAAGAGCTTCCTCAGGACAGACATCAATGCAAACCCCGCAATCAATGCAGGTTTCCGCATCAACAACAGCCTTTTCGTTAGCCATACTTATAGCCTCACTTGGGCACTCCGATACACACGTTTCACAACCAGTGCATTTTCCCTTGTCAACTTTCGCCGGCATCTGCATAACCCTTTCAAAAACTCTAAATTCCTACCATATTTGTAAAACCTTCGTTAACAGAAAACGGAATGTTACAGAATTATGGCAATATTACAACCCATTTTCTTAAGAATTTTTTCAGTGTGCAGCAATACTTATTGATCCTGTTCAGAGGTGATTCCTGGGGCGACTGAGCTATCTACGGCTGTTCCGATGCGGACCTGCCGAGGACAACCGCCATATCGCGAACAATCTTGCTCGGATCATTATTCGCCGTCCAGTCCAGAACCTTATCGAATTTGCTTTCCGGGCTTTTGGCCAGCAGATAAACAGCCATCATGCGGACCGGCCATTTATTATCTGTCAGGTTTTCCGCCAACGCACCTATCAGCTTGTTATCCAACGGCAAAGATGACATCTCGGCCATGGTATAAACCTTGACAATCCAACCTTCATCAGCATTATTACGCAACAATCCTGACCTATGCACAAGCGCATCTCTTATTAAAGGCGCCATCCAGTCTTCATACATCAAACTATAAGGCGGCTTACGATTCGACATTGAATACTGTTCCATTAGAAGACCTACGAAAAGCTGTGCGGTCTGGATTTTCTGGCCAGGCTGTCCCTCCGTAATTGAATTGAATCGATTTCTCAGATATCTATCGTTAAGTTCGATGCCCGGACGTTGCACACGCACCCTTGTGGGTTCCAAAGTAGTAAGTCTGTTGGCAATTGTACCTTCTCTAACAACTACAGGGTCAAGATAGAGCGTGAATTCTATATCAAGAGACGCCTGTGGATATGTAAGGAGCGTTTTTCTAAGCTCACCGGTAATAAGCCTAAGAGGAATAAGTATACTGCGCCCCGGCTCGACGAGGAAGGCCGTTCGGATTTTGGTGGACACCAGGTTCGGTATCTTCTTATTGATATCTCCGGTAATATCGGCGTCAACTCTGATATTGCCCTTGAACATACCATCATCACTGATTACAAGAGGTTGGTCAGAGTTGTTTACTATTGCTACGACGCCTTTGAACTCGGTGCCGTATGAAAATTCTGTGCCGCGGATATTGAACTGAACCGAAATTATCTGCTCCGGAGCGGTAAACACCGGAACAAGTCCCTGCCCGAAAGCAGTCTCCATCATAGTCAGGATGACATCAGGATCAACCGGTGGGACATATTGCTCGCCCTGCTCGGCGAGAATATCTTTGGCGCGTTCAGCCGCAAACGATCCCGGGTCTCTCGCGATTGCGGAAATCAAAGTTTCGATGGCCAGATTTTTCTGTCCTTCCGCTAATTGAATCTGAGCCACTGCCAAATCAGAAATTTGATTGCGCTCATAATTACTTATAAGTGGTTTTGCCCATTCTACTTGCTCGTTCATTGTAAGCGCGTAAGCCAGGATAGCAGCCGTCACAGGTGAATTAGGATCGACTGCATAAGCCCTGTTAGCCCAGTCGAGGGCCCGTGTCGGAACCGGCAGGGCAAAACAATAAAACCAGGCCAATTGCTCGGTACGTATCTGATGTGCATAGATTGGATTTGCGGTTTCCAAACCAGCCGCATCGGATTTCGAACCCTGCATAAGCAGTCGTTGGGCATTTTCCTCGGCGGTACGGAGTATTAAGGTCGCCAATTCTCCGTCGTCCATTTTGATAGCCGCTCTGCCGGCAATGGCCTCAAGGCGAAGGTCGAATCGAAGATCCTTCCGTATAAGCCCGGCAATTTGCATGCACCTGGACAGACTTTGTTGCGTGTTGTAGCAACTAATCGCCCAGGGAAGATAAATGCGAGCAGGAAGAATCTCGGACGGATAAAGGTAGGTAAACAAATCGGCACAGTATTCATAAGCGGCGGCGGCTGTATCGTAAAGCTGCAGCTTTTCCGCCTGCTGCGCAAAGGCAATAGCAGCCTCGATGTCCGATGGATCTTCAAGTAACGCCAGTCTCAGGCGCTCAAGATATGATGCCGGTGCAATCTGCTCGGGAGCAAGTTCAGCAAACTTTGCAAAGGCCAGTCTGTTATACCTGTTGTTCTTATATGCCTGTATAAGGTAATATTGGGCAGCCTCCATATCCGCTTTTTCAGCTTTTAACATGCCAAGAAGCGTAGCTAAATCAGAACCGAGAACTATGTTCCTGCTGCCCAGAGTCCCCAGCATTTGCTCAAGCAGCTTTTCTCGCTCCTCACGGGAGTTCCGCCGTTCAAGTAAGTACGCAACGGCTGTTCTTGCCACTTCGAGATCGGCATATTCATCAACGTAATCTTTAAGCAGATCATAAACCAGGTTCGAATAATCTTGCTCCGTCTTCCGACAGGCGAACTCAATAAGTAAGGGACGAATACCCTTGGCGTCACTATCGAGCTTCATCGCAGCAGTCAAGAATACAATCGCTTCTTCGACGCGGGCATCCCTGACATCCCTGGAATTGGCCAGCTCGTACGCTATTTCATAGAATTTTCTGCTAATAGACGGTGAAAACAACTGTCCCGGCTCGGTATCCGAGCCTGCCGAACCAGTTGGTCCAAATAGAGGCGTTTCTGCAAGCGTTCTATCAACGCTATCCGCTGATAATCCCTGAGCCAAAACCGGCAGAGAACAAAGAGCAAGTATCGAAAAAACTGAAAGAGACATTATCCTGAGCATCCGTTTTGCTCCGTATGGGTCCATAAAAACTAGCTTTTACTTAATATAGTTCGGGCGATTTCAGTTTTTCGCTTTAGACATATTGAAAACAGCCATTCGACACGAAATATTTGTACCTTTCGACCTTCTCCATGTCAAGTACTGTTTGCACGGAATGGAGGTTTTTCATTAGTTACTCTCAATTTACTTTTTGCCGCTTCGCCCGGCCGATTGGAGGCCCGAAGCAAATATTTCTATAAGTCTAATCTAACGCCGCTTTCCGGAAGTAAGCAGAGAAAGAGCCTCAATACGCAGGATTTTTGCGGCCAGTAAATATACCGCCGCTGCCGACGGAACAAGCAAAACAAGCCTTAAAACATCAAACCGGAAACTGTCTGACAAATTGCTGCAAAAATGCAGGATGCCGACTCCAACAACCGCCATCAAAATCGTTGCGGCGACGGTTTTTATTGTCGCTTCAATAACTCCGTGCAATATGGCTGCTCCAAGCCGCCTTCGAAGAGCCACAACGAGAATAACAACCTGCAAATAGGAACACAGTGCCGTTGAGCACGCCAGTCCTCCCGTACCCCAAACCCAAATAAGAGTCAGATTCAATACGATGTTTGCGCAAACAGCTATCAGTGCGCTTCGCATCGGCATTTTGGCATCGTGCATAGCATAGAATGCCCTTGTGACAATCTGCTGGATAAAGAATCCGCTCAATCCCAGCGCGTAAAACAAGAGCGTTCTCGACGCCGCCTGCGTATCGGCTGCGGTAAATTTACCATGCTCAAAAGCTGCCGAGACCAAAGGTCCGGCTACCAGGAACATTCCTACCGTTGCAGGGACGCCGATGAACAAAGCGCCCCTAATACCCTGTGAAATTGTTTTCCTGAGACCTTCCATATCTTCCTTAGCAGCTTTGGCACTCATAACCGGGAAGATTGCGGTCGCCAACGATATTCCAAAAACACCAAGCGGCATTTGATAAAGTCTCTGAGCGGCGTTAAGATGTGAAACGCAGCCGCGGCGCAGAGGATATGTTATTTGATTGCCCAGAAGAAAAAATACATCGCCCTTTTCCACCGAGCCTGAAAACCACCACGCGATAACATCGTCGAACAGCGTGTTTATCTGCGTCGCCGTCAGGCCCAATATCATCGGCCCCATCATTATTATGATTTTCTTGAACGCTTCGGAATGAATTTCCCACGCAGGCCTGATTGAAACAGCATTGGCTCGCAGGGGTGGAATCTGTATTGCTATTTGCACAAGGCCTGCAACCAAAACGGCAACTGCTGTTGCAAAAAGCTGTTCCTTGGCCTCCACTTTAAGAATTGAGCCGGTTATTAACACAGTGGCGATAATGAATATATTCAGCACGATCGGTGCCGCCGCCGGTGCAGCAAAATGCCTGTGCACGTTGAGCACGCCGGCTAATATCGCAACCATACAAATCAACAGCATATAGGGCAGCATGACTGAGGTCAGGGACAAGATGAGTCGAGTCTCGGAAGTGGTTTCAAAAAGTTTGTAGTAAATCCAAATGCCAATCCAGCCGAGCAATACTATCGCTGCCAATATAACAAATAAGACCGTCACTACAGTATTGACTAATTGAGCTGCCTTTTGTTTATCTTCGTGAAGTTGTTGGCTATAAACAGGAATCAACGAGGCGGACGCAGCCCCTTCTCCGAAAAGTCTTCTGCTGAGATTCGGTATCTTAAAAGCAATAAACCACGCATCTAAAAGCGCCCCGGCTCCGAAAAAATAAAAATAGCAAACATCACGTATCAGGCCGAACACCCGTGACAGTGCTGTAAGAGAAGCGATTTGTCTAAAGCCCTTTATCATGAATTTTACATTTTACTCTTTAATTTTTAAGTTGTTCGCCCACGGTTCATGTCTTTCGTGCCACGCTGAAAGGTCTGCACCGACCAATGTTATTCAATAGTCCTATAGACGCCATACTGACCACCAGACTTGAGCCACCGTAGCTTATTAACGGTAAAGTCAGACCCGTGATAGGCATCAGTCCCACGGTCATACCCATGTTAATAACGACTTCTACTACGAACATTGTCACGATACCAACGGCAAGTAATTTTCCAAACGGATCGGTATTGTTCGCTGCGATTTCCAGACCACAACCAATGATAATAACATAAAGCGCGAGCACGGCAAGACAACCCCAAAAACCCCATTGCTGGGCAATGATAGCAAAAATGAAGTCATTATGTCTGGCTTCCAGAAAATCGTATTTAACAAAAGGCCCCTGCCGAAAACCGTAACCTGTGGCACCACCGGACGCAACAGCATATTTCGAGCGAATCAGATGCCAGCCCCAATCGCTTTTCCACTGCTTCTCACTGAATTTCGTGCCGACAAGGATTTCACCCAGCCGGGGATGCTTGGCGGCCTGTTCGCGAACCCAGGCGTTTTGTAACGCCACACTACTAATCCTCCTTCGCTGATAATCCTCCATCTTATACCACAGCAGCGGGCTGACGAGAATTGCCATTAAAATGATAATCAACAAATGCTTCACCTTCGCCCCGGCTACGAACAGCATTATGAATAGAATCGGCATCAGCAACAGCACCGTCCCAAGGTCCGGCTCCGGCAGAATCAGAATCATAGGCAACAGCGCAAGTGCAAAAGGCCCGATGAGCGCTTTGATGTTTTGGTAGTTACTCTGATACCTCAGGTACCATGCCAAAGCCATAATATACGCCAGCTTGCAAAATTCCGATGGCTGGATTGACGGCAGAGTGCGACCTGCGACAGTGAACCATATCCAGCGGTACGTCCCCTGTTTCGGACGCGCAAAAGGCAAAACAACCACGTACTTGCTCACAAGCAGTGCGGCAAGCAGCACGAGTATGCCGGCGAAAAACCAGTAGCTCGCCTGCCCGAAGCGCCGGTAACTGATTGCGTTTACCAATAAAAAGCCGGCAAATCCAACTGCGGCGAAGACGATTTGTTTTTTCCAGTAACTATACAAATCCTCGGTGCCGCCGGTGGGACTCGGCTCTGCCGGATGACCTACAGAATAAATGGTAGCTATCCCGATACCTATCAGGCACAACGCGCAGATAAGCAGGCACAACCTTACAACTTTTAAACGTCCTTGCAGAAAGCTGTACATAGTGCAAACATTAACATAGAGACGTCAGATTTGCATCAGGAAAAATTTAGTGAAAAAAAGACCGAAGTGTGATAATCTAAAGATTACGGATGCCGAATGAACCAGTTTTGACGCAACCGTTTTGAGAATCCTATGCGAGACTCGTGCTAAGTAACTTCCCTCCAAAGGCGGAATTACTACGCAGAGTAGCATACGAAAGAACCTCAATGAGAGGGGGAAATAAGTAAGGCGTCCCCCGATTTCCACAAATCAAGTCAAGGGCATTTTTTTCGCAAAAGTTGTGATTGCATTCCCAGTGCTTTACGCATAGAATTCATGGCTATTTATTTAATAGACAAGCTTAATAATACAGAAATTGCCTTAAATGTCCTGAAACCTGACATAACGGAACAGATTGGGCAAAAAGTAGTAAAAGGATATTTTTATGGGAAGACGCAGAGACAGACTCAATAAAAGACGGGAAAAACAAAAAGAAACGCGTATCGCCAATGCCCCGCGCAAGAACAAAGAACGTGCACGCAAAGCCGCTCAAGCCGCGGCCGGAACCAATTAACACCTGTGTAGAAAACTGAGATTTTAAAATTAGGTATATTGTCCCGCAGGGATGAATTTAGGACTTAGTGCTTACGGTTTCCCCGCCTTGCGGGGCCGTGCCCCTTTAACTCCCCAAATAGATAAACGTCCCTAAAATTCCTAATATTCCCCTTGTATTTACTGAGAAGCAAACATCCCTGGAACAAGCTAACAGGCTACTCCTCCAGCATAGATTCAATTAACTCTTCTGAAGGTATTTCATGTTCAGGACCCCAAACCAAACAGCCCTTCTTGTCAATAAGATAATATGAAGGTATGCCAAATACAGCATAGTTTCTAACCGTCTTTCCGGCGTCAAGTCCAACTGGAAAACTATAGTCGTTTTCCTCTATCAATTGTGAAATCTTCTCGAAGTCACCTCCCCAACCATGTACGGCAATGGCAACAAGTCCCTGGTCTTTAAATTTATCGTACACTTTTTGTACATCAGGTAATACCGCGATACAAGGTGCGCATGATAGTCCCCAAATATCCAAAATGACTACCTTCCCTCTTAATTCATCAAGCGATAAGGAAGGGCCAATCCATCGCGATATGTCAAGCTCTGGTGCAATTTGCGGAGTACCTGTTTTGTACATTGCTTCAAATGCACGCCTATCTGCTTCATATTGAGACCAGGGTATCTCGTTAAGTTTGTTTCTAATCAGGTCGGCATCGTTATTATAGTCATACCCAACCACGTCATATTTGGCATAATATACTTTCGCCTCTTGCCAGGCTTCAAGTATCTGTTGTGGCAGCTCTTTTGCATCTTTGCCCCAGGCTGATGCTTTTAAGCGCCAATTGATATCCCCATCTAAAGCATCTATACCCCGTTCTACATCGCCTTCCCTTATTAGTGTCACATAATCCATAAGATGACCGGCCTGATCGGCCATAAAAACCTGATGCTGTTTATAATCAAGCTTGTTGTTGATCCCGGCACCGATTAATATGCCGAGCCAAAGGACTAACACGCAAACCAAACAATGAAATATAGTTCTGTGTTTCCTGTAGGAAACAACGGCGCCAACAACCAGCAAACCTGGGATAACAATTAAAATTATCAATGGAATAAGATGATATACTGTCATTCTTCACATCCTTAAAACTGGGAGTTTAATAGGGACGTTTATTTATGTTACTTTATTCGGTTCTTCTACTTCTTTTATTTGTAGTCCGTTGCACGAGTCACGTGTCACGCCCGCCCGGCGGTCTTTTGACGGGAGATACGAACTTATCATCAAGCACTACTCATCAAAAATGTACTGTAACCGTTTAATTCACGCCAATAGTATCTACTCGTAATACCTTAATCGGTTCTTCAGTATGTAAATAGATACCAAGGGTCTGGCCAGGTTTGAATTCGGAAAAACCTAAGAAAAATTGATTTGGTTGTAAATTTCCTCCTGAAATTTTAAGAGGCATCCAAGGACCCACCGAAACTTCACCAGGAACATCTTCGCGTCTGATAACCGGGGTATTTAATGTTAATAGAATATTCCAGTTGTAAAAAGCGAGTTTACCGACACCTCTAGCGTTAAATTTAGCACGCCATTCATTGTCCCCAACTTTCTCGGATGGAGTCAGCGACCATTCGGGTGATCGGACTTCGTTAATGGTTACCGAGTGCGCTGTAATGCCACCTGTCTGGTTTTGTGAAATAACAACGTTACCTTGCACATCTCCAACTACTATAGATTTATCATCATCGTTTGCCATATTTACTCCTAAATTTGGTTTGATGCCAAAATACGCGAGCACTGTTACTACCGAAGCTGCTAACCCAACAATAATAACAATCCTTTTAAAACGTGACTTTTTTGCTGACGCATTTCCAAGTGAACTGTTACTTGTATGAGCCGTAGTACCACCACTTTGATCTTGGCTAACAGTAACATCACCTTTTACATCATCGATCTTGATGCTCGACTTTCCTTCTTCGGTCATATTTTATTCCTATTGCGACTAACGCCTTGTTTAACCGGCACACATGGAGCGCCGCGGAATGTGCGTCCGAGTTGAAGCAGTTGTTAATTGCTAACTTGGTTAATTTAAACGATTCGCCACAAAGTTCTGGTATTCTGTAAATAGTTCCCAAGTTTCAACATAGCCAAAAAAATTCAATTTCAAATGTTTCCCATCCATTGTGGAATCAATTGTTCGACAATTCCAAGAAACAGGTAAAACGCTTTTATCATATTTGTTGAACTCAAACTTGAAATTATGAGAAAGACAATTACGAATCATCCTTGCGAATTGATACCATGGTTCTGCTTTGAAAGTAGAAGCCTGTTTTGTTTCATTACAATAATTCTTGATAAGCTCGAAAGACTCTTTGATGAGAGCTCGAATCTGTGAAGTAAGAAACTCCTTGATAGCAAGACCTCGGTCTGTGGGTTTCATCAAAAGATTCTTGACCTGTTTAAATTCTAACGTGTATGTCCCAAATTTGGCATGGCTTTCTTCTAAAATTGGATAGACTTTCTCGTTTGAGAAAAGAGAAATTGCCGCCAACCCAAGAATATAGTTATTCTTGGCATTCTCTAGCTGGCTCACAAGTACTTTTCTTGTCATGAACTCTCCGAGCAATCTCGACGCGGCTAAATACTGATTATATGGTTTCCGTATAACATCCCAAGCCTCTCGGCATAAAGCAAGAAAGCACTATTTACGATGCTGCCGCTTCAGAGTTGTCATAACCGCAATGTTCAATTATAGATGCTGACTTCCCGTTGAGCAAGCATATTGAGTCCTTCTATTTATATGGGCGTTTTTTAGTGG
>CAZQXE010000053.1:0-15468 GCA_964597115.1 uncultured Pirellulales bacterium | reverse complement strand
GAATTATGACTACACAGGAGATAATTGATTTGTTTGACAAATACGTCATCGCTAATTATGGCCGGCTGCCGCGTGTTATCGTCAAGGGCGAAGGCTGTTATCTGTACGATGCCGAGGGCAATAAGATACTGGATATGTTTCCCGGCTGGGCTGTCAGCGCGATAGGCCATTGCCATCCCAAAGTTGTCGAGGCGTTATGCAAGCAGGCCGGTGAGTTGATGCATATTGATAATACTTTTTACTCCGAGCCGCAGGGCAAGTTGGCAAAGCTATTGAGTGAACGGGCGTTTGGCGGCAAGTGTTTTTTCTGCAACAGCGGCGCCGAGGCCGTTGAGGCGGCATTGAAACTGGCACGCCTATACACGGCAAAGGAAAAATATAAATTCATTACCGTCGAGGGCAGTTTTCATGGCCGGACTTTTGCGGCGATGACTGCAACAGCGCAGCCGAAACATCACGAAGGCTTATTGCCGCTGCTGCCGGGCTTTGCCTATGTACCGTTCAATGATATTGAAGCTCTGGAATCGGCTTTCAGCGATGAGGTGGCGGCGGTGATGGTCGAACCTATTCAGGGCGAGGGCGGGATTAATTTAGCTACTGCTGAATATCTTCAGGCAATTCGTCGGCTCTGCGATGAAAGCGGAGCGCTTGTAATTTTCGACGAAGTCACAACCGGGATTGGCAGAACCGGCAAGTGGTTCGCATATCAGCATTTCGACGTCGAGCCGGATATTATGACAATGGCAAAATCCCTCGGTGGAGGCGTTCCGATAGGAGCTATTTTGGCCAAAGAAGAAGTCGCTGCTTCACTGGTCCCCGGTAAACACGCTACGACGTTCGGTGGCAGTGCGCTGGTCTGCGCAGCGGCAATAGCGGTCATAGAGGCGATAGAAGAAGAAAATCTTATTGAAAACGCGAGCCAACTTGGCCGATATACTATGGATAAGCTCGAGCAGCTAAAGCAAAAGCACAGCATTATCGATAGTGTACGCGGCGTCGGCTTGATGATCGGCGTGCAGTTAAGCAGCTCGGGCGCGGAAATTGTAAACAAATGCCTGGAAAACGGCCTGCGTATAAACTGCACACAGGGCACCGTTCTGCGGTTTATGGCGCCTATGATTGCCACTAAAGAGCAAATCGATCAGGCCGTGGATATTCTTGATGGTGTTCTAAGCGCCTTAGCTTAGCCACAGAGGCCTCGATTTTTTAAGCCACAGAGGGCACAGAGAACACAGAGATAAAAAAATGCCGGATGAGTTAACAGAGAAAATAATCGGGGCGGCCATAGAAGTTCATCGAGAACTTGGCCCAGGACTTCTGGAATCGATTTATGAAGAAGCACTATGCTATGAATTTGAACTTCAAGGGATAAAGTACCAAAGACAAGCGCCCGCTGACATCGTTTACAAAGGTAAAGTGATCAAAGGTCAGAAAATTGACCTGCTCGTCGAGGATAAAGTTGTCGTGGAAATAAAATCTTTGTCGAAGATGCCTGAGGTTGCGCTGGCACAGACTCTTTCCTATCTCAGAGCAACAAATCTCAGACGTGGCTTGATAGTGAATTTTGGAGAGAAACGGTTAATTGATGGCGTTAAACGAGTCGCTTTGTGATAGCCACAGAGGCCTCGATTTTTTAAGCCACAGAGGGCACAGAGAACACAGAGAAAAAATGTAAAAGAAAACTCAGATATAAAATGGAAAGTAAAGAAAATTGTGACATTTTTAGCATTGTAGCTAATACCATAATAAATTGGTATGAACAAACACATATTACTATGAATGTAGCGAGAAAACCGCCCAGTCGCCTTAATAGTGAATTTATGGGTATTTTATTAGCTGCAAAAAAACAAACATAAGGAGCATTAACAACATTAGCAAATAAAAATATACTTTCGACTCATGCATTGTTGCGAATTCTTGTTGAGATTCATATTGTTTTGAAATGGGCCTTAAATGCACCCACAAATAAGGAAAATACTAAATCTGATGAGGTCTACAAAAGGTTTAGAAGATGGGATTACAAACGTCTAACAGAAGATAAGAAATTACTTGAAGATCTTCCTCGAACTCCGGATATAGAATCTGCTATTGGAAAAGTCAATAGCGATATTGAGGAACTGAAAGAAGCTGGTATAAAAGAACTACCTAATGTTAAGCAATTATACGATGATGTATTAGGGGATGAATCAGCGGAAATGTATGCAAAATCCTATAGGATATACAGTCGGGCTGTTCATCTTAATAGAAATGTTACGGAGAGATTAGCCCGGGTACAATACGAGAATGAAGAACCAAAAGCGGTTTTATATAAAGAAGACATTGAACCTGATGGTGACGAATTATTAATTGTCGCAAGTGTTTCTTGTGATATTAATAATGCTATAAGAAGTTTTTACGATTGGCACTCTGATGCAATGCAGAATGAATACGATCAGTTAAAATCAAGATTAATCAAATGAAAAAATTCTCTGTGTGCTCTGTGTCCTCTGTGGCTAAATAAAAAAACTAACTCTGTGGCCGAAGAAAAATAGACAATATCTCTTAGCTTGGAGTAAAGAATAAATGAAAGATTTTCTTTCCATAATCGATTGTCCGACGGAACTTCTTAAAGACTTGCTGCGGATAAGTGCCCGGCTTAAGAGCCTGTATACTGCTAGTGGCAATGATTTGTGTCTTTCCGGAAAAAGTCTGGCTATGCTTTTCGAAAAGCCAAGCCTGCGAACACGGATTAGCTTCCAGGTTGCCATGACTGACCTTGGAGGCAATGCAATCTACGTCAAGCCCGAAGACATCGGCGGCATCGGCAAGCGCGAGCCCGTCAAAGATATAGCAAGGGTCCTGAGTCGATATGTCGACGGCATAATGGCGCGAACATTCGAGCACAAAACTATCACCGATTTGGCCGATTATGCAAACGTGCCGGTAATAAACGCCCTGACCGATTGGGCCCACCCCTGTCAGGCGATGGCTGACGTGCTCACCATCCAGGAGCATTTCAAAGAAATACAAAACGTGAAGATCGCTTTTATCGGTGACGGTAATAACGTGGCTCGGTCCCTGGCTCTTGCTTGTGCAAAGCTGAGAATGAAAATGGTTATTGCTTCGCCGAGAGGTTATGAGCTTGATACTGAAACAATCCAGAAAGCGAATCAAATATCAAACGACTGCATCCGGCAGACAAGCGATCCGAAAGCGGCTGTTGTCGATGCTAACGTTATTTATACCGATACCTGGGTCAGTATGGGCCAGGAAGAGGAAAAGCAAAAGCGACAGGCGGATTTTGGAGGTTTTCAGGTTAATGCCGAATTAGTCAAATCAGCACCGGCCGGCGCAAAGATTATGCACTGTCTGCCGGCATATCGCGGCCTTGAAATCACCGATGAAATCGCTGAATCGTCCAATTCGATTATGTTCGACCAGGCCGAAAACCGCCTGCACTTCCAGCGGGCACTTTTGAAAAAGCTGATGAGTTGAGCTTTACAAAAACATTCGATACCGTGAGTATGTTTTTGTGACAACTTTTTTCGTAACGCTTAATGGATTGCGGGATTACTGTTCAATAAGTATAATAATTATAGTGTTTGAAACAGGTTTTTTATCGGGGGATGATGTAATAATGGATAAAAATAAGCAAACTGAAACGCAGCCGCTTGAAACCGTCGAGCCGATAGGCAAACGCGTCCTGATTCGCAAAGACGAGGACAAAAAGCAAACCAGGGGCGGCATCCAACTTCCCGACAATATAGAAATCCCCACGATAACCGGCAGAATCGTAACGATTTCCGCAGAGATCGAAAATTCACCGGACATTCCGCTGCGTCAATACGACAAAGTGCTGTTCAATCCCAAAGGAGCGATTCCTGTTGATTTCGAAGGAGACAATCGTCTGTTCGTCGTAGAGGTCGAAAACGTTGTCGCAGTCTTCAGAAAATAAAATCGTTCCGTGCAAGCGGCTTCAAGCCAATCAATATATGTTAATCCGGCGGAAAATACCTTCAAAATAGTTGCTTAATTATGTAGAGTGTTTACTTTGGCAATGATGCTTTAATAGAATCAGATTATGGCCGATGAAAAGAGAAATACCTGGTCCGCGAAATTAAACAGGACTGTTACTTCCATACTGCCCGTTGCAAAAAACCGTAAAGGTCAATGCATCAATTGCGGGGCGTGCTGTAAGCTGCCGAACGTATGTCTGTTCCTCAAGTACAAACCTGACGGTAAATCATACTGTTCTATCTACCCGATTCGTCCGTTGAACTGCAGGAAATATCCGAGAACAGAATCCGAGTTTGTTACTCAGGACACATGTGGTCATAGATTCGAGTGATGCCTTCTTTTCATGCTACGTTTGGCAAAAGCGAAAATTGCACCGAGACCTAACAACACTCCCGTTGCCGGCTCCGGTACTTCCGGCGTGGATTCACTGCCGTCGACTAGTGAATATTTGAGCCTTTTGTATTTCGGTTTTGAGTTACCTGAACTACCTCCATAACTTAAGCTGGATGACCGGTTGTAGTCTGCAGCAGTCGCGAACAAACCACCGCTGATGCCACCACCGGGCCCACTGCCTGCCTCCAGGATGTTCTGTTCGATCTGCTCGTATACTGCAATTACTATCTTCGGTTTATCCACATAGACAACGGTGCTGTTTGCCGCCGGATCACTTACATCACCCAGCCAGTGTAAAAATTGGTAGCCGGGTTTTGGGTTCGCGCTCAATGTAACTTCTGAATGGGGCGTAAAGTGATGAACTCCCGCGATCGGAGTTACTATACCGCCCTTGGCTGGGCTTTGTTGTAGCAGAAGCGCAACATCGGGAGTTTGACAATGTGCCGGTGTTGATAAACCTGCCGCAATGACTATAGCGACTAATATTATCCCATGCCATCCAACAAATGTCGGATTACTCTCTTTGGTCACAATAGCTTCCCCCGTTGTGATAAATGTGATTGTGCGCTGACACCCCCAAGGTGATCGCGATATTTATACTAATATTAGAGCATAAATCCATCGAAAAGTCAAGCTATTTCTGCAATACGGCTGTTATTTGAATAGTTTCTGAGCAAATAGTCGAGGCAGTCTATAGCAAATTATTGTGGATTGGTTCAGATATGCGTCCTATATAAATCATGCCTCTCTTGTATGGAGCATTAAATGAGCATAAGCTATAAGAAAAGGGCTGCGAGTATCAAACTCACAGCCCTTTCAACTATTTGTTAATATGTGCTGTAGCTTTACACTATTTTGCGTCTTCTGAGCCATCCGACAATACCTACACCAATGCTGCCTAACAAAACAGCACCTGGTGCCGGAACTACGCTATGAACGCGCACATTGTCGAGAAACAAGCCCGCGTTGTCGTTTGGTCCCATATCTCCAAAGGCGATTGGGACCGGACCGGCTGTAGTAACCGTAAAGGGCAAGGTGAACGTCGTAAACGGAGTATCAAACGCCAGAGTGATCGGGCTCGATACAACTACGTCGACCTGTGCCATCACCGTATTATCTTCTGCTCTCGGAGTTTGGGTATCAGGAATGTATCCGGATCCGGCAAGATCGAATTTCAGAACATAGTCGCCGGCCGGCAGGTCAATGTACCTCCATATTGCTCCAGCCTCACCAGTTGAGCCGGCCATATCCACATATTGACCGTTACCGGGCCAAACATCCCAAAATCCTCCTGCGCCGTGCATGTCCACGTCGCCCCACAATATATCCCAAACGCCAGATCCATCCCAGTTACCTCCGTAGGGATAGCTATCGAAATTTTCGGAAAATACTAACGAGGCTCTGCTTGAGCCTACACAGATTGAAAGCATACAAAACACAATACTGATAATTAGTGTCTTCTTCACTTTTTTTATCTCCTTCCTAAAAACAAGTGGATTCAAATCCACATTTTTAGTTAATGTCCAAGGACAGGTCTTTGCGGGTTTTGAATGAACCGCATCAACTTCCCGCCTAAAGGACCCTGCGCAGTAGTCCTTACGTACGAGGGAGATTGCCAATTTGGCAAGATTAAGAAGATTTGTTGGCATAGATGCTGGTTAAAGAAAAATCACTGACTCAATTTTCATAAGCCAGGTAACGGATCTTTTCATCAGCAATCCACTGCTTTGCCTTAAGACTGCTTCTTTAGTTTCCTGCCGGATTACCTTTCTCCAATTGTCCCACACCCAAGAACAACTCGGGTATTTGCCCAGGAACTATGGATACTTCACATACCGTGAAGCCACAACAAGTAAAGGCTTACCGGTTAATCTTTTCTAAATATACCATATTCCCTATATTAAAGTCAAGGCAATTTAGTTTTTTCTCTCATTTTTATGCTAAATAACCGTTTTTTAAGAGGAAATGACGATTAGGTTGTAATAAATTAACAATACAAGTTGCCTTTTTGATCATTGACTCTTGCGCACGAACCGGCTTATGTTTCGAATAGCCTGACGCAAACGCTGCTCGTTTTCTACAAGTGCAACGCGCATATAGTCTTCGCCACCCTCACCAAAAGCCCTGCCCGGAGCAATTGCGACCTCCGCGTGCTCCATCAGGTCTATTGCGTAGTCAATACTGCCCTTACCCATGGAATGTTCCTGTGGAACTTTTGCCCAGACGAACATCGTGGCGCGTGGCTTTTCGACTTCCCAGCCGATACGTACAAGACCTTCGCACAGCACGTCCCGTCGCGACTGGTATCTCTGGTTCTGAATGATTATATCTTCGTCGCATTCTCGCAGCGCAATGATGCCGGCAATTTGTATCGCCTGAAAAATGCCGTAGTCATAATAGCCTTTTATCGTGGCAAGATAATTGAGCATATCTTTGTTGCCTGCCACAAAGCCTATGCGAAAGCCGGCCATGTTGTAAGGCTTGCTCATCGTGATAAATTCAACGCCAACATCCTTTGCTCCTTTGACCGAAAGGAAGCTCGGAGCTTTATAGCTGTCAAAACAGGTCTCGCCGTAAGCGAAGTCGTTGATCACCGCTATCCCGAACCTCTTTGCTAATTCGACTACCGGCTCGAAAAAGCCTTCGTCGACAGTCATAGCCGTCGGATTGTGTGGATAATTGAGAATCAGCAATTTAGGCTTCGGATACATATTCTCAAGTACCATTGCGACGTTACTGATGAATTTCTCGTCGTTACCCAGGGGTACTGATACTACATTTCCCCCTGCTAATGCGACCGAGTAATTATGTATCGGAAATGCCGGGTCGGGAACGATAGCAGTATCGCCCGGGCCCATCATCGCAAGACACAAATGGCTGAAGCCTTCCTTCGAGCCGATACAGGCCAGAACCTCCGTCTCCGGGTCGAGCTGGACGTTCCATTTGCGCTCGTATTTTTTCGCTATCTCCCCGCGCAGGTTTTTAATGCCCTTGGAAGCGCTGTATCGATGGTTGCGTGGGTCCTGTGCGGCTTCGCATAGCTTATCAATCACAACCTGTGGTGCCGGATCTGCCGGATTGCCCATACCCAAGTCGATAATATCAACTCCTGCCTGGCGTTTGGCCAGTTTTAACGCATTCAATCGCCCGAATAAATAGATCGGCAGACGCTTGATTCTCTGTGCCGGCTCAATCCGCCTTTCGGAACTGGGTGTATCAGTTTCAAATTCAGACATAATCCTTCTCACAAACGAAAAAAGTTTTCTTATGGTACAATCGGACAGTCTACACAGAAAGTATGAATTTTCAAGCCATTTTGTCAGCAGGATTCGTTACTTTCGATAGATTTCGGTTTTGAGCGGACTCCTTTAAATCTTGCTTTTACCGTCGCATTTCGGTAGAATATTATTAGGCTTTGCAGTAGCTCTTTAATCGACGGAGGATTGGCTGAGATGATTGGTCGAAGCGGAAGATTCAGCCTGCTGATTCGAAAGAAAAAGAATTTACAGAAAACATGTTACTTGATCACCGAAAAGACTATCATTTTGCCGTTGATATCTTTTTTATGAATGGGACTTTTACGGCAGTGTCATTTACTAACTCTATGATGAGAACAGGGGAGGAGGTTAATTCTTCGTACGTTCCTGATACATATATAAAGTAGTTATAATCATCTATTTTATTATACTTAGTTGTTAAACCCTGCAATCCATGAACGCTAATTTTATCTATTGAGATGGGCTTATTTTCATTCTCAGATTTTAGCAATAACCTTGAATACATATTATTGGTAATATATGGCAAAACTACATTAGGAGGGTAAACTGATAATTCAGGCTTAACCTCATACTTTATGGGAAACTCTGCGAGAACTTCTTTTTCTTCTTTTAATTCACAACTAACCAGAGAGATTACACAGACCAATAAGGTGAGTTTTTTTTATGGATATCCATTTGTCTTCCACAAAGCAAATGAAAATGAAATCAAGCACTACTATTTCCAAACGAATAGAGCATACCCTTCGTATTGCTTTTTTATTTCTTCCTCGGATAATAAACGTGTGATTGGACCATCAATAATAGAAAAAGTCCCATTAGAATTGTAACTATGTAACACTACATAATGACCTTTGTTAACGTTTAAATGAATGATAACAGGAGATTTAATTTTTTTATAGACATCCAAGGACATCTGTTTACCTTTGGCTTTAAAACCAAGAGACTTTGCAGCTTGGGCAAGCCCAGACATAGTTGTTCCAACATATGGATTGGTCCCAGCCAACTTCGCAACCTCTTCAACTAAGACTGGCTTTCCTAAAGCATAAGAAATTAATGCTAAGCAGTTGGGACCGCACATATGTTCATTCTTAGAAAACTTTAAGTTTCTGACAATTGGTAGCGGTGTTGCATATACTATCTCCGTGTTCTCAGATTGAAAAGATATTGGAGGTTGCTCGTCAGTCAAACAAACATAAATGTATTGAGGTCTTAGATAAAACTTCACTCCCCACGTGTGAGAGGCAACTAAAAGTGCTTTTCTTATTGGATAATTTTTAACAGCGCCGAAATCTGATTTCTTCTCAATGTCCTTGGCGAGGTCTGATAACTTAACGCAATAGCCTAAATCATTGGCAAGATACAGATTCGTAAATTCTGTTATATTTATATCTTTGTAATCGTATGTTTCAAATTCTGGTTCCTCATTTTGACCACTGAGTCCCCGAAACAGTAAAATAAAACCTAAAGTAAAGATCCCAAGTCCGAAAACTCTATGAAGGTTATTTGTGACAAATTTTTTCATTTTCATCCCCTCCAACGAACACAAAAATATCCACCAACCAACATTAAAATGGTACCTATAAAAACTAACATGTAAGTTGGTAATACAGATTTCTTGTTATTTTCTTGTGCACCCAAACTTGGATCTTGTCTGAACTTGGTTTCATCTTCAATTTGGGTTTGAACGAAATTTGGTTCTGATAATGTCTGTTGTTTGGATTTTAGTTGTGCATCACCTATGTCCTCTAGCGTAATATCAGGTTCAAATTCTTCAAATCTGTTTAGTCGATCAGCAACTGTGTATATACTAGTATCCCCTGATTCATCAGCAGTCTTCCCTGGTTGTCCTTGGTAATAAATTTCTGGAAATCCTTTTACGTAGTTGGTGACACGTGTCCCAATTGGAATTTCCAGAGTATAATCTCCTTCAGAACCATTAAGCAGAAATTCTTGAACTTCCATAATTGTAGCTTCTTCACCACCTATAGAAAGTGTTCCTTTTTTTAGATAGTAGAGACCTTCTACCGTTTGGCCATATTGCATTATCTTTTCGAACGTCTTGCTATCAGTCCAATAGCCCGACATTCTTGTAATCATAAAATCCTGTTCGGGATCCAATTCTAAATTATAAAACATCTCCGAATCTGGATCTTTATACTCAAGTCGCCATTTATCCTTTACTGTTATTGTAATCTGAATGTGATTAGGATTATCAAGTATCTTATGAATCTCATCGTTAAAGATATGATCCATAAAGAATGTTGGTTTAACCATAGCTTTTGAATAGTCGAAAGGTTGTGCTGGAGTAAAGATTGATCCTAAACCCGGCTCACCAGAATCGCTATCTCCTAACTGTGAATAGTGGTAGTAGAGTTCCCCATTGAAGCTAATATGCTTAGTATTGCTCTCTTGTTGCATCTTTTGCAAATTTTGGTCAAGCTGATATTTGCTTGTCGTAATTAGAAATTTACCATCCTTATTTATTTCATAAATATGTTCCCAAATTGTTTTCTTTTCCGGTACCTCAATAAATTTTGGTTGTCCATTTTGAGACTCTTCTATTTCCATATAAGGTTGAGTATAGTACGCCTTGAACTTCATATTCTTAAACAATGACCGCTGGTATTGAAACGAATTGCGTACCAACCTTAATTTTTCAAGTTTGTCAATTGTCGATTCTGCGTGAGTATAAATCGGTAAAATAGTAACCGCAAAGCAGTACATTAATAGAATTTTTTTGATCTGTATCTGATTTTGAATTGGTTGATTTGAATACAGATATTTATTTTTATTAAAACTCGATCCTCGCATTTTACTATCTCGCAATTAGGGGGCCTTTGAATTTATTCAAAGGCCCCATGAAATAATTTTCTCATTTGGTAGTTTATAGCATACCATGTGTTTTTTAAATTTAATTAACTTCTTAACCTATAAACATCATCCTGAAGCACAAGCTGTGGGTATGTTTTGTTCCCCGTTACTCGTGCAAGTTGTACAGGTACTATTGCAACCCGAATAGTACATTGCGCACGGCGTATAGTTACTAGCTATGCAGCAAGTACAAGGAGTTCCAATGCATAATCGTCCAGTTACACCATAGCTAACTTTTTGCCCGTACCCACCACCACTCAAAGCAGAGCACGAATAACCTGGGCAGCCAGCATTATCACAATGTTTAGAGCCACCCCCTACTATTCTGTCCATCTGGGACATTGACAAATCTTCCCATGCTCCAACTGTTTCTGCGTTCACGGTAGCAAACACAATAAGTACTATCGAAGTTATCACAAGTCCAATTGTGCTGTAGATTTTTCCTGTATTTTTCATAAGTTTATATCCTTTTTCCGTTAGAATCGTTTATAACTTCAATAAACAATTTAAGCAAAATAAAACTAATTTCTTCCATTCTTCACCAATCATCCAACAATTCTAACTTCATATCTCTCACCTCCTTTCATTTTGACGAATGTGTTAATTGGTTTGTTGATACGAAAGATTGAGATTTTTCTGATTTTTTTACAAATATCTGGAGAATTTCTTCGAAATCTGGGGCTTTTTCTTCCCATGCGGATTTGAGCCGGATTTGTGGAATGTGTATGTGACGCCTCAATGCGGCGAAGCAGCCCAGTGCCACCTAGATGGTGCGCTAAATATCATCGATGACGAATAGTACTTCTTGCGAAAGGCAGTTCAGGGGATTGATCTATAGGAGAAGTCTATTCTGGTCATTATTCACTTCGTTCGTTTTTAAATTCTTGTTTGGTCTGCTTAAATTCCTCGGCAAGTTGACGTAATTCCATCAGAATCTGTTTTTGTTCTTTCCTTAAGGCCATGAAAAATCTTGATATCCGGATAATGAAACTGATGATCAAAGCAAACATCAGTATGCCGATAAATGTAGGCATAAAAGCATTAAACATATTTAAAATTCTCCATCTCGATAAGATCGATAAGTTTATTTGCCTCGTTTGCCACAGAGGGAAAACATACCCCTACCCATTGTCTATACAAAAAAAGGGTTTCTTAAGGGACATGTCATCGTCTATTAGAGCAGTCGGAACGTAGGGAGCCCGTAGGGCGACCGGAGTTCCAACTGCCACGCCGTACACCTCGGCCGGGCTGCAGTATGCAGTAGCCCAATGCCTGGTGCAATCTGTCGTTATCTTCTTTAACTGCAATGATGTAGTTTTCGATAGGGAAAGATGACGTAGTCTTAATAATCGTTATTACAGTATACGGGATTCTAAACAATTCTTTCTGTCGACATTTAGCAATGATTTCCCCGTGAGAAATCTTCGTTGTTTCAAAATTTGGCAATAAGGCTATCTCTATGTTTATAGTTTTTGTGTCTTTATTAAAGTTAATTAAGTTTGCTTCTATACCTATAATGTCTGATATTAGTTTTATGTTTCCTATGTTAGATGTTATTTCTTGAAAAGTTTCATTAAATTGAACTTTAACTTTTCTCATTAATCTATCGTTGTTCTTCGTCCTAATGAAAAGCAGTTTAGAGGGAACTAATCTTACATTACCCAGAATATACGCATTTACTGGTATTTTAATGTCTGAATAGCCCTCAATATTTGTTTTTATTATAATGTTTTCGTCATATCTGCCTAATTCTGATTTTGAAAAATCGAAAGTTAAAGCTATTCTTGAAAAACACCCATTCTCTTTAATACTCCCATTCCCCCCCTCTTCTTTCTTTATTTTGAGATTTAGAAATTTATCTGAATAAGTAACATTAAGAATTTTTGCATCAGGAAAGCCTGCATGAAACAATCTGATTTCTTTTTTAATAATCTTGTCAGCTTTAATATTACCTAATTCAAGAGTTGTGTCACTTACCCATAGACTACGGATATAACCTTTAAAAGCAAATACATAAGTTCCTGCATTACCTTTAAGCACTACTTTGGGCTCAATAGGTCCTGTTTTTTTGTTTATTTCTATCCTGAATTTCAAAGTTTCTTGGCTTTTAGTTTCAATCCTGTTAGGAAATTGTAAAAGTTTTATGCAGGAAGAACAGGAGACCAGGGCTTCCGTGATCAATATGGGAGTATCAGTTTCGTTTTTTATTGAAATCTCTTTAATAATATTCGGTTCCCGCGACTCGATCAATCCGAGATTAATATCAAAATATTCTTCATCTTGGTTTATGCACACATTTGATCCATAACTAATCCCTGTATATGAAAAGGTACAGAAAATGATAAGAATCATACAAGTTTTCTTTTTTAGTTGGTATTTTCCAATCAAGATCGTTAGTATAGCTATAGCAATAATATATAAGATTTTAGCGTTTGAATAAAAAGAAGCTTTCCTAACCACCATACATTTCGAGGCTATATTTTCTGGAAGTTGGTGCAAATCATAATTGTCTATAATTCTCGGATAATCGACTAATAAGTATTTGTTTTCTTTTGGCAGTAAAACAACAAGATGTCCTACACTCTCTCCATCATTTGGATCTATAGCTAACAGCACTACCGTATCAGGAACAGATAAATATTTCATGATTTTAGGCGGAGAGGTTGTTTTTATAGAACATTTTATACCCTCGAATGACTTTAAAGTCCTGTATACGTCTGATAATTTTACCGGCTTGATTTTATAATTACATAAGTCTGACACCTCTTTAAGAGTGCAATCGATACCAAAGTGTCGTAGAGTTATATAAGACGATACTGGCCCACAATATGGAAACGGCAAAAACTTTCCAGCCACTTTCTGTGAACTTCCACCAAAAACTACATTGATATATATTAAGATAAAAAATAAAGATGTATGTAGTCTGCAAATAATCATTTTTCTTACCTCATTTTTAATATAATTACGGCGCAGCCACATATTAAAATAAACAAGGACACCCCTATTAGAGTGTTTGACAAGACATCTTGTTCTTCTTCATAACCATCATTTTTAGTTGCTACATTTTCAGTCTTTTCAACTACTTTAGGATTTTTTTCTATGACCTTTTCGGTTTTCTTTTCTTTTTCATCAAAGTCAGTTTCCTGAGAAGCAATAAGATTTTCTGATATTAACAAATCATCGATTTCTTTCTCTACGCTATTTGGATATCCTAATACATAAAGTAATTTCGAATCTAAATCGTTTATAACAGTACCTTGAGGAAATATGTTCTTGAATAATTCCTCTTCAAGAACACTATTAACCTTGAGGTTAAGAACTTGAATTATTTCTGATCTTTCGTTTGCCAGGTCATTTACTACTATCTTCTTCGGTAACCAAATACCATTACCACAGTTTATGAAATCTGAAATAATACTTTCGAATATTATTTCTCTTGTACTAAAACCATTTGTATCACGTACAATCCTGTAAAAACGAGCTTTCTTTAAAGAAAAGTCCTTATTGACATCCAAGATTAGTTCATTAGCTCCATCGGTAACAACTAAACAATCATCTCCGTCTTCTGAAGTACGCATTTCTTGGACCATTGTAGCTTCTTGTTCCAAGAAATGTACAAGATCATAAGCTGGAAGTTTGATAATATTTTCCGGAGTCTTCCTCAAAGAACATAATTTCAAAAAATCATTTTCTTGGTATATCTCATTTTCTATACTATCCTTACTATTCTTGGAAACTTCACCGATAAATTTTGTTGTTTCGATGGTTTGTAAGTGTCTCCAAGTGATTCCATCAAAAGCACCCCTCTTTATGAGACTCAAATTATCACCTTCGATTTTTTCATTAATTTCGGAAAACATTTTCTCGCCATCTATTGCAAATCTATTTTTCCTAAATGTAACCTTGTCTTTTTCTTTCAATGTGGAAGAATATTGGCAATCAAAACTTGTGATTGATTCTATTTTTGTATTATATAGCTCCTTTAGTTGCTCCTTGCTGATAATCGGATCCTGGGATTTTATTAATTCTTTATAAGCAAAATTGATCTCAATGCTATTCAATTTTCTCTCTTTAATTAAATTTGCGAAAGTAGCGCTATCCATAGCAATTTGGTTGGAATTTTTGTATCGCTTAATTTCCTCTATTACTGTATTAAGAGATGGAGAATTAAGAGCTTTGATTACCTCTGAATTCCAATCTTCATTGCCTTTAGCTATCGGGAGACCAACAAAAACATACAAAATAAGTATGGCTTTAATAAAAGTGAGTTTATTCATACCATATTCCTTATTTACTTTACTCCGCCCAACAAACATATGGAAAATCCAATGTCCCATTGATTGTTGGACTTCCCGGTGACGCCTTACATACATCGCGCCAGTTGGTATAGCAACTACCTTTCTGTCTACTCGGACATGTCTTTGTCAAAACTTCGTAACCGACAGAAAATTTGGTGCCTTTGTTCTTGTAATTATGCTCAGAACTCACACCATTGTCCCAATATGCTCCCGGCAAACAACCCGCTGGTACAGGAAAACCAAAAATATATATCCATTTTTGGAACCTGTCGCACTCTTCCTTTGCAATGAAACATTTTGTTCCAAATGTCTCATAATTCCTCCAACAAGGGCAGTCATCACCAACTTCCTTTTTAAGAAAAGCTGAATGTGAAGCATATCCAGGTATTGCTAAAGCAGCAAAACCAATTGCAATGCAAACACAAACAAGGCTTATCTTTTTGAAGCCTTTTAAATTCACGATTAGTCTCCTTAAAATAGTTAATAACTCGCAGATTAGACAACATACAATTGAAACGCTAAAAACTATTCCATAAGCAACAACCTCCTTTCAATATGAAGCGAATGTGTTAATTGGTTTGTTGATACGAAAGATTGAGATTTTTCTGATTTTTTTACAAATTTCTGGAGAA
>CAZQXE010000052.1:13055-15755 GCA_964597115.1 uncultured Pirellulales bacterium | reverse complement strand
GCACGCCGGAAATAGAGAGTATAATTCACCCTTTTTATGCAAAACGAACCCAATTTTTGAAAAAGTCAAATGGGCGTAAATCCATATATAGCAAGGGATTATGAGCAAAATATCGCAATGGAAGCCGGAAAAAACGAACCCAAACGAACCCAAAACGAAGCCAATCCGTCAACCTATTTTACGTCATTGTGGAACTGCCGGACAAGTTCATTTAGCCGCGGGCAATGTCCGCGGTTGGTACCTGCGGTTGGTGCACGGGATTGTAATATGTCATACCAAGACATAAAAAGAGCCTCTGCGCAGGACACGCAGAGGCCAACTCGGAAAGAAACTTATACAACCCCCCCTCAGGTCTGGTACAAAGCCTTCACATCCTATGACGGCATCGTTTTTTTTGCTTCTTTCTCGGTGCTACACTTAAAGTTTAACATGAAAAAACAAATTAGCCAAATTAAGACAGCTACTTTTTGTTCCTTTTTTTGCAGGCCGATAAAACGGATTCCTCCTGTTTTCAATAGGCAATGTTTCCGGCCCTGCATTTGCTTTTTTCAGACTTGCTCAATTTCAGCGCTGCTTCTTAAGTCGTCTACGAAATGCTCAATAGCTTCTTCTTTCAATCGTTCTTTAAGCGCATCCTTTATTTTGCTTTTAACTTCCTCAAAGCCGGATACAACCGCTGGCTTCCTTTCATATACCTTCGCTATGTGGAAGCCGAAACGAGTGCGAAAAATATCACTGACCTGGCCAACATCTAAATTGAAAACTACATCGTCGAACTCCTCGGCCACCTGGCCTCGGGAAATAAAGCCTAAATCGCCGCCGCTATCGGCACAATCAGCAAATTTGTTAACTACAACTTCGAAAGCTATGCCGTTTTCCAGCTCGTCATGTGCCTGTCTTACCACATCATAGGCAGTCTCTTCATCCGTCGTGAAATCTATATATTTCACGATATGAGCCACTCTGATTTTTTCGTTCGACTTGAATTGATCCTGACGCTCCTCGTAATATTCCCGAACAGCATTCTGTGAAGGCGCCGGCAAATCGCTGCAAATATTCTTTAGTTTTCTACCAACCATGAGCAGCAACTCAATTTGTTCTTTCAATTTTCCATCATCATCGGCTTCAAAATCTTCGTAGAGCCGCTGCAGGTCATCGTACTGTTCTTTTAATTTGGCTATGGCTGAATCAACTTCGGCACCAGGAATTTTCTCGCCGCTTTTTTTCACTTCCTGATTGATCAAAACTCTTTCAATCAGATTCTCTTGAGACCATTCAAGCAATTGAGCTTCTCGTTCCCCGGGATCCTGGTTGGCAAATACTCTCTCGTAATCCGGCCTTAAAAGTTCAACCTCTCGTCGTACTGCCGAATCTTTGATTCTTTCTCCGTTGACTATCAAAGCCATAATTCACACCTCATCTGAGTTTATCAGAAACAGATTTGCAGGTCTTTACCCGAGCTTCACGATATACACTTATCGTTTATCCATTCGGTTTTGCATACCAGTCGGGGTCCCGCGCCAGTTTTTCCCTGGCCTCGGTTGTCATCATTTCAAAGGCAGGGTGACTACTCTGCCACGACCGCTCCGTAAACGGGCTTCGTCGCATTTTTTCTATCTCAGGCTCAACTTCACCAAAGTAGCTGCCATAGATATGTAGCGAATCGCTGATATCGACATACCTGCCTACCTTTACCGGCTCGCCTCTGTTTTGAGCTATCCCATCGGCAATTTTCCTCTGAAGGTCGGTGAGAGCATAGACGTTCATAAACCACGCTTTGTAAAGATCTCTGCTGCGCCAGTGCGTGTTCATATTGAGTGACAGCTCGCCCTCTTCGTTCGCCAGCAACCGGCACCATATCCTCTGAAGGCATGGTGGATCATCTGTCGCCGGGTCCGCTGTCGGCATCCAGGTTATCGCCTGAGCTCTTCGGCTGTGGCCGGCATGGGACAGGTAATCAATAATATACTGAATTTGATTTACTTTCCCAAACGGCTTCGGTGAATCAGCGTTACGTATATTTTCCACCGGGCAGTATGAAAACAGCCGTTCGTGATATGTATAGGTCCACTTACCTGCAGCAGGGTCGATCCAGTGGTCGTGAATTCCGTTTACAACTTCCTGCCGATACGACTCAAGCTCTTCAGGCCCGCCGGGAAAGTTCTTGTGAATCCGTGGTTCGCTGAACGGGTCGGTAACGGTAATCATAACAGTGGCGTCTTTGCTTGGCGGGTCTTCGGGTTTATCGTACTGAGTTCTCACTTCGAAGCCATTGTCCCAAACAGCCAGTACGGCTTTTTCCCACGCCTCCGGAAGACAATCGGCGGTTATCGAAATCACAGGTATATTCGCGGTGGTTGCTGTAGCGGTCATTTAGGGAGCTCCTCCTCAGTGTAAGGTTTTGTTCCGGGTCGTTGCTTGTAAAACATGCTCAGGTCAAGCTCTTCTTCTGTTACCTTATAACGTTCTCGATATCTTTCAGGCATATCGATTATCATTTGTTTGGCTCTATAAGCGTACCAGCTATCCGGCCACTTTTCGATTACTTGCCGACAGGCGTCCATCATCAGCTTGAATCCGGTACGCAATCGACCTAAGCTGCGACCTGTAACAGCAGGGCTTAGAAATCTTTCCGCCTCTATCTTGTCCATCTCAGACAGCGGTTTGAAATAAAGGACCTTTGGCTTGGGCGGCGCGGCG
>CAZQXE010000052.1:4614-12955 GCA_964597115.1 uncultured Pirellulales bacterium | reverse complement strand
TAAAACGTCTTCTCAGGCTGCTCCGGCTGTGGCGCACTGTTTGAAGTAAACATACCAATCAGCACCACAATTACGACAATTCCAATTACCGCTCCTGCAATTTTAAGCCAAAACGTGTTCATAATTGTCCTGCCCCCTTCTTACATTGATTCCGTCTGAGCCGGATCTTGGATATTGATTTTTGTTTATCTAAAGCTTATAATCAATTTAAACGTTCATTCTGCTCTTTTCAACAATAATATAGGCAACAACATATATTCAATGTCAAATGTTCACAGGGATTATAGAAAAAATTTGTTTGGTAAAATCCGTTAGTCGAAGCAAAGACTCAATGCTTTTGACTATAGATTTAGGCGAATTAGCCGACGAGAGTAAAATTGGCGACAGCATAGCCATAAACGGAGTGTGTCTGACCATTGCCAGGCTCGAACGCGGCCTGGCAAGATTTGAGCTCAGCGCTGAGACAATGACAAAATCGACTCTGGTTAACATACAACCTCTGTCAGAAGTCAATGTAGAGCGGGCAATGAAGGCTACCGACCGGTTCGGGGGGCATTTCGTCCTGGGCCACATTGACGGCACAGCAAAAATAAAAACAATAGACAGACGTGGCGAATATGCCGATATGAGGTTTTCAGCCGGGTCTGAGCTGCTCGATCAGATGGTAACTAAGGGTTCGGTTGCCATTGACGGAATTTCTTTGACGATAGCGAGCATGAACGAGATAAGCTTTAGCGTTGCCGTAATACCAGAGACGCTGAAGAGAACCACATTATCCAGAGCAAAAATTGACGATTGCGTTAATATAGAAACTGATATAATTGTAAAGACGATAAGAAAACAACTTGAATCCACTCTTGGCGGATTGTCCAGGAGTCAACCACTAACAATAGAAAAATTAGGAGAATTAGGCTTTTAAGATCCGTGCAGCACATAGCAGGAACAAAACATTGTACGCTTTGGGTATTATGAAAATTAATGGCAACAATTCGATAACCGACCAGCCGGTTATAGGCGTAACGATGGGCGAAGCCGCCGGCATCGGGCCGGAAATTATCGTCAAGGCCTTAGCCGATCCGAATATACGCAAGGCGGCGAAATTCGTCATTTTCGGTATGAACGAACAGCTCTGTTATGCAGCCGATGCCGCTGAAATAGAGCCTTTCTGGGGTCGGCATCAACACGAAAAAATCAGTCGCGATTACCCATATAAAGTTGTTGTCGCCGATTACGATGAGTATTCCGTTCCGTCCTGGGTTAAAGGCCCCAGCAAGTTTGCCGGTGAATCATCTATAAGGTTCTGTCTCGACGCTGTTGACGCTGCTCGAGAAGGAATAATAGATGCGGTCGTAACCGCACCGATCAGCAAAACAAGCTGGAAGCTGGCCGATGCTGAATGGCCAGGTCACACTGAAATGCTCGCCGCTCGCTGTAAATCCAAGAGAAAGGTAATGATGTTTGTTACCGATCAGTTAAAACTGGCACTGGCGACAATTCACGAAGCGCTGTTTGAAGTCAGACACAAATTTACAATCGGTTGCGTCTTCGAGCCTATAGATCTGTTGAACGACGCTTTGAAACAGTACTTTAATATTGAGAATCCAAAAATCGGCGTTGCAGCACTGAATCCACATGCCAGCGAGAACGGTCAATTCGGCGATGAAGAACAGCGTATAATATCGCCCGCTATTTTACTGGCACAGGAACAAGGGATAAACTGTGATGGACCATTCCCGGCTGACACACTCTTTTTGCGAGCCGTTCAAGGCGAATTCGATGGTGTTGTCGCAATGTACCACGACCAGGGTATGATACCCGTAAAACTGCTGAATTTCGAGCAGGCGGTCAATGTCACCATCGGCATACCGATCATCAGAACATCCCCTGCCCACGGAACGGCATTCGACATTGCGGGACAGAACCTCGCAAATCCGGCCAGTATGAAAGCAGCCATATCCACCGCGATACACATGGCCAAAACAAAAAAGGCCTACGAACTTGCTCACGCAACAAACACCTGAAACAGATGCAAACCAAACGGCAAATCCAGCAGTTGCTCGCATCGGCAGGCGTTCGGCCAAACAAGCGGCTTGGTCAGCATTTTCTCGTCGACCTGAATCTGATGCGACTGCTCATCGACTCGGCGAATATTCACAGCGATGACATTGTACTCGAAGTCGGCTGTGGCACGGGTTCCTTAACCGAGGCCTTGACTCAAAAGGCCGGCAGAATAATAGCTGTTGAGCTTGACCGGAACCTTGCTGATATTGCGAGCAAACAACTGCCGAAAACCACAAACCTCCAGCTTATCAATCTCGATATTCTTGAGAATAAAAACCGTATCAGCTCTGTAGTTACAAACGCACTGGAATCAGCTCATCAAGAATGCCATGGTCGAATCCTGTTAGTTGCAAATCTACCATATAACGTAGCTTCGCCAGTGATAATGAACTTAATTGCAGGTCCTATAACGGCTGACGGTATATATGTTACGGTTCAAAAGGAGGTCGCCGATCGAATGACAGCCATGCCCGGCGGCAGCGATTACGGTATTTTGAGCATTTTCCTGTGTGCAACCGGCGATGTAAGAACGTTAAGAGTCCTCAAGCCTACTGTGTTTTGGCCTCAGCCGCAAGTGGATTCGGCAATGATCAGCTTCTGCCGCAACCGGAATAAATCTGCCCGAATTGCGAACATGGAACTTTTTGGCCGGATCGTGAATCTCTTCATGGGTCATCGTCGAAAGACCCTTCTGGCGTCCAGTAAACTGGCCCGCGGTAAACTTGTAAAAAATTGGCCCCAAATCTTTAAAAAATGCTCCATAGACCCGAAAAAACGACCCGAACAACTCCGCGCAGAAGACTACATAACCATCACGAATGAACTCTAAATCCCCATTTTAACCTTACAAAGCAATGAAATTTGATGTATAATAACAACGTTTTGAGGATTTATTTAAAATAAAGCTGAATTGCAAAAAAAACGAACAGAAAGCCATTTCTTAACATCTAAATGGATGACTTTGAAGTGCCGGAAAATATTGTTTCTCCGACAAATTTAGACTTTAGGCCCTTGACTATGAGCAAACAAACGTTGCTTTACGTTAATAGAGCTCTTAGTGGTAATCACTATTATTGCTGTGTTAATGGGTATATTAATGCCAGCCCTGCAGTGAGTAAGGAAGCAGGTAAAGACGGTCATGTGTCTGTCTAACCTCAGACAATGGGGCATAATTTTTCTAATGTACACCGACGAGAACAATGGCAATTTTCCACTCCGCGGAAGCAATTCCGGCAGATGGATGGATGCGATGGCGGAATATTACATTACCACCGAAGACATCCGACTCTGTCCTCTGGTTAAAAAACTTGCGAATCCGCTCATGCAGGACGGTATCGAATTTTGGGGCAACACGTTAATCACCTGGGGAAGGATTCCTGAAGCAGAGGCACCTGCAAGCTCAGGCCGCACAGCAGGTTTTTACGGCAGCTACGGAATCAATGGCTATTGCTATGTCATTGATCCTTCCTGCTTCCTCTACGGAAAACCAGCTTCAAGATTCTGGGGAACTCCAAGTGTGAAAGGCGCAGCCTGTCGAGCCAACCTGCGTCAATACGGCCTGGCACAAAGCATGTACCTGGATGACAATGACGACCGCTTTCCTTCCGCATGGACATCTCTGGTTGCAGACGAAGAACCTGAACCGGGGTACCAGCGTTATTGCCGATGGCACGATCCAAGATACCCAACCGACGGTCCTTTCTGGTCTTACCTGCCCGAAGCAAAGGCCCATCTATGCCCATCCTTCAAAGTTTTTGCCAAAAACTACGGCCAAGGGCACCCTAGTCACAATCCAGCCAATCCAGTTGTCCCCTATTACAGTTACAGCATGAACGCCTACCTTGGCTTCAAGATAGGAGATTCATCAGGCTACGCCGAAGCGGACTCCCACAGACGCGGAGGGATTTATAAGCGTTCGGAGATAACAAGAACCAAATCGGAGGTGTTTTTCTTCGCCTCAGAGAAAATGTGGACCATGCCGGGGTTTCCGGGTGTCCTAGAGTGCTTAATGACAACGCCTTGTTTCCCGACGGTCGGGATTGGTTCGGCACTTTCCACGGCGCGAGCGCCGGAGACCCGAACAACGGCACTGTCAACGCTATCTTTGTGGATGCACATGTCGATGAGGTTCGCTCAGCACTCCGTCCTGAAGGCCCAAGTTATACGGACGAGATGGAATTCGGGCGATTCGAGAAATACGGCTGGCCACATAAACAGCCGTTTAGACAATAATATATTTGTTTCTGTGACGGATTTTTTTAGGAGTCTCCCCTTTAACAATAAAAGGGCTTGCTATTTAACAATTCCACACATTCATAAATCTTATCACCGGAACAAATTAATTTTTTCCTTCCCAAAGAGCCGGAATGTACCGGAAATACAGGTAATAACTCCCAATATCCACCTAAAACGACGCCCTGAATCCGATACTGATAAATTTAACAACATCAAAAAACTGGTTTTTTATCCATTTTTATCCTAATGTAAACTACCTGATTTTCCGAATTTTAATATTGCAGGGAAACCTGTTTTAGTGTATAATACAATATCAAACCGATAATTAGGTCAGAAATAGCCCTGAAACGTTGGTTTGTTGAAAAATAAGGGTGGGTCTTTGCACCCTAAATGTGTTATTCTGCAATTTTTGCAGTAATCGAAGGAGAAGTAAAATGAATAAACGAAGTGGTTTTACCCTTATAGAGTTGCTGGTTGTGATTGCCATAATTGCGTTATTAATGGGGATATTGATGCCAGCATTACAGTCGGTAAAAGAGCAGGCAAAGGAGATATCCTGTCGAGCTAACCTGCGTCAATACGGATTAGCACAGAGCATGTACCTGGATGATAATGACGATAATTATTGTTCCGCATGGCGATCTCTGGTGGCGGAGGAAGTTCCTGTGCCCGGTTACGAGCGTTATTGCCGATGGCACGATCCCAGATACCCTGCCGACGGTCCTTTATGGGATTATCTGTCCGAAGAAAAGGTCCATCTATGCCCATCTTTCAAAGTTTTTGCTAAAAACTACGGCAAGGGCCATCCCAATCACGTTCAAAGCAACCCTGTTGTGCCTTACTACAGTTACAGCATGAACGCCTACCTGGGTTCCAAAACAGGGGACTCATCCGGCTACTGCAGAGCAGACTCCCATGGACGCGGTGGGATTTATAAGCGTTCAGAGATAACAAGAACCAAATCGGAGGTATTTTTCTTCTCGGCAGAAAACATGTGGACCAGGGATGGCAATCAAAACGTACTAAATGACAACGCTTTATGTGGCGATGACCGCGACTGGTTCGGCACTTTTCACGGCGCGACCTCCGGAGACCTGAACAGCGGCACTGTCAACGCCATCTTTGTAGATGCGCATGTCGATGAAGTGCGTTCAGCCCTCACGCCTGCAGGCCCCAGTTATACGGATGAAATGGAATTCGGGATATTCGAGAAGTACGCATGGCCACATAGACAGCCATTTAATCAATAACGCGTCCGTTTAGATAACCGCTGTTTTATGCCTGTGACTGTGGCACTCGATATTCACTGCTACCGGAAGTGATGCGATATGGCATGCGCCGACCTCGATTAAAACAGCCAAAGCGGTTGTGTCTCCACCAAGTCCCTGTGGGCCTAAGCCGAGAGCATTTATTCTCGCAAGCAAATCCGCCTCGAACTCGGCGTAAAATTCGTCGCTGCTGCCCCGGCCCAAATCCCTGCACAGTGCCTTTTTGCTAAGCAGACAGCTCAACTCAAAATTGCCCCCAATTCCAATACCCACAACAAACGGCGGACAGGCATCAGCACCGGCAGAGCCGACAACATCAACAATCCAATCGATAATCTCTTCTCTACCGGCCGTTGGTCTGAACATCTTGAACCGGCTCTTGTTTTCACATCCACCGCCTTTGGTCATGACGGTCAGCTTTAATTTCTCACCCGGTACAATTGTATGATGAATTATAGCGGGCGTATTTGAGTTTGTGTTCGTACGTTTGTTCAGAGGATCGGCGACGACACTTTTTCGCAGATGACCTTTTTGAAAACCAGCCGCAACACCGGCGTTGATTGCATCGAATAATGTCTCCTGCTCGCCACCGGCACCGGATTTGACAGCCACCCGGCAACCCTGCTCGACAAAAATTACGGCAAGACCGGTATCCTGACACAATGGAATTCTCTGGTCCTCAGCTATGTGAGCGTTTTCGATGAGTTGATTCAATATCTTTACAGCAGCAGGATTGGATTCTTTTCGCGCCGCTTTTTCAAGAGCAGTTAAAACATCAACGGGCAGCTCATAGGCGGCTGATATGCAAAGCGATTCGACCGTCTCAACAATCTTCTCAAATTCGATATATCGCACAATAACTAATTAATATTGCCTTAATCTTTAATGAAATCGAGAGTTCTATACGTAGTATTGCCAACCGAATCAGCAACTTTAATTGTCAGTATGTGATCGCCTTGAAGCAGATTCTCTTCCATATCTATTTTGATGGTGAAATCCTCGTCCGTAGTATCATAAACCAAATCGTCCGGCACAGTACTCACCCAATCTTCATTACTGTCAATCGTATATTCCAGTTTGCCGATTGCACTGAGTACATCCGTAATCTCAACTTCAAATATCTTATAGTTACGGTTATTTTCAAGGCTTGATTTTATCGTCACGTCCGTAACTACCGGGCCGGTATTATCAACGACTACCGGCTCACTTATCCTGCTGCCGGTTAGCGCGGTTGAAGTAGTATTGCTTCTGGCGTCACTTGCGGTTACCCTGACTTCGTACCGACCATCCTCAACGCTTTTTCCATCCCATTCGAAGTTGCCGTCTTCATGCTGGTCTTTCAGCTCAATCCAGTTTGTCCTGCCGAGTTTCCTGAAATCAATTTTGTAAATCAGTTTATCATCGTTGTCATCTTTGGTGTTGTAGCTGATTTTGAAAAATCCCTTTTTACCGGCTGCGGTAACTCGAGCAATGGTTACTGACTCTACTTTCGGTGCAAGATTTGGTACAGTATTGGCAACGGCAATCTCTCTTATCAGCGGGCTCTTATCATCAACATCGCTTTTCAATATGAGTTTATATTGACAAAATCTCCCCATGGGACAGCTAAGTTGTACCGGCTCGGTGACCTCTACCGGTTCAGACCATTGCGAAAAAGTCGGATCGTTCACATCCTTGACGTTCCCACTACGAGAAGCTACCTGAACTCTACATCCCTGTGGAATATCCGCTTCGAGCTGCAGCTTACCCCACTTTGCCGGCTGGCCGGCATCGATAAGGTCAGAAGTGTATGTGCCCACAGAAGAAAAACCGGAAGCCAACTTTATCAGCTTCGCAGGATTTGCCGTCCCAAGATACACATCATCGCCGGCTACAGCTATCGCCGTTATCTGTGACGCCTGTTCATCCTTGTAGACAACCGCTTGTCGTTCCAGAGCCGGATCGATGCTAAAAAGCTGGGCGTTGTTTCCGGTACCGACAAGCAGCTTTTCATCCTGCCGGGCCAGGCAGAAGAAAACCGCAGTCTCGCCGAATATATCATTTACGAAACCGTCTGCGGTAATTTTGTATACATAACTTGCTTTAGCGGGTTTTGCTCTTTTACTGACTGGCGGCGGTCCCTGGGCCGGTTTACTGTCGGCCGGCGTCTTTGTATTCGCAATCTGCAGTTTACGCCCATTGTCGTTGGCATCGGAACTTGTTTCATCTTCCTCCTCAGGCTCAGGCCTGCCTGCAGAAGAACCGCTGTAAACGGATGCGGCAAATTGCTTTTGTTCCTGTACAATCTCGGCTGAAGTCGCCGCTGCATATAGACCTGAAATTTTATAAGAGGTATCTTTAATGTTATTATCTGGTGAACTATCAGACTCATAATCACCCACGAATAACAGTGATGTAATCTCCGGCTGGTCGCTGTCATATAGCACCGTCACTTTCCCGGTACGCGGATTTATCACGTACACAAGCCCACGACTGTCACTTCCGGCATATATAAGGCCTTCGGGCCCCACCGCAAGCGAGAGTATGTTCTTGTCGGGACTGTCGTAAACAAGCTGAGCCTTCTTACCAAGAGAATTGAGTTTGTAGACCTTGCCTTCAGGCCCGGTTCCCAGATAGATATTGCCGCCGTCATCAATAGTTATCGCGAAGATATATTTTGCTTCATTCGGCTCAAAAATAGTCTCCATCTTATTGGCTTCAAATCGACAGAGCCTGCATTTTTCACCACTTATACCGGCCAGGAGCCTGCCGGAGACATCGGTTGCCATAGCGAAAAT
>CAZQXE010000052.1:0-4514 GCA_964597115.1 uncultured Pirellulales bacterium | reverse complement strand
TCTATCGGATAAATTTTTGTTAGTTTGTCGAGACCGTATTTATATATACCGCCGTTGGGACTTGTACCGAAATAGACCGTCCCGCCGCTCACGACGATGCTGTTTATCGACCAAACATCTTCGAAGCCCTCGAATTTATCAATCAACACCTGAGCTGCTCGCCCGAGTTGAATAATCCCGCGTGAATCAATCACAACATCTTCGGTCTCTCCCTTCAGCAAATCCGAACTGCTGTTATGACGTGTAACTTTACTGCTGACCGCCAGAGAAGCTACGCTCAGAGTTAAGCAGAGTAAGGCCGCAAAGGTTAACCTAAAATCAAGGCCGAATTCATTTCTCATAGCAAATCCTCAAATATAATAAGCAAAGATTAGTCTTGTCAGATTAGTCTGTTTTATACTCTTATTTTTCTACCGTTATTCGCATAACCACTTTGTCAATAACGACGGTTCCGGTTTTTATTTCTTTCTCAATCCAGTGTTTATAGGGCAGGATTTTCAGTGCTCTCTTTGCATCCTGCAGGACTAATGTTTTAGTTGCCGGAAGGTCTGGAAGCTCTGCTTTCTCAACCGTAACACCGGACGACGGCAAAGCCAAAACAAAATACAATTTATCTCTGTCGACATGCAGAGTATTATTCAATGTGTCAATCAAATCCGGTAAATTTTGCACCACAAACCTGTGAGGCACGGTTTTAACGAGAAACTGATTATAATCACGCCAGCCGCATACCGTGAACTCATATTCTCCGGGCGCCAGGTCTTCGGGTATTTCCATGCTGCATTGATATTTCTTCTTCCCTGCCAAAACGGATTCCACAACCACCGAGACATCGATATTATCCCCCGCTTTGACTCTGGAATCAGACAACTCTGCCGACCATATATGCGAAATAATACTCCTGGGCATTATGCTTATATCGAACTCGATGGATTCTATATCCACCCTCCCGTACGGATTGTTCATAAGAAGTGCAACCGAACCGACACTTTCTGTTACCATTTCATTCAGACCAACGCCACTGGAGACATTTTCAAATGCAATAGAACCGATGTCTTTCACACCGATAGCCACTTTATATTTGATCATGTGTTCGGGTGGAAAACTACCCAGGCGAAGGGCCGCTCCAGCTACAACTACACGAAGATACGCCGGCGTAAGAAGGCGATTGCTGGCGATGCGGCAGTTATACAATCGCTGCTCGGTGTCGTTGTAGCGGTTTATTCGTATCGTCAGTGGTATCGTCTTAGCCTCAACGCCGATCAGCCCGATGACTCCCGTCGCCTCATCCATTCTTAAGGCACCGACCGTTTCAACCGCTCTGGCCAACTTAAAGGAACGAACTATGTTTGAAATAATCGTATGAACTTTACCCGTAGCCATCGGTAAATCTATCCGGCCATAGCCGAGCAGATAGTGCCCAAAACCGTAAACCTTATCGTCCACAACTTCGGTTACGGTGCCCATCGAGGTCATTGATATATCACCGGTCACCCACGGCACGGCAAGGCAGGCTCCCGGCACTAATTGTATCTTTTCGTCGCCCTCAACATTCCCACTACCGCCGCCACCTGCAACAACCACATATCCAAACGGTTCGACCATGGCGCTTAACTGATCACAAACCTCGGCAGGCAAACCGGAGGTGATCAAAGGACACGGCAAAGGATTAGTACCGCCAGAACTGCGGTTGCCTCTAGCCAGCCTGTTTCTAAGCTGTTTATCGATCTCAGCCAAATCAATAGGAGCGGAAAAATCAATCGCAATATCCATCTGCCCGGCACCCTGCTCAAAATCCTCCACCTTGGCTCCGCTGCCTACCCTAAGCATATCCTCGATTGGGGTCATGCCGTAAAGCGGGTCCTTGGCATAAGGCCACGTAAAAGCCAGCGCTCCTGCAAGCCTGTCGTTAATGTAAACCGGCGAACCGCTGCACCCGGCCACCGGGCCTGTGTGGATAAAACGTTCATCGGTTCCCTTAACCAAAATCGCATCTCTGCCCGGGTCCATATCGCGTACTATATCCACCACTTCCAGGCCGAACTGCTCGATCCCGGCAATACCATATTCCGTCAGGCAATACGCCTCCATTCCCGGTTTAATCTCAGCAACACTGATATACTTGGCCGGATCCCAAATGGCCTCTAAGCCGTCTGGGATTACGGTTATATTCTCGCCCGAAGGATTAGCCGCATATAATGAGACTACGAAAGCTACAGAAACACTAAACGCAAAAAACAACAAGTTCTGCCTTATTTTGAACATTTATGCCCTTTCAACCAATATATCCAGCGGAAATTCTAATCGGCAGATATGGCCATTGCAAGATAAAAGATATTTTGCTAAAATGCTGCGCTTGGTTCACAATTGAAATATGATAAATAAAGACTAACGGAGAAAGAAATGAAATCTGACCATCGGCACGAGCTCAAAACCAATGAATTAGCCGAATGGCTTAGCAACCTGCCACAATGGACGAAGGAAAATCTCTTCACGATTATCTGCATAGTAGGAGTGATCGTGGCAGCCGTTGCTTTTTACGCCCGGAGAGCCTACAACAAAAACATAGTACAGGTACGAGAGCAAACCGAGTTTACGAATCTGCTCACACAGATATCGAGAACCAAGGTACAAATCATTCAGGCACAACGCAAGGGAGACGACCGGTCATTCATTCTGCTTCATCCGGCTAAAAGCCTCGAAACCTTTGCCATGAACACAAAAAACAATCAGATGGCAGCTTTGGCACTTATCAAACGAGCGGAAATCCTGCGGGCGGATTTGCATTATCGCTCCGGGACCATAAGCAATCAGGATCTGACAACGCAGATAAACACAGCAAAGGACAGTTACAACACAGCAATACAAAAATGTCCGTCTAATCCGTCGCTAACCTCAGCCGCCCAATTCGGTCTGGGCCTGTGCGAAGAAGAGCTCGGCAACTTCGAAGAGGCAAAAAAGATATATCAGGACATTGTCGCGAAATCCGATTTCGAGGGGACTTTAGCCGTCACCCAGGCAAAGCACCGCCTCGATACAATTGACGATTACAGGCAGGAAATAGCCTTCAGGCCGGCACCGAAACCAAAAATTCCAATCGAAATACAACCTGCCGATGTAAAACGCACGATGGGTTATCAACCGCCGGAAGGTGCCCCTAAGGTTCCCCAAATCACAATAACGCCTCAGCCTCAGGCACCAAATCTGGTCTCTGAAATTCCAATCGTTAATCCGGAACCTCAAGCACCAAACAACGCTTCCAGGGTACCCGATGTCAATTTGCTCACAGAGTAATTCAGATCTCGATTCCGTTAATCGGGACGATTTATCGGGAGACAATGAGTTCGACGCTGAGTCCGGACCGTTAAAACTGCACGTCGGTCACTCAATCAAAGAGCGAAGGCTCGATAAATATCTTCACGGCCGATTAAGCGACCTGAGCAGAAGTATGATCCAAACCGCAATCAGGGAAGGCACCGTCAAGGTCAACGATAAAATCGCCAAGCAAAGCCAGAAATTAAATCCGGGTGACATAATCGAGATGACACTGCCCGAGAAGCCGAGCAAAGATATCATGCCGGAGGACATCCCGCTCAATATCATCTATGAAGATTCCGAGCTGATAATTCTGAACAAGCAGCCCGGCATGATCGTGCACCCGGCACGAGGAAATACGCATGGCACGCTGGTAAACGCACTCGTGTTCTATTCGAATAAATCCGAAGGGACCACGCTCTCCAGCGGGCTTGGCGAATTTCGCCCGGGCATCGTACACCGGCTCGATAAAAACACCACCGGCGTTATGGTCGTCACCAAGAACGACATCGCTCAGTGGAAAATCGCAAAACAATTCGAACGCAGGCAGGTAAAAAAAACCTATCTTGCGATCGTTCACGGCACGCCGGAGCTTAACGCTGACCGTATCAATGCACCGTTAGGTATTCACCCGAGAGCCAGAGAAAAATATGCAATCAGACCTGAAAAAGGAAAAGAAGCAATCACCTTCTACGAGGTTGTCGAATCCTTCCGCGGCTTCTCTTTGCTAAAGCTCACACCAAAAACAGGAAGAACACATCAGATACGAGTTCACCTGTCGTATATCAAGCACCCTATCGTCGCCGATGACATGTACGGCGGAAAGCTCATCTATCAATGGCAACTAAAAGATGCGGAACAGACCACCGAAGACCCCGTCATCGACAGAGTAGCACTGCACGCCCATACGCTGTCGTTCAAGCACCCGAAAACTGAAGATATGGTAAAATTCGAGGCTCCAATGCCGGACGATATGAAAAACTTACTCGATCTGCTTAGAAAATACCGAAAAAACTGATTAGTGTAAATGGGACATCCATTTTGAAAGGCGAACACGATGAATCGCAGGACATTTTTACGGGCCTTGCCGGCTTATGCCGTGTTAGCCGGTACGGCCATGAGTTTCGCACAGGAAACACCAAGTTCAACACCGGAAGTATCCGGCTCTGCCGAAGGTCTGGAGCCGATACAACTTGTCA
>CAZQXE010000051.1:0-15796 GCA_964597115.1 uncultured Pirellulales bacterium | reverse complement strand
ATAGTAAAAAGGAGTTTACGATGAGAAATACAGTGAACCTGCTAATTGTTTTAGTTCTGGCTGTGGCAATAACCGGGATTTCCTATGCTGCAAACAACAGCGACCAATCCCAGGAAAATACGGAGCTGAAACAGAAGGTCGAGAAACTCGACAAAGAAGTCGAAGAGCTCAAAAAAATTGTTGCGAACCAGACCGGCACGCCGACAGAGTCGTCTGAAAAAAAATGGGTCTGGTCGAATTTGGACATACAATTATACGGACGCCTAAAGCTCGATGCCGCTTATGACAGCTCGCGGACCGACGTCGGCAACTTCGCAAGATGGGTTGGGCCTGAGAACATGAATCCTAACGACGAACAGTTCAATATGACTGCAAACGAAACCCGCCTGGGGATGCTAATCAACGGGCCGGACGACGGGAATTTGAAAACCAGCGGCCGCGTCGAATTGGATTTCTACGGAGGCGGAGACGAGAACAAATCTCACCTGATGATGCGCCACGCCTACCTCAAAATGGACTGGCCTAAAAAGCGTTTTAATATCATAGCCGGTCAGACATCAGACGTTATCAGTCCGTTGGTCCCTTCCACGCTGAACTACAGCGTTTGCTGGTGGGTTGGTAATATCGGCTACCGGCGTCCTCAGATACGACTTACAAAAGTATACACCGTTAAAAAGAACATTGATTTGAAACTCGAAGGCGCGGTCGCCAGGACAATCGGCAGAATGGATGCTGTAGCTGCTCCAAACGGAACCGAATCCGGCGAGGATGCAGGCTTTCCTTCCCTGCAGGGAAGAGCCAGTGCAACGCTGCCTATTTTCAGCGAAAAACAAACCACTGTAGGCGTATCCGGACACTGGGGACGGGAGGAGTATGATATTACCATTACCGGATCAAACAAGAAGTTCTCAACCTGGTCGGTCAACCTGGATCTGACCCAGCCGGTTAACGATAAATGTACAATCAAAGCCGAAGTATTCACAGGTGAAAATCTGAACGCATATTTAGGTGGTATCGGACAGGGCGTAACGACAGCCGCAGGAATAAATCAGTATGAAGAAATCGGCAGCAATGGCGGATGGATTGCGGCCAGCTTAGGGCCGTGGAACAAATTCAGCTACAATATAGGCGTTGGGATGGATGACGTGAAAAAAGGGAATGTCCAGGTAGGCAACCGAACAATGAACCGTTGTGTGTTCGCAAACGCCGTTTATGCAGCCAATAAGCATACAGACATCGGTTTTGAGCTTTCACACTGGCGAACTGAATATTATGGAAATGGCGACGGAGAGAGTATGCGTGCACAATTGAGCTTCATTTACAAATTCTGAAATGGAGATTTTTAAGTTGACATTTTCAAACGACTTGTGTAAAAATACGGGTCCATCGTATTTAAGACGACATGGACTTGCTATATAACCTGATATTAACTACATACACTGGAAGCACTTATATAGCTCGGTGAAGGGCATTAAGAAAACTTTAACAGTAAATTAATTTTTAGATTTATCTATAAGGAGAACACTATGGGACAACAGAAAGCTATTGACTCTCTGATGAGTGAGGAGCGGACGTTTCCGCCACCCGCATCTGTTCAAGCCAATGCTTATGTAAACAGCACCGAGCAATATCAGAAGATGTGGGAAGAGTCGATTGATAATCCGGATAGCTTTTGGCTTGAGCAGGCAAAAAGTCTGCATTGGTTTAAAGAACCAACAAAAAGCCTGAATTATACATGGGATACAAAGAATCGCAAAATTGAGCACACATGGTTCGCAGATGGCGAGTTGAACGTTTCCTACAACTGCCTTGACCGACATCTTGGGACACCCGTCGCGAAGAAAACTGCAATACTTTGGCAGGGTGAGGCGGAGGATGCAGTTAAAAAGTTCACTTATGAGCAACTGCATAAGGAAGTTTGTAAATTCGCAAACGTTCTGAAATCGAAAGGTATTAAGAAAGGCGACCGCGTGGCGATTTATCTGCCGATGGTTCCCGAGCTGGCGATTGTGATGCTGGCTTGCACCCGGATCGGCGCCATTCACTCGATCATCTTCGGCGGTTTCAGCGCAGACGCCATCGAGGGCCGCGTAAATGACTCCGACTGCAAAATGCTTATTACCTCCAACGTTTCGCTTCGTGCCAGCAAGCATATTAAGCTAAAGGATATTGCCGACGCTGCACTGGAAAAAACACCTACGATTAAAAGTGTTGTAGTCGTGAAAGTTAACGATGAGCCCTGTGGTATGAAAGACGGCAGAGACGTATGGTATCACGACGAGATGGCAAACGCAGCCGAGGAATGTGAAGCCGAACATATGAACGCTGAGGATCCGCTGTTTATACTTTATACATCCGGCTCGACAGGCAAGCCCAAGGGCGTCGTCCACACAACGGGCGGATACCTGCTGCACACTGCTATCACTCACAAAATCATCTTCAACATTCACGATGACGATATTTACTGGTGCACCGCCGACATCGGCTGGGTAACCGGACACAGCTACATTGTCTACGGTCCTCTCGCGAATGGAGCTACATCAATGATGTTCGAGGGAGTCCCTACATACCCTGATGCCGGCCGCTTCTGGCATATTTGTGACAAGTTCGGTGTTACGGTTTTCTACACAGCACCGACAGCCATTCGAGCTTTGATGCGTCTCGGTGAAGAGTGGCCAGCCAAGTACAAGCTTGATTCGTTTAGGATCCTCGGCACGGTAGGTGAGCCGATAAATCCCGAGGCCTGGATTTGGTATTATGAAAAAATCGGTCGTAAACGCTGCCCGATTGTAGACACCTGGTGGCAGACAGAAACTGGAGGTATTTTAATTACACCATTGCCAGGTACTCATACTTTGAAACCCGGCAGCGCAAACCGACCTTTCTTTGGCGTCGACTCCGTCGTATTACGCGACGATGGAAGTCAATGCGATGCAAATGAAGGCGGCAAGCTGTGTATACGAAAACCCTGGCCAGGAATGATGCGAACAATGTGGGGCGACCACGATAGATTTGTGGATACATACTTCACGATGTATGACAATATTTATTTCGCTGGTGATGGCTGCCGTATCGACAAAGACGGCGATTACTGGCTGATGGGTCGTATCGATGACGTAGTGAACGTTTCCGGGCACCGCATTGGAACCGCTGAAGTCGAAAGTGCTCTCGTCAGCCACGAAAAAGTTGCTGAAGCCGCAGTTACACCCATCCCCCATGAAATTAAAGGACAGGGTTTGTATGCTTTTGTTACACTTGTGGGTCATGTCGAGGAAAGCGAAGAACTGAAGAAGGAACTTATAAAGCACGTGCGAAAGGAGATTGGTCCTATTGCAACACCTGAGGGTATTCAGTTTGCCCCGGCACTTCCGAAGACCCGCTCCGGCAAAATTATGCGACGAATCCTGCGTAAGATTGCTGAAAAGAATACGGACAATCTCGGTGACATTACAACACTCGCCGACCCAGGTGTAGTCGAAGCATTAATCAAAGGGCGAGGCGATTGACAACACCCGCTCACCACATGATGAACAAACCGGACGTGTGTTTTGACACACGTCCGGTCTATTTTCAATGAAGGGAACCATATTAATGAGCGATGAAACAACAACGGGACAATTGGAAATTAAAAATCTCGGTTGGCGGGTCACGTTCGCGGGAATGGGTATCAACCTTGCCCTTGGCATTCTGTACACCTGGAGCGTTATCAGCAAACGTATCCCCGAAGAGTGGGGCTGGAACGAAGATGACAAATCGCTGCCTTATATGGTTGCCTGCCTGGTCTTTTCTGTGATAATGGTTCCGGCCGGCAGAATGCAGGACAAGATCGGGCCGCGGCTGGTGGCCACAATCGGAGGTATCCTGGTTGGTCTTGGCTTTATACTGGCCAGCACAACGTCGTCACTTGGCATTTTCGTGGTCGGCTTCGGCGTTCTTGCCGGTGCCGGCATCGGATTCGGCTATGCTTCCGCAACTCCCCCCGCCGTCAAATGGTTCCCGGCGGCGAAAACGGGTCTTATTGCCGGAATCGTCGTTTCCGGCTTCGGGCTGGCGTCGGTTTATGCAGCGCCACTGACAACGTACTTAATAAGCAGCCTCGGTTTCAAAACGGCGGTTCTGTTACTGGGTATCGCGTTTCTGATTGTCGTGGCAACGCTCTCTCAAATATTGAAAACCCCGCCCAAAGGCTATGTCCCTGCGGGCCAGAAACCGGCTAAAAAGGCCAAGATAGGCGATAAAAAAGAAGATTTCCTACCGAAAGAGATGCTTCGTACCTGGCAATTCTACGTGATTTGGTTTATGTACGTCTGCGGAGCCGGGGCGGGGCTGATGATTATCGCCAAGCTTGCCGCCATCGCCAAGATTCAGGCGAATATCAATCTGGGCTTTGTGCTCGTGGCCGTACTTGCTATCGGCAACGGAGGCGGTCGCATTTTGGCCGGTATGTTGAGTGACAAGATCGGCAGAAAAGCAACATTCCTGATCTGTTTCGTCGTTCAGGCTTCGCTGATATTTCTCCTTTCGAGAGCCGCGAGTGACAACGCCCTGGGAACTATTCCCGCTATGGCGATTATCTCAGCGCTCATCGGTGCCAACTACGGTGCAAATCTTTCCCTGTTCCCGTCCATCACGAAAGATTTCTACGGTTTAAAGAACTTCGGAATGAATTACGGCCTGGTCTTCACGGCCTGGGGCGTCGGCGGCTTCATGCTGGCAAAGCTCGCCGGGATGATGTACGTCAAATACCAAACCTTTGCAGTCGCTTATTATGGCGCATCGGCTCTGCTGATTCTGGCAGCCGTAATAACGTTTTTCGTCAAGCCGCCGCAACACAAACTCGAAGCCCACGATGTTTAGCGTGAAGGTACTGGAAAGTGACTAAAGTGACTAAAATACTAAAGTGCCAAAAGGGACATCGAGGCTGTCATTCTGAGCAAAACAAGGATGCAAGAAGTTGTGGCGTAAACTTCTAAACGCAAAAAGATAAGCCTGAAACCTTGTCTTTTTCTAGCGAGGTCCAACTGAATCCGCTTGTTCTGTCTCGGAATATTTACTCTATATTCTTAAGGGTACTCTTCAGCATCTTTTTCAACTGAACTGCTTCGTCATTGTCAAGGTAATCATCCGCAAGGACCTCTTGTGTTTTCATATAGAGAAGTATATGCTGATTTGCCACATCTATGTGGTCTTCAAGCCAATATAGCAACTGATAAGCCTCTTTGTAATTAACCTCATCGTCAGCAAGTATCCCCAAAACCATTCCTTTAAATTCTGCCCTGTCATCACCCGGGCCTCCTCGAGCTTCTTCTTCACCCAGTTCTTGAAGTTTGAGGAAGATTCTTGCGCAGGCTACCGCATCCTCAGTTGCATCATGGTGTTTGAATGCTGGGAGATGGAAATATTTAACCAGTGTTTTTAGTTTGTGGTTCTTTAGGCCTGGCAAACGCTCTTTGGCTATTGAGCTAGAGTCAATATAGTCGAAGCTAAGGCTCAAATAAAAGTGATCTGCAAGTGCATGTAATACCTGTCTATCAAACAAACTATGTGCGACTAAAGGGCAACCGAAGACATCTTGGATTTCAGGAAACAATTCGCCAAATTCAGGTTTATCAAATGTGTGTTCTTCTTTTATGCCATGTATTTTTGATTGAAAAAGTGCATGTCCACCAACGGGTTTAATCAAGTAGCCATTTGTTTCCACAATTTCGCAATTAGATACCTTCGCGTACCCAATAGCACAAGCACTGACTCTCTTAGGATTTGCTGTTTCAAAATCAATTGCAATGAAGTCTCGCATGATCTTCTCCCTGTTAACGACAAAACGTTTGAGATCACCAGCGTATCGGCCACGCTGGATGAAAATCTGCCAATCGACATCAACGCCGGCACGTTTGGTGCATCGATTGGTTACGAGCCACTTGCGCTATTTTGTACGAAATCCAGGGCCTCCTCCTCTGGTTTCCGGTCCGTGACCACCCCCACCACCTTTGTGACCGCCCCCGGACAGTCCGCCCCTGTGCGAGTATCCCGCAACTATTCGCGACTCGTAACCGGGCACGGAAGTAGGGGAATGGGAAATGTGTCCGGGTTGACTTCCTGGACTTCGCTCAGGAACCGATTCAGCCAAATCGAAGGCTCTTTGAACGACCACATGTTCGTATACACTCTGCGATGTTGTTGAAGCAATGTGTTGGATTCCCGCCAGAATCACGGGGCGATCTTTTGAAGGGAGGGCAGTCACATCAAACGTAGGTCGGACGATATGCAAGGCTATGCCTTTGTCCTGTGCAACAGCGTCGGCGCCAAAAGTGAACTCCGTGTTCGTGATCATAACGGCCTTGTGCGCCTGCAAATCTTCCTTGACCTGCTGAAGGAGCATAACGTCCGACTGGTCGACTTTGTCGGAGCCTCGCCATTTCGCATTGGCAATGTTGAGGTACTGGGAAACGTCGTCTCCAGTTTCCCAGTACAAGTCGATTTGGTGACTGTACTGCGGAAGGTTTTGACGCTTGGGGTTCGGAATACGGGTAGAACAGATCTTGTCCGGAGATATCCCGACTTTCTGCGCGAGGAAGAAACGGCAAAGCTCTTCGTATTGCACGCTGTTCATTCAACCGTCCTGTATGTTAAAAGGTATCCGTGGCCAATAGCAAGTTATTATATGGTTTTCTCGATAACACTCCTCAAGATATCGTATTGAGTAGAGTATACCAATGTTTAGACGTCTTTTTTAGCTCGATAACACTCCAAAGTCAATATTAACAAAAACTCGCGAACATCTTCTCGGTGTTAATATTTTCCACAAACAAACGCTAAAACTGATTTTAAGCTAATCTGTCATTCAGCGCAAGAAAAATGGTAAAATCACAGAATGATACTTAGTTCTGCGTTCTCCGTAAGTCCACAGGACGCCTTACGGCGGAGTCCCAAGGACTGCGTTCAGCGTGCTGGGTGCTAAATAACTTAAACTGGCCGATTCGACTTGTCATACCTGCGAAAGCAGGTATCCAGAAATGATTTCAATGATATGGATTCCCGCTTGCGCTGGAATGACATATTGTGTAATGTTCTTTTTACAAAGTAACTTATGGCGATAATCGATAGAGAAAAGATCAATTTGAGTCATTTACTAAAGCCCGTGAATCGGAAAGACATTTTTCTTGAGCGTTTCTATTGTGGTTTCTATTCCGGGTAATACCATCTCCCTCTGCTGGCTCCTGACAACAAACTCCCTGTCTCGTAATCCACCCTGCCAATCGGTGCTTTCAAGCATAACGCCGCCGACACCAAGATTCATATCATATTCATCGCCGTCACCACATAGCACGCTCCAGGCAAGCGCCCAGGCTCTGGCTGTATTGTCCACATTATATCCCCCGCCGCCTGTTGCGAGAATGGGTTTATTAAGACTCAACAAAAAATTAATGATCTCGGCATAGCTGTTATTTGTCACACACAGATGGGCAAGAGGATCCCCCACCAGGGCATCCGCACCTAACTCGAAAACGATTACATCTGCGTTATAAGCTGTCATTAACGGCACAGCTACGTCATTAAAGACCTTCATATACATTTTATCGTAAGTGCCGATCGGAAGTGGAATGTTTACACAGTACCCCTTTCCCTCGCCTTCGCCAATTTCATCTGCGAATCCCGTCCCCGGGAAAAGCGAAGCCGGACTTTCATGCAGTGAAATTGTCATCACATCTGAACGGTCGTAAAACGCATAGACGACACCATCTCCGTGATGAACATCCACATCAAGATACAACACCCGTTTTCCCTGCTCAGCAAGGACCATACAGGCAAGAGCCACATCGTTGATATAGCAAAATCCGGCCGCACGTTCGGGACCTGCATGATGGAATCCGCCCGACGGATTGAACGCAATATCTGCGGAACCTGACAAGATTTGTTTCGCCCCGATAAGTGTCGCTCCGGTAGCCAATACTGCATATTCGTATAAACCATTGAATATGGGACAATCACTAGTTCCTATTCCCATATTGAGTGCTTCAACATCCCAACGTCCTTTTGAAGCGTTCCTTAGTGCATGTAAATAACGAGCTGAGTGAAATTTTTTCAAGACGATTCTTTCGGCGGGCACTGGTGCTACTTCGGTTATACCGCTACCTGAGAGCAATCCCATAGAGTTGATAATCTGGCGTGTTTTTTGGGCCCGGACAGTATTAAAAGGATGCTCAGGGGGGTAACTATGCTTCTCAAGCTCCGTCGAATAAATAAATATGGCTTTTCTCGACGCCAAAATCACTCCTATTGTTTCTGTTCTATCAAATCGTATGTGATGTTATACACTTCACCATCAAATTCTGTATTTACCTTGTAACCGGAGTTATAGAAAATCGACAACATTGGCTTATTATTCGACATCACTTTTGCATAGAAACTTTTAACGCCGCGTTGTTTGGCAATTTTAGTAATATAGTCCAACAGGTAAGTCCCCATTCCCTTTTTCTGCCATTCATCCTGGACAAGAAAAGCCACCTCCGCAGCCTGTGTTTTCGGATCAAGGAAATACTGGGCAATAGCTACAATTTCCTCGCCCGAAATCCCGGGAACAACACCAACAATGGCAATGTCCTGCCGATTGTCGATATTTGTGAATCGCTGAACATCACTATGAGGAAAAGCCATCGCTCGGGTCATGTAACGTGTTTGAACAGACTTTTCACTCAAAGAATACAGCATCTCTGAAAGTGCCGGATCATCGGTAGGTTTTATTGGCCTGAAAAATATTTCTGTGCCATCTCGCAACGTGTCATACCGCTCCAGTTCATCCGGATAAATAACCTGGTCCCACGTTAATTCTATCTGGTCTTCATATACATAATTCTGACTTTTTGCTGCCTGGATCAGCTCTTTTCTGAACTTTGGATGTGCTATCTCTATCAGGTCAAGAACTCTTTGTCTGATGCTCTTTCCATGCAGATATGCCGTGCCATACTCGGTAACTACATAGTGGACATCTCCGCGTGTCGTAACAACTCCTGCACCTTCAGTCAAATGCGGCACAATTCTGGAAATAGTCCCATTTTTTGCGGTAGATGGCATTGCAATAACGGCTTTGCCTCCCCTGCTTCGCGCAGCGCCGCGAACAAAATCAACCTGTCCGCCGATACCACTATAGAACCGATAACCCAACGAATCCGAACAAACCTGGCCTGTCAGATCTATTTCCAAACCGACGTTAATCGCAACCATTTTCTCGTGCCGACTTATAATATACGGATCATTGACGTACTCGGTAGGGCGAAACTCGAAAAACGTGTTGTTGTGGACATAGTCATAGAGCCGTTGCGAGCCCATGCAAAAGCTTGCAACGATTTTGTCACGGTTGACCGATTTTTTCGCACACGTAATTGCTCCGCTCTCGATTAAGTCGATAATCCAATCGCTGAACATTTCAGTATGAATACCGAGGTCTTTCTTTTCTTTTAAAAACTCGGCCAGGGCCTGCGGTATACGCCCGATACCACACTCAATAGTGCTGCCATCCTCCACAAGTCTGGCGATATTCTGGCCAATACGACGTAATGTTTCGGCGGGCTGGACTACAGGAATTTCGATGAGGTTTTCGTCGTAAGGCACTAACACGTCGATTGCATTGATGTGTACGAAACTGTCACCAAATGTCCGAGGCATCCGGTTATTGACTTGTGCAATAACGTACTTGGCATTGGCAACGGCAGATTTGACAATATCGACAGATACTCCGAGACTACATAAGCCATTCACATCGGGCGCGGTTATACTAATTAAAGCTACATCGATAGGAATGCGTCCGGCTTCAAATTCATGAGGTATCTCCGAAAGAAATATTGGCGTGTAGTCTCCGATACCTTTCGCCAAAGCATCGCGGACATTTTCCGCAATGAAAAAAGTGTTCATTTTAAACCTCTCGCGGAACTTCTCATCGACATAGGGAGTCGTTCCCATCGCCAACATGTGAATAACGTGAGCATCGCGAATTCCGCCTGAATGCTCGACCAGAGCGTCTACAAGATGTTGAGGTTGCCCGCAACCGGTTCCAATGAATATACTGTTGCCAGACTTAATCAGCTTCATTGACGCCGGTGCAGTTCTTATTTTGTCTTTATATTTTTCTGTCCAGTCAAATTCCTGCATACCCAACTCTCTCTAAATCTGTTTTACGCTTATTCTGGCATCAACGGCAACCGGTGTGCTGCCTTTAAAGCCAACAACATAAGGATTTATATCCATCTCCTGAATCTCAGCAAATTCAGTAACCAGTTGTGAAAGCCGTTGTAATCCTTCTGCAACAGCATCTATATCCACGCCCTCTTCACCACGCACACCTTTGAGCATTTGATATGTCTTTGTATTGATTAGCATCTGCCTGGCTTCTTCGTCCGTCAGCGGTGCAAGGTAAAAAGATACGTCTTTTAGAACTTCGACCATTGTCCCGCCCATTCCGAACATCATTAAGGGACCAAAATGCGGATCACGTTTCATCCCGAGTATGACTTCTTTGCCGGAACCGCACATTTCCTGCACAAGCACACCAAGGATGTCCGCATTGGGTAGTTTCTTTGGTATTCGATACATCATCAAATCAAAAGCGTCCTTAACTTCTTTGACACTATCCAGACCAATCTGGACTCCACCTACATCCGATTTATGCAAGATATCCGGCGACCAAATCTTTAGTACTACCGGGAATTCGAGCTGGTTTGCTATGCTCGCCGCCTGCTCAGCGGTCGTTGCAATGGAACCTTTAGGTGTAACAAAACCATAGGCTTCGAGTATTTCCTTCGATTCATTCTCTGCGATCTCACGAATCCCCTGACGCAGATGCCTTTGCACTATTGTTTCCACCTTCCTGCGATTGACGCCGAACAGTTTTACAACACGTTTTGGTCTGGAACGCCATCGAACATAATCAGCCATCACTTTGATTGTTGCAACAGCATTTTCTGAGGCATCCATTTGAGGGATCCTACCCCGACGTAAAATTCTCACTCCTTCTCCAACCTTGTCCGCCCCGAGGAAACAGGTAAGAATGGGTTTTATTGGTTTTTGATGCGCTATACTGACAATCGCTTCAGCGGTGGCAGCAGGCTCAGTCATTGCCTGTGGTGTCAGGATTATTAAAATTATATCAACATTGGGATCGTCGAGTACGGCGTCAAGAGCAAATTCATATCGATCAGCGAGAGCGTCACCCAGAACATCAACAGGATTATACAAATTCGCAGCCGTCGGCAGCTTGGAGGACAACTTCTTTATCGTCTTATCCGTCAGTTTTGCAAAGGTAAGACCCTGCCGTTCGATAGCATCAGCAGCCATAATTCCCGGTCCACCCGCATTGGTAATAACAGCAACACTTGGTCCGGCAGGAAGTGGCTGATTAGCAAAGGCTTGGGCAAAATCAAACTGCTGTTTTATTGAGCTACAGCGAATAATTCCCGCTCGTTGAAACGCAGATTCATAAGCAGCTTCACCGCCGGCAAGGCTGCCGGTATGAGAGGAAGCTGCCTTTGCACCGGCTTCTGTTCCGCCGGACTTTATCAACAATATAGGTTTGTCATGGGAAATCCGTTCCGCTTCCCTTACAAATTGATTCCCGTTGCTAATGCTCTCGAGATAACCGGCAATAACTTTTGTATCTTTATCCGAAGCCAAAGCCTTTATGACATCTAATTCATTCACATCTGCCTTATTGCCTATACTGACGAGCTTGCTAAATCCTATATCGTTCGCATTTGCCGTATCAAGAATGGCGGTAAGCAAAGCGCCTGATTGGGATAAATATCCTATGGATCCAATAGCAGGCAAGTCTCCACCGAAGCTCGCGTTCAGCTTATTTGCCGGCACTACCACACCAAGACAATTGGGGCCAATTAGTCGAATTCCGGCCTGTTTTGCAATTTGAGTAATCTGCTCCTCAAGCTCCTTTCCCTCGGCGCCGACTTCTCTAAAACCGGCAGTTATTATTATGACTGACTTGGCTTTGATTTTAGCGCACTGGCGCATAATCGCAGGTACAATCTTTGCCGGAATCACAATAATAACAAGGTCAGGAATCACACCAAGAGACTCAAGATCAGGATAACATTTCAGACCTTCGATAGATTGGGACTTGAGATTGATTGGGAATATCTTGCCTTTATACCCTGCATCGATCATATTCTTCAGGATCTCATAACCCACCTTGCCTTTCTGATGAGAAGCACCGACTATGGCAACAGATTCAGGATTAAAGAAGTTTTCAAGACTCATTAAAATTAACAGTCCTTTCTCAACCTATGGCACTGCCAAGCTTATACTGGCGTCGACAGCAATTGGTGTTGTGCCTTTGGGACCGACAACGTACGGATTTATATCCACCTCATGAATTTGAGGAAATTCGGTGGCCAGTTGTGAAAGCCTTTGCAGTCCTTCGGCAATCGTCTCGATGTCCACACCCTTCTGGCCGCGTACTCCCATGAGCATTTGATATGTCTTTGTGTTAACGAGCATCTGCCTTGCTTCTTCTGCCGTTAGCGGCGCCAGGTAAAAAGACACATCTTTGAGCACCTCGACCATTGTCCCGCCCATTCCGAACATCATCAAAGGTCCAAAATGCGGGTCACGTTTCATCCCAAGGATAACCTCTTTTCCGCTTTTGACCATTTCCTGTACAAGCACGCCAAGTACGTTAGCATCTGGCAGCTTCCTGGGTATTCGATACATCATCAGGTCAAAAGCGTCCATAACTTCCTCGGGATTTTCAAGGCCGAGCTTAACTCCACCTACATCTGTCTTATGGACTATATCAGGCGACCAAATTTTTACCACCACAGGAAATCCCAACTGCCGGGCTATATTCGCTGCCTGCTCAGATGTAGTCGCAATTCCGGCTTTCGGTACGACGAAACCGTACGCTTCAAGGATCTCCTTTGACTCAACCTCACCTATCTGACAGGTGCCACTCCGCAGGTGTTTTTCAATTGTTGTTTCGGCCTTTCGGCGATTAACGGGAAAGAGCTCTACAACACGTTTCGGCCTGGAACGCCACCTTACATAATCAGTCATTACTTTGATTGTCGATACGGCAATTTTCGGAGAGTCATAGCAGGGAATTTTGCCTTCTCGTAGAATTCTTGTCCCCTCTTCAACCTTACCGGCACCCATGAAACAGGCGAGAATAAGTTTATCCGGTTTTTGGCTTGCTATCTTAACTACGGCCTTAGCTGTAGCAGTGGATTCCGTCATTGCCTGTGGAGTCAAAAGCACCAGAACTATATCAACGTTAGGATCGTCGAGAACAACACTAAGTGCAAATTCGTACCTTTCGGCGAGCGCGTCACATAAGACATCGACAGGATTATGCAAACTCGCAGCGCGTGGCAAGTTCGTGGCCAACTTCTCAATAGTTTTATCAGACAGCTTAGCAAACGTAAGACCCTGCCGCTCAATTGCGTCAGCTGCCATAATTCCTGCCCCGCCAGCGTTGCTAATAACAGCAATTCTTGTTCCTTCAGGAAGCGGCTGGTAAGCAAATGCCTGAGTGTAATCAACCTGTGATTTGATACAATCACAGTGGATGATCCCCGCTCTTTCGAACAAACACTCGTATGCGGTATCATCGCCGGCCAAGCTGCCGGTATGTGACGAAGCTGCCTTTGCACCCGCTTCTGTGCCTCCGGGTTTTACCAGCAGTATCGGTTTTTCGTGTGAAATCACCTCTGCCTGACTTACAAAAGCATTGCCATCATTTATACTCTCAAGATAGCCGGCAATAACCTTAGTCTCAGGGTCATTCCCCATAGCCTTTAACACATCCAACTCATCTACATCTGCTTTGTTACCCAAACTGACAAGCTTGCTAAAACCGATCCTATTTGAATTAGCCATATCAAGAACGGCAGCCAGTAGCGCACCCGACTGGGAAAGATACCCCGTTACTCCTTGTGCCGGCAGCTCTCCGCCGAAACTGGCATTTAGCTTGTTTGCGGGTGCTATCACGCCAAGACAGTTTGGTCCAATAACCCGGATGCCGGCCCTTTTTGCGATCTGAATAATCTGCTTCTCAAGTTCTTCTCCTTCTTCGCCAACCTCTTTGAAGCCGGCAGTGATAATGACAACCGACTTTACCTGAATCCTGGCGCATTGCTGCATAACCAAAGGAACATCCCCCGCCGGAACAATAATAACAACCAGCTCAGGAACCTGTTCGACAGATTTCAGATCGGTATAGCACTGCAATCCCTGGATTGTATCGGCCTGGGGATTGACCGGAAATATTTTGCCCTCATATCCGGCTTCAATCATTTTGGCTAAGATTTCATACCCAACCTTACCCTTGTGGTGTGAGGCACCGACTATAGCAACGGATTTAGGATTGAAAAAACTCTCAAAATTCATAACAATTCCAGATCTTTTCATACAAAAGCCAGATCAAAAAGGACTCTGTATTATATTATGTGGGGGGGCGCAATAGCAAAGCTTTTTTCGTAGCTGTGAACCGAACTACGGGTGATTTGCCAGCACAATAACTTCTGCAGGCCGAACATCGCGAATCCGGACAAACGCCCTGTAATCTGCTGTTCTGTTCACGCGAACCGTTGAGCCAACCGAATGTGAACCGGCAAAACCATGCCGGTCCCCGACCTGGGTGGTATTGAGGACTACTGTCATATTGCTGTTGTCATCCGAATTCAGGCTTGCATCTACAAGAACGTCGGCTCCTCGTTGCTGTGTACCATTGGTATTTATCACACAAAGCAATTCCTGATCGTCCAGGATGCGTGACCAGGCAACTATTTCGCCGGGACTATAAACATCAAACGGTTTATTTAAAAATGATATGCAGCGAAGATATTGCCTGCCACAGCACAAAGCAGGATACCTTCTCCGAAGCTCAGTGGCTGCAACGACACGCCGGTACACCGGATTATTCTCATCAAAGCAGTGGTGCCCTGCTGTTCCGAAGGGACCGAATCCAGGCAGATCCATATCCTGATTCCGCAAACCATTTCTCCCTGATGCCCTCGGATGCTCCGGACCAAACATTGCTTCGCGGAGGTATCGGTCTGAGCACTTCCACTGAGGCAGCCATTTTCTCTCTGGCGGTTCAGGGCCGGCAAGAGCCTGTTCCGTACCATAATATACACATGGAACACCTAATGTAAACAGCTGTAACGCTACACCCACAATAACCTGATGCTCACAAGATGCTTCGCTGGAAAATCGAATTTTCTCGCCATAAATGTGGTCATGGTCATCGAGTATAGAAACATGTTGCCAACCCAAATTGCGGTGCGATCCCATACCCGCATCGCAGGGATTGAAACCATTAAAATAGTCTCTGGGATATCTTAGGCCTTTGGCAACACCGTTTAGAATGGGACACATCTCCCCGATATCCAATACTGCAGTGAGATTGCGGTTGAGGGCATCAAGATAGAAATCCTGGACATAATCTCCACCGGCTATCTCACCGACAAGAAAGAAATTTTGCTTTCCAAGATTTGCCGCGAACTCCTTGATAGAACCACAAAAATTTCGTGCCTGCTCTTTTGTAACATGCTTGAGAGTATCGATGCGGAATCCATCGCAGTCAGTCAGTGCAATCCAATATTTAAAACACCGAGAAAGGTCGCTTAATACACCCGGTCGGTCAAGATTAAAATCCCGCAAGTCACAAAAATCGGAACGCTTGTGCTCGGCATTTGCATCGTCGATTCTTCCCTTGCCCAAATCGCCCGTCCCTGCGCGTGTATAGCAGTCCTGGTGCCACAATTCTTTCGGCCAAACACCGTCTTCTTCTGCT
>CAZQXE010000050.1:0-16085 GCA_964597115.1 uncultured Pirellulales bacterium | reverse complement strand
TTTTGACGATTATACCAATTCTGTTGGCCTTAACTTTAGAAGGGTAGAGATATAACACTTGTAACGCGTAATCTGTGTCTAATTAGCCCAGAGCGGACGACAGAAATATGCAGCTTCTGACGAATGTAACGGATTAGAGTACATGAGAGGTATAGAGAATTATTTAGGCCGGTTTTTGGCTGGTAAAGATATGTCTCTAAGAGGTCGAAAAAAGGAATACAATGGAGGTTGGCGTTGATAATATGCCAGGACAGAAAGAGGAGGTTGTTTAAAATGTCATATTTAACATATCCAAGAAAAAGGCTGCGTTATTTTTATCCTGGTGAGGATATCAAACACGATTTACGAGGCACAAGAGGTGGGTTTACTATAATTGAGTTACTGGTTGTGGTTGTGATAATGGCAATAGCGGCGTTGACAGTGGTACCAATGATGACTTCAGCAACCAGTATGCAGATTCGGTCTGCAGCAAATATGATTATGGCGGATTTGGAGTACGCCAAAAGTATGGCAATCAGCAGAGGGCAGAATTTTTCGGTGGTGTTTGTTACGAGCGCCGAAAGCTACAGTATAAAAGATCAAGACAACACTGTTATAGATCATCCTGTTAAAAAGGGATTTCCATATGAGATAAACTTCAGCACTGACGGCAGACTGAACAAAGTTGATATCGATTACACTACTTTTAGCGATGATACTGTTAGTTTTGACATTCTGGGCAGTCCTGTCAATGATGGAGGAACAATCAGCCTTCAGGCAGGTGGTACGACTGTGACAGTCAGGGTTGAGCCTATTACAGGGTATATCCGAGTCGAGTAAAAAACAAGTACGGAAGTAGTATTGAATCTCGCCTCCACTTGCTCAGGGTGAAATTCTTGTGTGGGAGTGACAGAGGCGGACTGATGTGGGAAACAAGTAGATGATAAGTTGGGGTTTTAGAACTCGTGGTCTTAGGCCGATAGGATTGGACGTGGGTCATAATTCTATCAAGATGATTCAACTCTTGATGAATGGTGAACATATATCCGTCCTTGCAGCAGATGAAGCTCGCATTGAGCATAGCATTAATAGTGACGAACAGAGCAGAAGAAGCTTTATCGTTTCAGCGGTCAGAAGAATGCTTGCTAGGGGCAATTTCCAGGGAAGAAATGTAGTCTCGTGTTTGCCGAGCGGCAGGCTAAAAATTACGAGTCTACGATTACCTGAGACAGAGAAAGATGAGATCGAGCAGGCCTTGAAAAAGGAGGTTGCTCAGCGTTTCGGATTGGACCCGGATAAGGATTCGATGGATTACGTCATTGCCGGCAATGTTCGACAGGGTGATGAAATTAAGAATGAATTAATTCTGTTTGCTATAGACAAAGAGACTATACAGGATCACATTCAAATGCTTTCGGAGGCCGGACTCAAACCAGTAGCAATAGACACGATTCCATGTGCACTATTCAGGAGCTTTGAGAGGTCGCTAAGACGTCAGGAGGATCGAGATTGCACGGTAGTCTTTGTGGATGTGGGAAGCCGCGTTACTACCGTGGTTTTCGGCCGTGAAGGAAAAATTAGTTTTGTCAAAGAGATTCCAATAGGCGGAGAGAAGTTCAATCAGGAAGTTGCAGCAAAGTTGAATATTAGCATCGGTGAGGCTGAAGTGCTGCGGGACGCACTACGAGTGGAGAAAAGATTATCGATGCCGAAGCCGGGTTCGGTAACGCAGGAGACTGTCGGCAATGCGCAGGAGATGGATGCGTCTACACGCCAAGTGATGGTCGATGCGGTTAGTGCAGTTGTCGAGGACCTGGCGAGGGAAGTATCACTATGTCTTCGGTATTATACAGTGACATTCAGAGGCAAGCGCGTAGAGCGGGCGGTTATTGCGGGAGGTGGAGCATACGAAGATATTCTGCTTAGCGTCTTGCGTCGTCATTTGACGGTTGAGCTTGAAGTGGCCCAGCCGCTGAGAGGCTTCGATTTGTCAAGTGAGAGAACGAATTTGAATTTTGACAGTGACAGACGCGGTTTCCTTTGTGAATGGGCGATCGCTGTAGGACTGAGTCTCAAAGACTGGAAGGCGCTTAACAAAGGCGAGCTTCAGTCTCAATCCGATTTGCGAGAAAATTATGAAAGAAATTGATTTCCTTCCGGAATGGTATAAAAGCGGCAGGCGGCGACAGCTTAGCTATCGTACGCAATACATTGCATTGGGCGGTGTCTTTGCGGTGATGATGGTGTGGAATTTTTCTGCTGCACATACGATTTCAAAAGCCAAGGCGAAATATACTCAAATGGCTACAGAGCAGGCCCAGGCGGAAAAGGTTTCTGCTAAATTGGCAGGGCTTCAGAGTGAGTTGAGAGGATTTCAGAAAAAGGCCGAATCCATAGAAGAAATTGATTCCAAAATCGATGTCGCAAGTGTTTTAGCGGAGATTAGCTTTTTGGTTGATGAAAAGATAGTCCTTAGCAAAATAGAATTTATTTCAGAGAAGTTTGCGAACAAGCAGAAGACCAAATCGTCTCCGCATACCGGTGCTGTTGTGAGGGCGGTTCCCAGCAAGTTTAACGAGCAAGAACTACCGCTTGGTGATGTTCGATTTAAGATAGTGATCGGTGGCGTAGCGGCTGATGCGAGCGATGTGGGAGTCTTGATATGCAGCTTGGAGGAATCGCCTTATTTTGGTCAGGTAGTACCATCTTTTTCGCGAAACACCGAGATAAAGAATCTCAGTGGTTCTTCGTTCGGTCCGGGGACAGGTTTTATTGAGGAATCCCAGGATGTCGAAGAGAGCTATCGAGAAGAGGAAGAAAATATTCGGGTAAGTGAATTCGAGATAATTTGCTATTTAGCGAACTATTGCGAACAGTAGAAAGCGAAAGAAAGAAATGCTGTATCGAGAAAAACAACAATTAATTATATGTGTCGTGGCCGTAGCAATAATAGGTGGCTTTGTGCTGTTTCGGTATCGACCTTTAAGGAAGAAAATAGAGACTGTCGAACAGAATATATTTGCACAGAGGCTTACTATTGCCAAAGGCGCTGCAGATGGTGAACAACTTCCCTTGCTCGAACAACAGTTGCTGAAGATACAGAGTGAGCTTGAAGACTATGAGACGAATATACCTAATCGAAGGGCCCTTGGTGTTTTCCTGCGAAAGATAGCTGCTTTGATGAATGAGCATAATTTGCGAGAACAGGTTGTCGAGCCCCGCGAGGAAGTGAAGGGTGATAAATTCTACTGCATACCCCTGAGTATGCGGTGTAAGGGTAAATTATCACAGATGTTCGAATTCTATAGACAGCTACAGGGATTGGACAGGCTGATTCGCGTCGAGCGGGTGAAACTCAGAAACGACAACAGTTTTAGCGGCGAAGTGAGCGTGGAGACAGAGGCGGTAATTTATTACAGATCAGAAATCGGGCAAGGGTAAGAGACAAGTAAAAGACAAAACAGAGCAGATGAAACAAAAAGCGAAAAATAATGGTAACGAAGCTGGAAGGCTTTTTAGTCAATTGGTCGCAGAGAAGAAAAGGACTGTGATGGCGTTGTGTCTGGTAGCGGTGATGGTTTTTATGTGGGTAAGGGTGCTCACGAAAAAAACGCCGGAAGCTGCTGAAGCCTCGCTTGTCACAGACCAGGTGAATGTAGATGGCGAATCAGAAGTTGAGTTGAACGTATCGTATGTGGAATTGCCGAGAGTCGCGGGTCGTAACGATGTAATCACAAAAGACTTTTTTGCTTCAAAAGGCTGGCGGGCTTTTGTTGACGCGCAAGGGCAGAACTCGGCGGGTACGGGAGAAGTAAATATTGTTTCAAAAGGTGGCAGTGAAGAAGTAATCAGAGCAGTTGCAGGGAAACTGAAGCTGGAAGCGATCGGACTTGGTATAAGTCCCCATGCTCTTATAAATAACGAGATGCTGTCGGTGGGGGACAAAGTGCTAATCCGTGATGTAGTTGGTGTGTATGAATGTGAAGTAGTTGAAATCAGGGAAGATGCGGTAGTAGTTAGGTGTCAAGAAGCAGAAATAACATTGAAACTTACACAGGTTAAAGAGAATAGCGGATAGCTGATAAACGCTACATGCTATAAGAGAAAAGGAGCTAAAATATGTATTTTGGTGATAAATCGAAAGATAAATTAAAAATAGTAAGAAACTTTTACTTATGGATTTTTGTGTTGGTTGTGACGGCGGCAACTGCAGTTGCTGGTGCAGGGCAGGAACCTGCTCAGGCTGCTGTCAGAAGTAGGGTTTCCGCAACGGAGGTTGTTGATGATAGCAATCAGGAAGGTATCCAGGAAGATACGATAATTCCGTTGTTTAATTGCGAAGAGGATTTTGGGATACGCAAGGCCCTGGCAATGTTGGGCAGTATGTGTCAAAGGAACATCGTACCTTCGCCGGGCGTTGATGGTTCTCTGGCGTTCAGGCGTCTTACAAATGTGACGTTTGAAGAGGCTATGAACGCAATCCTGGGGGACAACTTCAAATATGAGCAGCAGGGAAATCTAATCAAGGTGTATACCAAGGAAGAATATAAAAAGCTCAAGGATGATCCGGAGCGACTGGTATATAAGATATTCACCTTGTATTACATCTCTGCCGCTGAAGCAAAGAAGCTGATTACGCCAGTTCTCAGCGCTAATGGTAGTATAGAAACCACCGCCGCGGCAAATATAGAGTTCCCTACCGGTGAGTCTATCAGTTCTGGAAGCGGTGGGGGGGACACTACTGCGATGAATGATACCATAATTGTCTACGACTACCCTGAAAACATTGAAAAGGTTGGTGATGTGCTGCGCTCTATTGACATCAGACCCAAACAGGTCCTCATTGAGGCGACTATATTGAGCGCAACACTCACTGAAGGTATGCAGTTTGGTATCGATTGGCAGACACTCAAGGGTACTGCTATAAGCTCCCTTGCAGGTATTACCCATGGTGCTTCAGACTTTGTGCAATCTGCAAGCGCATCAACTAGTGTGGGAAGCGCCTTATCAGGAGGTTTAACCTTTGGTGTTGCACATGACGATATGGCCGTATTTATCAGAGCAGTCGAAGCTGTTAGTGATATTACTGTTTTAGCTAATCCAAAGATATTGGCGATAAACAAGCAGCTTGGCCAGGTCTACATCGGTAACAAACTTGGCTATAGAGAAGGTAATACATTCGATGCGGCGGGTAATTTGGTTGAGGGCGAAGTGAAGTTCCTTGATACCGGCACGAAGCTTTCGTTCAGGCCGTATATCGGTGACGATGGCTATATCCGTATGGATATTCATCCCAAAGATAGCGATGGATCAGTACCGGGTGGTATACCCCAGGAAACATCAGCAGAACTTGTTACTAACATCATGGTCAAAGACGGGGGGACTATAGTTATCGGAGGGCTGTTCAGGGATAGCACAACCAGCGTTAGGACACAAATCCCATTACTTGGTGACCTGCCGCTTATTGGAGTGCTTTTTAGAGGCAGAGCTGATCAGGTTGAACGTCAGGAGGTAATAGTTCTGCTTACTCCTCATATAATAGATGAGCCGAATGAGATTGATGGAGATAGAAGAACAGATGATGTCCGTCGAAAAAGATTTGGCGTAAAGGATGAATTGCAGCAGGCCAGTAGAGCAAGATTGTCAGAAGACCATTATGCAAAAGCTGTTATGTACTATGAAGAGAACCAGACCATAGCTGCGATGGAAGAAGTTGACGCTGCACTCAAGCTTCGCCCGGCTTATCTGGAAGCGATACGGCTGAAGGAGAGGATTGTTGCTGAGTTGGATGGCCGGGAGGCTTTGGAGAGATTGGAAAGGAAGATGCAGGGAAATATTGACAACCAGGAAGCTCCCAAGTGGATGAGAAGGTGAATAATTGGCTATTGACGATTGGTTATTGACTATTGAAAAAACCGGGAGTGTATATCCCCAACACAATAGTCAATAGAAAATAGTAAATAGTAAATTCGTTAGGGTTGTTGTTTTGAGAGTTAGAAGAAACTTATACATATTAATCACGTTAATCGTGGCGTGCAGTTTGTTCCTGGCAGGCCTAGCCAGGTGGCAGGGCTCTGGCTCGGAGGAGGGTCGGGGCTCAGCCGAATATACGCAGCAGATACCGTTTGAGCCGGTATGCTATGCTGTTGGAGCTGTGGGCGTGATCTTACTCGGCTGGTACTGGTTACGACTGGCCGGGGCGATCACGTCCATAGTCGAGTTAGCCAAAATTGGTCAGGCAAGTGGTATCGGTGTTCGTGAGGAATTCTCTACTTCGCTCAGAGTCAGAGATATAGAGGAATTATGCAGAGTTATTGGTGACTATTTTGACGGTTATGCCGGACGAATTGCGGAGTACGAAGAGCAAATCAAGGATTTGCAGATTCGAATTCAACTTTCGCAGAGGCGGGAAAAAAACGCCGAGGCAATCATATACAGCATTCGCGATGCCGTGATTGTTATCGATGAGTTTGATAAGCTTTTAATGGCCAACGAGGTCGCCGGACGGCTTTTCAATTTTAATTTTAAGGATTCTCATCACAGACTTGTCGGCGAGCTGATAAGTGCGGATAAAAGTAAGTTTGCAGATTTTCTAAGTCACAACAGAAAAAGCAAAGGTCAGGCAAAGAGGCGGGAAATCGAATTCATGGATGATGGGGAGTTGAAGACTTTCGATTGTATAGTCTCGTGTGTTTACGACCAAAGACAGCATATTTGCGGAACTGTGGCGGTTTTGCATGACATTACGCGCGAGAAACAAATTCAGCAAATGAAAAATGATTTTGTAAGTCACGTCTCGCACGAGTTAAAAACACCCCTTGCTTCTATCACAGCCTATTCGGAAATGCTATGTGACGGTGAAGCCGATGACGAACAAACAAGAAGAGAATTCTATTCAGTGATTCAGAATCAGGCCAAGAGATTGAGTCGGCTTATAGACGACATCTTGAATACTTCGCGCATAGAATCAGGCTTGATAAAAGTGAATAAAGAGCCTGCCAGCTTAACAATGCTCATAGAAGAACAGTTGCGAATGATAAGGAGCTACGCTGAAGAAAAGAATATTGAGGTTTTTGGGCAGAAGCCGATTGTGTTCGACCAGGTGTACGTACATAAGGATATGATCTCACAGGTCATTGTTAATCTGCTGAGTAACGCTGTCAAATATACTCCTTCGGGAGGATCGGTGAAAATAGAAACCGAGGTCGATGAGCTTGAAGGTTTGGCGCGAGTCAGTGTAACCGATACGGGAGTAGGAATCCCCGAAGATGAAATTGAGCATGTATTCGATAAATTCTATAGGGTTGGTGCCAATGAAAAGCATGCAAAAGGAACGGGTCTTGGTCTTAACCTCGTCAAACAAATAATAGAGAAAGTCCATAATGGCCGGGTTTTTGTTACAAGCCAGGTCGGCGTGGGGAGCAGTTTTGGTTTTGAGTTACCTTTGGCGAGAAAAGAAGCAATTAGTACCAGTTAAGAATCGTGGATGAAAAGACAATCGTGCGTTAGGCGCTACACGATATATGTTAATCTTTTGTGGAGGCACAATGATGGCAGACAAGAGAGTCTTGATTGTGGATGATGAAATACACATTGTTCATGTTGTGGCGATAAAACTCCGTAATAATGGTTATGAAGTCATATCGGCAGATAACGGTGCCGAGGCATTTGAGCTGGCCTGCAGCGAAAAGCCGGACATTATTGTTACGGATTATCAGATGCCGGTCATGACTGGTATGGAGCTTGTGGAGAAGCTCCGGCAACATGAGGAAACGAAGGACACTCCCGTTATTATGTTGACGGCCAGAAGCTTTGCCATTTCGAAAGAGCAGCAGGAGCAGTTGCAGATATCGGGGTGTCTCAGCAAGCCATTCAGTCCCAGAGAGTTGTTAGAGAATATCGAGGATATCCTATATCAGAGAAAATTGATGGTGGACAATTGATGGTCAAAGAAAACATAAGAATAATACGCAGGAGATAGTTAAGAATTATTAGGAGCTATGTTGGAAACCGCTACGAAAAACATTAGTCTCTCGCAATTACGTGAGCTGGAGAAGTTTGGCAGTCAGATAAACAAACACGGGGTCAATTTTGCAGTTTGTGACGCCGGAGGTGAACTTGTCTTGCTGCTTAATGACGGCAGATTCGAAAGTGACCGGGAACAATTGACAGAGCTGGGTCGGCGAGTCTTGAATAGCGATGGCCAGGGAAACTTTTCCGGGGATACCAGCATTCCGGTGTGGCGATTTGGCGATACAAATCTGGTTATGGCTGTTGCCTTGAAATCTGCTCGTGTCAGCAACAGGCGAGGAGAGACCGTCGGAGCAGTTATAATTGACCTGGGCGATATGTCGTTTCCTTCCGAGTGTAATATGCCGAACGACATGACCAATGCGAATTCGGTTCAAAACGATAGCGATTATTTTGCTGAGATGCTCGTGCTTTTAGCGGAGAAATTTCAAGCTGAGACAAAAGCTGAAGAACAAATTGAAATGGTTGGCACTGAATTAGCCCGGACTTATGAGGAACTGGTGTTGCTTCACAGAATCAGCACGAATATGAAGGTCACCGAATCGGACGCCAACTTTTTACAAATTGCTTGTGACAGCCTGACCGAGATCATTTTTGTCGAAGGTATTGCGGTATTGCTTGAAAAGACAGTGGAAGACAAACAACAATTGGTAGTAGCTGCCGGGTCGGGTTTGATAGATATCGATGAACAGATGGCGGCTGTTCTGTACAGTCGACTAGAAGATGAAATCAACGATGGCAAGGAGGCTTTGCTGGACAGTGAAGTAGATTCGGCTTTTAGATACGAATGGTCGAGCCGTACGAAGAATATTATTGCAGTGCCTTTGTGCGGTAAAGATAAGGTGGAACCTCATTTTACCGGCAGAACTAAAAACGGCAACTACATAATAGGATTGATGGTTGCTGTAAACAGGATCGGCAAACAGGATTTCGACAGCACTGATGTAAAACTGTTTAATTCGGTAGCGAGTGGCTGTGCCGTGTTTATCGAGAACGGCAGATTGTTTAAGGACCTCAAAGAGCTGTTCATCGGTTCACTGAAAGCACTGACGAGCAGTATTGACGCCAAAGACAAATATACGCACGGTCATTCCGGAAGAGTTGCATTTATTTCCCGATGGATTGCTGAGAGACTCTCCGGTGAAGATCGGTTGGAGGAAGATCAGATACATAAGATATATTTGGCTGGATTGCTTCATGACGTGGGAAAAATCGGAATAGAGGAAGCCGTGTTGTGCAAGAAAGGCAAGCTGACTGAACAGGAATTCAGTCGTATAAGAAAGCATCCATCCATAGGAGCAGGTATTTTACGTGGAATAAAACAGATGCGTGATATTGTATCCGGGGTGTTGTATCACCACGAGCGAGTTGATGGCAAGGGGTATCCTAACGGTTTGGTCGGCGATCAAATACCTCTTATAGGAAAGATTGTGGGCTTGGCAGATAGTTTTGATGCAATGACTTCTAAACGAACGTATAGAGATGCCATGACTGTGGAACAAGCCCTTGCGGAAATAGAGAAAAATTTAGGTGCCCAGTTTGACGAAAAAATCGGCAGAGTATTTCTCGAGAGTGATGTCTATCGGCTCTGGGAAGTAATGCAGGATGGTTTCAACGAAATTTATGGAAGCGGCAGTTCTGTGGAGTATGGTACTGCTGCTGTGGGGACGCTAATCGGATGAAAGTTACAGTACAAGATTATAATGATGTCACAGTTGTTGAGTTACAGGGTGAGATGGACGGCGATGTTACCGAATTGTTTCAGAAGACAATAACTGATGTAATCGCAGAACATAAGACCAGCATCGTGCTTGATATGAGCGGCATCGGATTCATCGATAGTCAGGGACTGGAGCAGTTATTATGGTCGCGCGACTACTGCAACCTTAATAAGAGGGAATTCAGGTTAGCAGGACTTGATGAGAATTGCAGAAGAATCCTTGAAGTCACCCGACTTGAAAACGAATTTGACCACTATGCTGAACTGGCGGAGGCGGTGAGAAGTTTTGCGTAAGTAGAACGCAGGGTTGTTGGATTGGCCCGGCGAAATGCGAGATATGTAATATGAGTAAGATAGCACTTGAAAATAAGATGCAGCTTGGTCAGTTACTGCTTGAACGCGGCGTTGTGACTGCCGAGCAGATTGAAAAGGCCCTTACTGAACAAAAAGACAAGGGACATCGCAAGTTGCTCGGTGAGCTTCTTGTGGAGATGGATTATTGTACGGAAAATCAGATAGCCTCGGCGCTGGCTCAAGCATACGGTGTGCCGTACGCACAAGTCAGCCCGAAGATATGTGACCCGAAGGTGCTTGATATCTTACCGAGAGAATTTCTCGAAGAATATATCCTTTTACCGTTATTTAAAGTTCATGACGTGCTCACAGTAGCGGTTAGTGAGCCGACAAACGTATTCCTGATAGATGAAATAGAGCGTATAAGCGGCTGTAAAGTTCAGATAGTATGCTCAACAAGTAAAGATATCAAAGCCACTCTTCAGACATATTTGCCGGCGGCTAATGTTTTTGTCATTGACGACATTATTGATGATGAGGGGCTGGATGATTTTACGCTGATAGAAAATATCACGCAGGATATAACCAACCTTGAGGAGATGGCTGGTCAGTCGCCGGTAGTAAAATTAGTCAATTATATGCTGTATAACGCCGTGCGCGAAAATGCCAGTGACATACATATAGAGCCTGACGATAAGAAACTGCGTGTTCGATACAGGGTTGATGGTAGGTTATACGAGAAAATTTGTCCACCTCATCAGATGCACGCGGCGATTGTTTCGCGTGTAAAGATTATGGCGGAGTTGGATATTGCTCAGCGGCGCCTGCCTCAGGACGGTGGCATCCATGTTTTAGTAGAAGGCAGACCGATCGATTTGCGAGTATCGGTTATGCCGGGTAACTTTGGCGAAAAGGTAGTAATTAGAGTCATTGATCCACAGAAGGTTCTGTTCAATCTTGAGTCGCTTGGTTTTACCTTCGAGAACCTGCGGTTATTCAGAGAGGTGGTCCAGTCTCCAAACGGTATAGTCCTGGTGACAGGGCCGACCGGCTCGGGAAAAAATACTACGCTATACGCTGCCCTATCCGAGTTGAACAGCGAAGAGGTTAATATCTGCACGGTGGAAGACCCCGTGGAGTGTAACATTAGGGGCATAAACCAGTTTCAGGTCAACCAGGCTGCCGGCTTTGAGTTTTCAACTGCTTTGCGGAGTCTATTAAGGCAGGACCCTGATATAGTTATGGTTGGTGAGATTCGCGATGAGGCGACTGCAACTATTGCAGTGCAGGCGGCGCTAACAGGCCATCTGGTCCTGTCGACTTTACACACGAATGATGCTCCCGGAGCAGTGACGCGTTTGCTGGATTTGGGCGTAGCACCTTATCTTGCAAGCGCATCGCTTATTGCGATTTTGGCCCAGCGACTTGTGCGAAAGATATGTCCGAATTGCAAAACGGAGTATGAACCGGCCGCGAGTATTAGGAAGGCTGTCGACAAAGACAGTGGAGAAAGTACGACATTTCATCGCGGTGTCGGTTGTAAAAAATGTCGAAACACGGGCTTTGCCGGTCGGATAGCCATTCATGAACTTTTCGTGCCCAACGAAGAAATTATGGAAATGGTCAATGAGCGAACGAGCTTGAAGAAATTGAGGAAAAAGGCGCTTCAAAATGGAATGGTTTCTTTGCAGTCCGATGGAATTGACAAAGTAAAGGCCGGAATCATATCTATTGAGGAAGTGTTAAGAACAACTCAAACGGAAGCTTGATAATCTTATCGGTAAGTCGCAATATATTTTTTAATGCCGGGCAGGAATAAATGACTTTTTCAGCAACAGACATTGCAGAAGGACTTGATTCTTTTAGGAAAGGTGAGAAACCGCCTCCTGCTGCCAATAAGCAGGGACAAGCCAGAGACGGTTCTGGAACCTTGACGGACTCTGAGGCTTTCGCCGGCTCCGAAGAGCAAAAAAATTATGGCAAGGCCTGGTCGCAAGCTGCAATCTCAACGAGGCCTGGGCTATACAGGGCAAAAGTCAAGCCGGCCGAGCTGATACTTTTCACGACACAATTGTCGGTAATGCTCGATAGTGGGGTGGTGCTTAGTGATGCTCTTGATGCTATCGCGGAATCTGCTTCTTACCGGAATAATGGAACGTTCAGAATGGTAATTTTGGATATTGCTGAAAAGGTCAAAGGTGGCGAGAATTTTTCGAAAGCATTGACCGGCTACCCGAAAATTTTCAATTCTATGTTTATCAGCATGGTTAAAGCCTCTGAAGCGTCCGGAAAGACACCGGAAATGTTTAGCGTGCTCAGCGGCTATCTGAATTTTGAATCTGAAACTCGCAAAAGCATCAAGGGAGCACTGACTTATCCATTTATAATGGCACTAATGGCGGTGGCGGCAACCGGGACATTGATGTTCTTCGTTTTGCCGAGGTTTATGGGGATTTATGAAGCTAAGGGAGCTGCGTTGCCGAAGCTCACACAAATATTAGTTGGTTTCAGTAAGTTGCTGGCTAATTTCCAGTTTATGACAGGTGCATTAACGGCGGCAATATTTGCAGCAGTGGGACTGTATTACTGGGCAGGAACGGTATCTGGCCGGCGTGTGATTGATTTTATCAAAATCCGTACACCTGTACTGGGCACAATGTTCATTGATATGGTTGTAACTCGCAGTATGCGTATTATGGCGACGATGGTCAACACGGGCGTGAATCTGCTGGATTCAATCGATGTGATGCAAGGCGCATGTGAGAACTATTATTTTCAGCGGCTTTGGTCGGGGGTTGATGAAAGGATTCGAGATGGTTACCAGTTATCAGAGTCGATATTAGTTTCACCCGGCAGCGAATTGATTGCACCGGGAATCATCCAGATGTTGCGGGCGGGAGAAAAAAGCGGCAAGCTTGGTGAGGTTTGTGATAAGGTTTCTGTTTTTTATGAGAAAAAGCTCGAAGCTTCGATCAGGAGCGTTATGGCACTCATAGAGCCTATAATGATAACAATAATGGGTAGTATTATTGGGACGATTGCCATAGCGTTGCTGTTGCCGGTCTTCAGAATATCAAGCGTAATTGCACATTAGAATGAAAAAAAACGAGGCCTATACCAAAACAATTGATATAGGCCCCGGACTAATGCAAATCTGTTATATGAATTACTCAAGTCTGATTAACATCTACAATCCAGTTTAGGGCTCTGTTGGCTCCGACCGGTAGAGGCGAATATCATCGAAGAACACGAAACCTGAACCACCAGCTACTGGATTGGCTGGATTACCGAAACCAATTGTTATCGAACGAACGTTATTAAGGTTCACTCCCTGGTCTGCTAATAGCTGTAATGGAATATCCCATTGAGCCCACTCAGTTACCAACGCTGCATTTGCATCATCGTTAGGAACTACCACATTGTCAACGGCAATATACATCGGCTCAGGAGCGTTATTCGGATCACCGTAATAAAACAGCGATAATGTGGCAACATCGTACTCAGTCCAGTCACGCATAGAGTTCAAAGTTCTTGTTACATTAGATATACCAACGTTGTTGTCATAGAGCAACGGCATCGACCAACCACCACTGTGAACAATAGCGCTCTCCAGGTAATGCTCTCCGGCAACAAAATCCGGATTACCATAACCTGCCGTGGAACCGTTAGTCGGGATATCATATCCGTCTAACCAAGTCATCCATATCTCGTTGGGTGGATAGTCGTTATAGTCCTCAAAATCTTCCACAACAAGATAGTTGGCTATGGTAAAGGTCCATATTCTGCCTGTGCTGATTGTTGCATCATTATTGACCTCATCGATTCGCCAGAAGTAATTCTGGCCCCATTCAACGCCTTCGGGAGGATTGTAACCGGCTCCACCTTGACGGCCTCGGTATATGTCTGCTGTTAATGTATCGGCACTTTCCACAGCATCCCGGTCAGTACCTAAGTACACATCATGCTCGACCGCTTCTTCTCCGGGTGACCAGCTAAAGGGCTCGAAGTGCTTAATATCCATTATCGACCCAACTGCCGGACCTGGATTCCAGGCAAGTAACACATCGCCTCTCATTGTTTGAGCTATTTCTTCTTCGGTTAGCGCCCTGTTGTAGATTTGGACATCGTCTATTGCACCGTCATAAAGATAGCGGTTTCCAACAGATTCTCTTCCTATATTGACATTATACTCGTTGGAAGTTATGAGCCCTGTAGAGTTTGCAATTGCTCGTAATGCACCGTTGATGTATAAAGCGAGCCGACTTCCATTATAAGTTCCTGCTAAATGCTGCCACTCGCCATTAAATGAACCATCTATACTAGTCTGGGCAGCAATAGTTTCAGAGATGCGAAATACTATATTATTGGTGTTGCTGTGTCTCAGAGCATAACTATTGTTGCCTTTTGTTACGTATGATTGATCTTCACTATTACCCGCAGTATCCGTTTTTACCCATGCTAAAAGCGTAATCGTTTCATTGATGTCAAGTACCTCGGGATTCCCGCAATCGACACAATCATCATATCCGTCGAGGTCCAGTGCACCATCTAATTGTCCGGTTATCCACTGTGGATTACCTACGACATTACCGTGATTACTAAGACCGGACCAGTCAAGTGCGATACTGCCCTCAAGGTCATCGAGTTTCCACGAGCCGACAAGATTCGGGTTGGTAATCGGTGTCTCGGGTATAGTTTTAAATCTCCACACGTTACCCTTGGTGACCGTCATGTCGTTATTTTGTTCATCGATGCGCCAATAGTAACGTGTGTTATATTCCAGAGTTGGAAGCTCGAAAGTAAGTTCAGCTTGATTGTTCTGGAACTCAGGTGAAGAGCTGTCTGCATTAGCTACGGTAGTCTCATCTGTGCCGAAGTATATGTCGTGTGATTGAGCATTCTTACCCGGATCCCAGGCAAGGTCTGCGTCAGGATCCACGTATTTGGCTTCGTCAGATGGGTTGGGATTATAGGCAGATAGTGGTTGAACCGTAAAACTCCAGATGTCACCTGTGCTTGCCGTACCATCGGCCTCGACCTCGTCAATCCGCCAGAAGTAAGTCATGCCTAAATCGAGCGATAAGGGACCAAAGCTGGTCTGGCTGACATTATTAACATCTGCTGTGCCGTCTATCACGGCCTGTTCGTCGTCGCTAAAGTACACATTATGCGTAGTTGCGTTAATACCTGTGTCCCACTGGAGAGTCACCTCAGACTGGCGAATTACACTTCCATCAGCCGGTGTGGGAACAGAGGCTTTTTCGGGACTTGCAAGCTTCTTTATCTCGTCCCCCGATATCGCTCGGTCGTAGAGCCTAACATCGTCTATTAAGCCGTTATGATACCACCTGGTACCGTCTCTTGTTCCTATCCTAACAGGGTCAGCATTAATGTTTATGGCACCCGTCTGGTTTGTAGTGCTTACCAAATCGCCGTCGACATATAACTTGATTTGACTTCCATCATAAGTCCCGGCGAAATGGTGCCAGACGTCATTGTACGAGCTGTCCAAAGGAGCTGTAGCCACCTTCCAGCCACCAATATAGATAACAACCTCTAAGTTGTTCCAGGAGTTCTCTTTTATGCAATAAGCGTCGTTACCTTTTCCAAAATAATGCTTATGTTGATTGTCACCCGAAGCTCGTGTTCTCACCCATGTTGCAAGTGTAATCTGACCGGTGATATTAAAGATATCGGCATCCCCGCAATCGACGAAATCATCCGTTCCGTCGAGGTCCAGTGCACCGGCAACCCTGCCGGCTACCCACTGTGGGCCACCTTGCAGCGTGCCATTGTTGCCGTAGCCGCTTGAATCGCGTGCTATGCTACCGGATGTCTCGTCGAGTTTCCACCAGCCGACGAGATTTGGGTCTTGAGCATTGGCTGTGTTTATAAGAGCTAAACCAAGCATAAGAATAAAACAAGTCAAATAAATCGATTTTTTACACATAATAGTTCTCCTTCTTTGAAAGAGTTAAAATAAAAACTATCGATAATGATTTACACCTTCCCTGCCTTGTAACATATATCGGCTGAGGATAATGTAAATTGAGCTAAAACT
>CAZQXE010000049.1:0-16202 GCA_964597115.1 uncultured Pirellulales bacterium | reverse complement strand
AAAAAACGGCAGAGATTCGTTATTTTAAATCTCTGCCGTATAGTTGTTTTCGTTAATGATTTCTCAGAAAAGATTAAGGCAAAGGATTTTCCATCGCTCCTTCAAGTCTGCCTAATATTAAAGCCAGCACAAACAGAGCCAAACAAATCGGAACCAGCAGCTTCAAACTTTTCTGAATCGATGAACCTTTCGCAAGATTGCCAATGGTTTTGGGAATAATCACCGCACCGAACAGACCTACTGCAAAAATAATCCCAAAAACGCTGCCAAAATTCTCAGGGTGCTTGGAATAAGTAACGCCAACAATGGTCGGGAAACATGGAGCGAAGAAAAAGCCCGCGCAGGCGGCCAACGCACTGGTCCAGATTGCACCGCTTTTTCCCATTGCCAGAATTATCAAACCCGCCACAAGTGCAGCTCCTGCAACAAACCAGCTTCCATAATCAGTAATACTGCCGATCTGACTTGTAATCAAACGGCCTGCCATCATAGCAACTGCAAAGGCTGAAAGCATTTGCTGAGATGTGGCATCTACTACCGCTCCATCCAGATTAGGGAAGTCCTTGCTTATAATTTCCTTGCTGTATGGTGGCAGCCAGTTGCAGAAAGATGATTCAAGACTGATATAGCAAAATAGTGCCAGAGCGGCAATCAGAACAGCAGGTTCTTTTAATAACCCTATAGCATCAGATAATGCAAAACCAGCCGGAACCTCCGGATATTTTGCTATTACTGCTAAAATTACAGGAGCAACTGCAATTATCGCCAGGGCTGATATTGCATTTTCATAAGTAGTCTTCCTAAAAAGGAAGCTGACGATTAACGGTGTTACAAAAAGACCAAGACCAAAGAACACATTACCCAGATTACTCGCCGCCGCCGGATTATTTCCTCCGAACAATACGACAGGTATAAGAGTATTACCCGCTGTATTGAGAGCCATAGCACCAAAACCTAACAACAAACAGGGTAAAAAGACTGCCCCATATGTTTTACCACGGGCAAAAATAAAGATGCAAGCTGCCGTCGCGATGAATCCGAAGATAGCCACCGGTTTATAGCCTATCTTGTCCACCACTACGCCCATAATCAGCGAAGCAATCAGGCACGTGAACATGAACGCTGAAATAAGCGAGCCGAACTTACCCTGATCAATCTTTAGCCGTGGCATTAGCTTCACGCTAATAGAACCAAGAAGCGAAAAGCACATACCTAAACCGAAGACACATAAGAGAGCTACAACTTTTTCCATTTTCCACTCCTTTCAAAAAAACTTTTTTTGGAAGTTCAAATCCTTTTGGAACTCCGTTTGATATTGTATCAGATTAATCACAAACCTTTCTACAGTTATGAAAGAATACCTAATCAATTTTGGTTCGGAGCAAGGTGTAAGTATGTATAATTGCTACAACTGCAAATACCAGAGCCGTCCAGCGATGTATTGTTAAAAGAAACTCCTGCCAATGAGTTCCGAAAAGTGTAAACATGCTCAGGATGATCGACAGGATTAATGGTAAGGCCAAAACGATAATGAGCCAAAAAGTTATTTTTTCTCCAAAACGGCGACTTTTAATAAGAGGTTCTTCCTCGGCGTTTTTGGCCAAAGTAACACGCTGAACTAAACATTGGAACCATGGCCAATCACTATAAGTGAAGCGGCAGTGACTTGCCCACATTACAGCTAAAATTGCTAAACATATTGCAAGAATCGGAGCGAAGGTTGCGTGTATCATCAGCAGATAACCGGAAATGTGTTTGTCCAAAACGAGCGTCGGATAAAAGCCGGTAATTGCCAGCACTACAAAGCAAAGCAGCGTCAGCAGATATACGAGCTTTCTCAAAACACCGGTAAAACTTAGCTTCTGTTCGATAAGGAGCAGAGTAAAGAAATATACCAGCTTTTTTACGGGATCCCGCAGATGTTCCATGCCGGCGGGGAAAGCTATGTAGTGCAGAGTAATACCTGTTAAGGTAATCAGGAAAGCGATTATCGAAATAATTTGATACATAATACTTATATTTTCAACAAGGACTATTGATTATTTCCCGCCAGCACCTTCGCCACACAACTCAAAGCCCTTAGCGCATATAATAATAAGACCATAGCCAGAACCGCGCACGAGCCGAGTGCGATAATCTTCATCCAGGGACGGAATACGAACGAGAAAGCAAACGCCTTCATATAAAAAGGTCGAACATTCAGGAATTCCACCATTTTCTTAACGGAGTCCCGTTCAGCAACTATAGGAGAATCGATAGTAACATCGCCGAAGAAGAAAGGAGCATCCGTGGCATGGCAATCCGTGCAGTAACGAACACCTAATGATTGTGCGGCCGGCCTGACATTATGTGCGATTGGCCAAAGATACGGTTGTGCGGCCGGGTGATTTTCTTGTTCTTTGATTGCGCCTGAATCATCGAGGCTATAGAATTTGCCGCCGCTGATGTAAACAGCCTTAGTGCCGATGGCAGTGTTAATCACTCTTATCGCCTCTACAATTTGTTCTTTGGATATCTGAGGCCAGTCACCTGTAGCAGATAATTCAAGGTCGGCAAAAACACCGCCTATTACATTCTCGACAATACTAATTTCAATTGGTTTAACACGGTCACCTTCCAAAATCCCCCAATAGGCAGGCCATATTAACTTATGAGGTGCTATCTTTCTATCTTCCAGTAATAAGTCTCTTCCTAAGTATTCGGCGATAATTCCTTCCTGTTTAGCAAAAATAGGCGAGATGACGTGAGGTAATCCATCCGGGGCTTTGTTTACATTCGGTGTTCCTAATTTATGAGCACGCGAAGTCTTGGTAAGGATGGTCTTATCGCCGGGCCAGGGACCTGAATGACAGGCTGAACAGGTTAGTCTGTCGAAATGAACCGTCGGAATACCCGGATGTGTTGGTATTGGTGCCCCATGCCGACCTGTCCTGGATTCATCTTCACCTTCCGGCAAGTGACAACCTTCGCACGTGCTCATGGCAGCTATCGGATTCTGTGAAATATTTGCCTCTTCGGCATATCCTCTGATTATATTATGGTCGATACCGTTGCGGTGGCAATCAACACAGGTTAAACCAGCCTTCAGGTGAACATCCTCATCTGATGACCACTTCTCAGCATCTTCATTGTCTATATACAGATCGGAATGACAGTAATAACATCGTTCATTGGGCACTTCTCTGACTATTTCAAATAACACCTCGTTATTCTCATTGAACGCCTCTTTACGATAGGTTACAGTCGGCGCGTCTTTTACACCTGGATCGGGCATAAACGGATCATAAGTCGCAGGTAACTGATCGGCCGAACCCGTCACGGAAGCGAATTCGCAGGCAGCAGTTGCTGCCCACCGAAAATTCTCCCGCGCGACCTGAACTGAGTATCCAATTTGACTACCCATATCCTGGCCGTCGTTGGCGTTGTGGCATGAAAGACAATTTATCTCAAGCTTGCCGGAAACAAGCTGCCTGCCGATGTCGTCAATATCCTCTGCCTCAATCTCGCCCGGTCCGCCTCCCGGCATATGCCTGCCGAATATCTTGGTGAATTTAAACTCTGTCAGTCCTATCTGCTCAGGTCGGAAAGTTCCGGGCCAGTTGCGGTATGAAAGTGGTATCTGAATACACAGTTTTGAATCAAAATATATCCATGGCTGACCGGACCTGCCGGGAGGGACGTTGGCATCAACGGCATTAAAGTGCCAGCCTTTTTTTACTAAATCATAATTGTGACAGTCAATGCACGTGTGGCGCGTCGAAAACGGCATGGGGAATTCCGCATCGGGCTGAATTTTCTCGCCTTTTTCCCCGTCTTCGTTCTCGGCATATAAAGGGATAAGATGAATTGGTGTCGCTCTGCTACCATCGCTTTCGTCACCAAGGAACTTCTGCTCGGTCTCGGCAGCGGCAACAAAAAGGCCGGATACCAACAAACACATAAAGCCTGCTAATATCGATCCTTCGTTCAATGTTTAATCAATCCTTTTCTCTAAGTCAGCGTTCTTCGTACGAAGTTATCACATTAGAAAAATCTAAACCTTAAACTCCTCCGGCTTGAACTCCAACTTTTTCGCGGCTTCGACTGCTTCGTTTACCTTTAGTACGGTAACAGCGGTTTCGTAACCAACTTCGGCTGGGCAATTTAGCTTAGCTTTACCACGTATCGTATCAAAGAAATTTTCAAGGTGTGGCTGATGAGGAGGTTTATCCGTTGTAAAGGGAATATCATATCTGGTTGGTGCCGGCGACTCACGGACGTCAATAGCCGCTCCGGTAGCAACAGGTTGCTGCTCTTCTTCTTTAACTTCTTTAATGTAACCTGCTTTAGCCCATTTCTCCCATGCGCTTGACGGCACCCAAAATTCCTTATAGACGCCATTCCATGGACTATTGGATTCAGAGATATTGATCATTCCCTCATCGCCCATAAAAGTTTCGTAATAACCTGCTCTGCTGTTTGTGGTAATTGTCTGGTAAAAAGCCCTGACGATGCCCTGTTTTGTTTCATACTCATAAATTGCCATAACATTGTCATACCACTCCCAGCCTTCGTCTTTCCAATAGTCGATGCCACCGCTGGCCATCACAGACTTTGGATTGGCTTCAAGGAACCAGCTATATATGTCAATCTGATGTGAGCCAAGGTCAACAATCGGACCACCGCCAAGTTTTTTATACCAGCGCCAATTTATAAATTGGCGCATGGATTCAAAACCGTACTTTTCCAACGTTGCTTCGTCAATGACTGCATTTTTCGGGAAGCCCGGGTCTTCACATGCAACCTTGCTGCGGTTCCATTGGCCGTTTACAGTTGTAATCCGGCCCAACATTTTCGCCTCGTTGATCAGCTTGTTGTAGCAATGGAGATATAAAGGATTGCTGCGGCGCTGATGGCCTATCTGAAGCAGTTTACTGTTTTTCTTCGCAGCTTCCACCATCGTTTTGGCGCCTTCAAGAGTATTGGACATCTCTTTTTCGCAATATACGTGTAGCCCAGCCTCTAAACAGGCTACAGCATGTTTGGAGTGCCAGAAATCCGGCGTGGCGATTATTACCGCATCCAGGTCCTTCTCTTTGTCAAGCATTTCCTGGTAGTCCACGTATGCATTGTTATCGTGCTTATAAGCCTTGAGAGTCCTGTTAACACGTCTCTGATTATAAACCGTCCAGATGTCACAGACTGCTTTGAACCGGACACCTGGTATTTTCATACAGGCGTTCATTAGGGTTTGCCCTTGCTTGCCGCAGCCCAGTATGGCCACATTTATATCATCCGGTTTACTGCTGGTTGTCTGCCCGAGAACCATCGGTGAGAACGCCAATCCCGCCCCCGCTGCGGCTGTCGAACGTAAAAAGCTACGTCTGTCTATTTGTCCACCAGTGTCTTGATTGTTCATTGTTCTTTCATCAACTCCGAAAAATTAAAAAAATTCAACCTAATATCTATTTTGTTAATATACCGGCGATTTTTACTTCGGTCAAGAATACATTTGACGAATTTACCTTGTTGTGCCACCTGAAACCGCGAAAACATAAGCTCTAAATTGCCCATCCTTCGCGGAAGTTTGGCCGAACGTATTTGTTTGCCTCGTCGTCATTAGTGACCTTCATGTTCTTACCGTCCCAGTCTAATTTCTTTCCAGGATTGAGCATAGCGAGATTTCCCATGACAACGCTTTCGGTAAGGGGACCTGAATAATCGAAGTTAGAGCTGGCCGGCTTACCGTCTTTGCAAGCTCTTACCCAGTCACGTTCATGGCCCTCTACACCATCTTTTATTCTGGATAGAGTTTTTTCCGGCCGCTTATACTCTTTCATCTTGGTTTCAGGTATCAATCGAGGGCTGCCGCCGTAACAACCACAGGATAACATGCCTTTGTCACCTATGAAAAGAGATCCGCTGCCGTCACTACCCAGGTTTGTGATTTGTCGGCCAGGCTCAAGTCCTTCCGGTCGTTCCGGCATCATTCCACCGTCATACCAATGCAGCTTGAGCGGCGGCATACCTTCGCGAGCAGGGAATTGATAGTGCACCACAGAGGCTCTGGGATAAGTTTCCTTATTGTCAAAACGTTTCCACATCTCAACTACGTTATATGAATGACTTGCCTCCACACTCACAGGATATTTTAGTTTGAGGGCCCAGAATGGTACATCCATAATATGACAGCCCATATCTCCCAGTGCACCTGATCCGAAATCAAGCCAGGCTCGGAAGTTGAATGGGTGATAAGCGGGATGGTACGGCCGTTCCTGTGCCGGGCCAATCCAAAGGTCCCAGTCCAGTTGTGCTGGCACAGGCGGTTCCTCTTTGGGCCGATCAATACCCTGAGGCCAGACAGGCCTGTTGGTCCAGCAATGTACCTCGCGCACATCTCCTATGGCTCCGTCCTGTATCCATTCACGGATTAAACGAATACCTTCACCTGAGTGCCCCTGGTTACCCATCTGGGTGACCGCTTTATACTTGCGGGCCGTCTCGGTTAATATGCGAGCTTCATAGACCGTACGTGTCATCGGTTTCTGGACGTATACGTGCTTGCCGAGCTGCATAGCTGCCATTGCAATTACAGCGTGTGAATGGTCCGGTGTGGCGACAATCACCGCGTCGATGTCCTTCTGCTTTTCGAGCATTTTGCGGTAGTCTTTCCATTTTTTGGCATCCGGATACTCCTTGAAGGCACTAGCTGAATAATCCCAGTCCACATCGCACAGCGCCACGATGTTTTCACCATTACAGGCCTTGACATTGTCTTTGCCCTTGCACTTTTCCCCGGCTCCAACACAGGCAATATTGAGCTTCTCACTCGGTGGCGTATTACCCGGACCACCCAATACGTGACTGGGTACAATCGTAAACGCCATAGCTGCCGCGGCACCACCCATAAAATCGCGACGGGAAATCTTTTCGTCCCGCCGCTTTGTATTTTTTTGGTCTTTCATAATATCGTTCCCTGATATTTTCATCTAATGGTTTGTCTGAATTTTAAAAATCCCTCAATTTGATTTATCAAATCCTGTGCTTCTTGGCGAATAGAGTCGTTTTTCGAATCCTGTATAATTTTCTTTAGTGCATCCATGGTTTGTTGAGGAAATTTTCTGTAAATTTCCTCGGCGATTTGAACTACGGCAAGTTCTGCTTCCTTGGATAGACTTTCGTCCTCAAGATAATTCATTGCCATCTGTAATGCATCAAGGGACTCGATATTAGCTAGTCCTGAGAGCACCCGTTTCTTCTCACTGGCGTCCGGTGCAAGGTCCATTACTCTGTGATAAATTTCGATAGTTTCCTCAGCCGGCCGCTCACTTTCAAGCCCAAGCAGGCGAACTGAGCCTCGCAGAGCCAGAATTCGGTGGATTTTATTTTCGGAGTTTTGTGCTACTTTCATTAAATCGGGCAGTGGTTCCGGAGTAGGCCAGTCGGTCAATGCACGGATGGCGGCAGCCTTCACGTCCACGTTCTTATCTTTGAGTGCAGCGATGAGCACAGGCAAAGAATTATCGTCTCCTATTTTGCCAAGGACACCCAGCAGAGAGCATCGGTTTTGGACATCCTTAGCCGAAGCCAACGCGGCCAATAATGCTTCGGACTGGCGGTTCTTGTCCTCGATTTTTCGGGCAATAATGGCTATAGTTGTCTGAGCTTCATTGATTTCGGATGAACTTTGTAGGCTTATAAGAAGATCGACTAACCTCGGCAAATGCTCCGGGCCGGCGATTATCTTTAGTGCCTTTAACGATTCGACTCGAACTTTGTCGTCCGAATCCTTTGCGGTTTTCAACATTACACTTACGCCCTGGGTGATGTTGCGTTCACCTACGCTACCAATCAATTCTACTTTTATCTTCGCCTCGACCTTTGGGATACTATCAAGAATCGCTTCGTCAATTCCTGTGCCCCGCAAACGATACAGACTTTCGCGTGCCGCTTTCTGTTCCTGACCTTTGGTCGATGCTGCCGTTCTCGCTAATAAGTTAACGCTCAAGGCGTCACCCAGTTGCCCCAAAGCCTTCAAGGCTGCAATCCGAACCGATTGTTCATTGGCTTTTAATGCTCCGATGACCGCCGGCAAAGCGGCAGAGTCACCTCGGTCACCCAGAGCGGAGAGCAATTGCACCTGACTGGTCGCTGAAAGGTTCGGCAACTCTTTAGCCAAAGCTTTTGTTACCTCAGTTCCCTCCAAATCCTTGACCATCGATATTGCCACAGTTTGCATCTGCTGGTCGTTGCTTCTAAGAATATCGAGAATGATTCCAACGGCATCGTCCTGTGAATGCTCAGAAGCCCCAAAGCAGGCAGTATACGAATAAATAAGCAAAAGAGCTAATGAGCTACAAATCGTGTAATTCGTTTTCATTTCTCGTTTCCTCCTTTGCGAAGTACGAGCTTATTATTTCATCGCGTTAATCATGCCTTTAGTTGCAGCAGCACGGAGGGATTCAGGCAGGTCTTTTTTGGTCAGCTCTTTGTAAATGGATAAAGCCTGAGTTTTCTTTCCGGCTGCAGCAAGTTGATCGGCACACAATAAATACGAGTCCAAGACCCGCGTTTTTAATTTACCGGTGGTTTTGTCCTTGGCCTCTGACAGGGCCTTGGTAGCCTGTTCGTTAGCGATTTGTCCAAGAGCAGCAGCAGCGGCATCCGCAATTGTCTCATCGGGGTCGCTTATTAGTTTAGATAACGTACCAACTACCTGCTTGTCACGACGTTGCCCCAAAGAACTAATTATACCCACTTTAGGCTTGCCGTTCGCTTTAGGCAGTGCATCGCGCAGGGCTGAGTCAACAGCCGGGCCCGGTATCCGCTCCAGCGCAAACCTGGCCATATCGGAGGTTTTTTCATTAGTAAGTATCTTTGCCAATATGGGCACGGATTGTTCTGTGCCGATGATACTCAGCTGCCTGCAGACGAACTGCTTGCCCGCACGTTTGGCATCTGATTCGAGCACGCCCAGCAAACTTTTTTCTATATTTGCCGCCTCGGTTTTGTTGCCGTGCGCATTTTTTATGGCCTCGGTCACTTCAGTCAGTGCCAATCGACTTTGGTCCCAGTCATAAGTCTTTATTTTTTCCAGTAGTTCATTTCCCAGCATTCTCATGTTCCTTTCCCAAACTAACCTCTGGTTTCGGTTTTGTATCGACTTTCAAATCTCCCATCGCAAATTGAATACCACGCAAATAATGTTCCAGTACCGGTTTGTTCCACGTTACAGCGTGATTGTGTCCGAGTGAGCAATAGAAAACCCGACCTTTTTCCAACGTCTTAATCCAGCTGATTCCGGTGTCCTCATCACCCTTTCTAACGCCTCGGGCGTTGCGCGTTGTCGGATCACTCAAATCAAGACTCATTAAAACGAGTTGTTTTTTGCGTGAATACAGTGGCGGGTCCGTTCGATAAATTTCGTCGTTTATCTTGAAACCCTTGCCTTCAAATGGCGTCATCAGCGGATGATTCGGCTCATCAATTTTTATCGCCCAGGTTCCATTGTTAGTCCATGGATGGCCCGTAAATGTACCGCCCATCATTTCCTGTGCCTCGGGCCACTGTTTGAAATTATCTGTTGCGGCATGAATCCCGACAATGCCCTTGCCGCCTTTGACAAAATCCATAAGAGATTTGCATAAGTCGGGTGTCTGCTCCGGACTAAGCTTGAGATCCGTTGTATTGTTAAAACAGACTGCGTCGAACTTTTGGAGACTCTCGGCCTTGAAAATATTCAAATCGTTACTAAATTCCACGCTGAAAGCCCCTGTCTTTTGAGCCATAATCTCCAGTGCTTTGTCCCAGTAGGGTATGGAGCTATGGACGAATCCCTGGCAGAGATTAAAAACCAGCAGTTTTCTTGGCTTGTTCGGCTCTATGACAGCCTTTGTCGGCATCGCATTTTCTATCTTCTGTATTTCTTCGGCTGATACTTCCGCCTGCGAAATATCCGCTGTCATCGCTACGCACCCCACAACAAGCAGCATAATACCGATTTCTTTTGACCTTCGCATTTTACTTGCTCCTTTTTATTTTGTCTGCCTTTCATATTTTATATTCCTGCTGACGATTCATTAAGATGCTTTCTCACAGGTGCCATGGGCTGCGCATCGGCCGTGAGAGCATTCTGTTGGCTTCATCGTCATCAGGGAAGATTTCCTTTGTAGGATCCCACCGCAGTTTCCTCTCGGTGAGCATAGCAATCTCGCCGAGCAGTCCGACGCTGATGGACCGATGGGCTACCTCCGCGGGTGCAATAGTAGGTTGGCGGGTCTTGACGCAGTCTAAAAAGTTCTGGTGATGGTCCTGGCTTGTATATAGCCGTATCTCGTCGGGTCCGATCCTCTCATCCAGAATATCCATGTGTTCTGCTTCAAGCACGTTTCCGCGGTTGACATATAACCAACCTTTTTCACCGTACCACGTAGTCCCCATTCCTTTAGGTAGCTGCCGATCATTCGCAACTATCATCGTCAACCCGTTAGCGTATTTACAGGTGAACTTATACTTTGTAGGAACGTTATATGTGCCGTCTTTGGGATATGTCCCTCTTCCCTCGATTTCAACAGGGCCGGTATGCTCCAGGTCCAGTGCCCAGTGGGCGATGTCGACGTGATGTCCTGCCCAGTCGGTAAGCTGGCCGCCGGAATAGTCCATAATCCACCGCCAGTCCCAGTGAGGGCCATATCTTCCGAATACCTGATAAGCCCGCCAGGGAGCCGGGCCCAGCCAGAAGTCCCAGTCAAGAGTTTCGGGTACGGACGAGATTGGCTTTGTGTTGCTCCCTCTGCCGGTTGGTAATCCGACCTCGACTTTATGTACCTTGCCGATCCGCCCATTGCGGACTAATTCGCAGGCACGGTGGAAATTCCAAACGGAACGTTGCCAGCTTCCGGTTTGCCATATTACACCGTAGCGATTGACCGCGTCAGAGATAGCTCGGCCTTCACGAATTGTTCGTGCCAGCGGTTTTTCTCCGTACATATCCTTGCCGGCCCGTGCGGCCATAACTGCAGGTATCGAATGCCAATGATCCGGCATCGCAAGCGATAGCGTGTCGATATCATCCCTTGCTATCACTTCACGAAAATCCGCGTACATCTTGCAGTCGTTGTTTTCGTACTCGTCGTCAACCCTCGACTTTGCCCTTCCACAATTCAACTTGTCAACATCGCAGACGGCGATAATCTGCACTTCATTTTTGCCAAGGAAGCCTCTCATGTTGCTGGTACCCTGACTGCCTACACCGATGCATCCCATCGTGATTCGGTTGCTTGGAGCCACGCTGCCGGCGTTTCCGAGCGCTGATGAAGGGACGATATAAGGTAAACCTATCGCACCCAATGCGGTGCCTGCCGTCTTTTTGATGAATTGTCGCCGGTTAATGGCTTTGCCACAGGTGTGATTATTTTTTGTCATAGTTCTGTACTCCTCTAATCTGCAGGTTCCGGAACGCTGTATTATACGTCTGGGAAACCGAAATGTTTTATCTTGATTCCTTGTCAAAAGCCGCATCGAAGGCAAGTTGTGAAGGCGTGAAATCGGCCTTCTTGATGTATTCACAGGCTTCTTTGGCCCCATGCTCACGATCCATCCGGCTGTCTTCCCACTCAATCGAAAGCGGTCCCTGGTAGCCGATGTCGTTCAAAGCAACGATTATTTCCTCGAATTTGATATCTCCGTGACCGATGGAGCGGAAATCCCAATATCGACGTGGGTCGGCGAAATCCGTATGACCGCCGAAAACACCCACAGTGCCGTCGCCGTGGCCCCACCAGGCGTCTTTCATGTGCGCATGAAAAATTCGGTCGCCGAATGTACGTATGAACTTTACGTAGTCCACGCCCTGATAGCCGAGGTGGCTGGGATCGTAATTGAAGCCAAAGCACTCGTGACTTTTTACGGCTTCGACTGCACGCTGGGCTGAGGCGATATCAAAAGCTATCTCCGTCGGGTGCACTTCCAGAGCAAACTTAACGCCCTCAGCCTTAAACGCATCGAGGATGGGTTTCCAGCGTTTGGCGAAGTCCTTGTAGCCAGCCTCGATCATGTCCGGCGACGCTGGTGGGAAAGAGTACAACAAATGCCAGATCGAACTACCCGTAAAGCCGTTGACGATTTTCACGCCGAGTTTCTTGGCTGCTTTGGCGGTTTTAATCATGTTTTCAGCCGCACGTTTCCGCACTCCCTCCGGGTCTCCATCACCCCAGATATCCGGTGGCAAAATCGCTTTATGGCGTTCGTCGATATTGTCGCAGATTGCCTGGCCGACAAGATGTGACGAAATCGCGAACACCTTAAGGCCGTGCTTTTTCAGCAGGTCGCGCTTGGCTTTGCAGTAGCCGTCATCGGCCAGGGCCTTGTCCACCTCGAAGTGGTCGCCCCAGCAGGCCAATTCCAGCCCATCATAACCCCAGCTTGCCGCTTTTTTAGCTAAATCTGCCAACGATAAATCCGCCCATTGGCCGGTAAATAATGTAACAGGTCTTGCCATTTTTTATTCTCCTTATTTAATAAATCCCGCCACGATCCCGAAGTACTTCGGAACAAAGCCACAAAGTGTAAATTGTTATCTAATATGGTTTTAGTGCCTTTGTGACCCGGTGGCAAAAAAAACTACATGTCTTTCGATACCATTATAACCTGTGGGAATTAATCCTCAACTTAAATTTCCCATCTAAAATATAAGTTGCTCTACCTCACAGGAAATTAAAAGCTGTAAGATTTGACCATATTTGTTTGACAGTGAGATGAAATTGTCTTATAAAGGCAAGAAGCTGGGGGACGGTTTCAGTAGAGTTTAAATGGGAAATCGCGGACATGTCAGATATGTTATTACATGAATCCGCTTTTTGTAATAGTAGCTTAGAATTGGTTTAACATTTGAAATGTAGTGAGGAATCTCTGCATACAGCGGATTTTATGGTAGTTTTACATTCGTTTATAGCGTGGCCCACCGGCACCTTCCGGAACCGTCCATCTGATATTATCAAACGGACATTTTCTCTGACAAGTCTTGCAGTGCAGGCAGTTAGATGGATTGGCCGGCTTAACTTCCTCGTGGATCATTTCATACACACCTGCCGGGCAGAACGTTATACAGGGGGGACTATTAAACGAAGAGGAACATTTGGTCCTGCAAATCTCGTTATCCAGAATCGCAAGGTGTGAAGGTTCATCTTCACGATGTTTCGTTGCCGCCATTGCAGTGAACGTGTCTTTGTCAAAATTCTGGTTTGTTTTTAGGCGGTAAGGAGCAATTGTCATTGCTTTGTAGTCTTTTTCAATTTCGAATTTAGGTAAAAGTTCGCCAAGGATTGAGAGTGGTATTCCCTGAAGGGGTCCGAATTTCGCGACTGTTTGCCGGAAGTTCTTCGCTGATTTCATTTCTCTGCCGATATTCGACTTTTCGATTAATTCAGTATACGCTGAAGCTACTGTGTCGGGATTATCGAATGTTTTGGCAATAGCTTTCGCCGCCTGGATACCTGAGTCGATAGCAAGGTGCAGTCCCTTGATTTTTTGCATATTCACGAAGCCAGCACTGTCACCGAGGATCATTACATTGGCTTTGCCGATATTCCCGGTTTCCAGGTCCCTTGGTATAGCGTAGTACCCGCCTTCCGGAATCATTTTTGCACCGGCCTCTACGACCTCGCCACTATCTATAAATTGCTTGACGAAGCTATGGTTCTTGAAATTAGTCAGAGCATCCTGCACGTTAAAATTATAGTACTTCCAATCAGCTCCAACAATCATGCCAACAGAAAGATGATCCTGCACACCGGCATAAACAATGCCGCCACCAAACATTCCCGGCCCAATAAACGGCGTCCATATAGGATAGCCCATAGCATGAACAACACGGTCTGATGTGAACTTTTTGTATTGTTCAGGACTTACCTTTATAAGCTCTTTTACACCCATCGAATATAGTTGTGGGCTTTGTCTGTGTAGATTTGCTTTCTCCACGAATTTTTCCGTCACAAGCCCGTCGCATCCTTCGGCAAGTACCACAAAATCAGCACTTATGAGTTCACCCTCAACGTAATTGGATTGCTTTCTGCCTTCTTTGTTGAGACCCTGATCAGCAAGCTTGACAGCTATCGCCTTATTTGACGATTCGTCAAGGATGATGTCTTCAGCAGCGAAGCCCATCAACACCTCGGCGCCTAGGTGCTTTGCAATTTGGCCCAGCCATTTGGTAAGCTTACTTACGGATAATGAATAATCCCCCTTGTGTATCATGTCCCCGAAACCAAGGCCAAAGGCCTTGCCCAGCTCTATAATAAAGAAGATATTGAATGCAAGTTTGCTGCCCAGCAAAAACATTATATCATCTTTGTCGATTTTGTTTGCCAGCACATCTTTTGCAGCATCGGTGTCCCGCCAATTGGGTACCGCCGAATCCAGCAGCATGTGTAGAGGTTCGGTCTCCAGCACTGCACCTGAGAGATTATGATTGCCTAAACCTGCTGCCTTATCTATAACGCAAACATCAACTTCGGGCTTCAGCACTTTCAGTTGTATTGCACTTGCCAAACCTGCTGGTCCCGCGCCAACGACAAGAACCGTTGTTTTTGTGTAATCCTCATTTATTTTTGGCATTTTTTCTAACACCCAAAATGCTTTAACTGTCGGAGACACAATATTTTCAACAGTCCCAGTAATATAATCGCACTGCTTAAATATCGGTGCGTTTGTGTCGCTTTATATTATTACTATAGTTTTGATGTCTGTAACGCCTATCCTCTACTAATATAGTACCGGATATTCATAGTAAAAGCTGTCGCCTGAGTATCCAAGTCATTGATAACATAGGCCAGTTTGGAGTTAACATGAGTGACCTTCTTAGGATCAAAGGCGTTGTCAATGATTTGCCTTACATCGGGTACCTGTTTTGCAATAACCATGTAGTGATTCATATTTCACAATTCATTTTTTACACGTTATAACAAAAGCATTCTTCTCATCAATTCCAAGTCTGCCAACCAACATGAATGCACTTCAAGGGAATTTTATGCCTAATTCAGTTTTTGGAACGTCCGCCCGAGAAAAAGCCACGACACTTCCGTGCATTTGAACTCTATCTCCTAACGACTATTACTGCTGAGGAACTTCGCCATCTAACCTCGTGTGATCAGGTCAACATTCTCTATGTTTATCTTACGCCGACTAACTATTTACTGACTGGATTTTGTCGCACCATAGAAAACGAGAAAGAAGGCAGCAAGCATCATAACCCAAGCGAGCTTGGCTACATTGGGCATACTAGCTGCAAATACAAGCCCCGCCAGTGCTGTAAGCAGACCGAGCAGGATGAGCTTATTTTCCTGCTGACGGACAAAATAAATCGTTAGGAAGCTGCAAGCCGCGTAAACTACGGCTGACAACATGAAAGTTGCCGGGTCACCTCCCTCGTATGCAGATGCCAAGAGCATGTTTTCCATATTAACTCTCTCCAAAAGAAGTTAATTTAATCTGTATTAACCAAGTTTCCTATTAAATATCAATCCATCTACAATTCTCAGATTTTCTTGATCCATCCCTATCAGCTAATATGAGAAAAGCAACTGACTGAAACATTTCACCGCTAAATACTCTTCACAGGTAGACACACATTACTAATTTAGAAGCTCCTGTAGCCAACGTCAACATTAAATTCTCACTGATGATAATATTAATACTGTTTGCCACCCAACGGAACGAACATAAACATATTAGAATTGATATTTACCATATTAAATGCTTAGCTATGTAAATAATCTTTCCAATCTGGTCATAATACCAATATTTTCTTAATGTTACAAAACATAATTCTCAAAAACAATGCTGCTAAAATTATCAGAAAACAATAGAGGCAGGCTTAGTGTTTGTGAATGAATTCCCCACAATACACGTAGTGATTGATCTTAGGAAAATAGTCTGAAATACTGTGACTCTATGCCGTCAGTATAAATGAGATGCAAAGCCTCTGAATTAGAAATCAAGTAACTGTCCCAAATTCTGTGGTTAAGCTATCGCTCCGTCGCCAAGTTCCTGCCTTTGCTGACTTGTGCAGGCTCCAAAAGCAGTATCGAAAGGGATGTTGCCCAAGTCGGCCTCCAAGCTCAAACGCTGCATCTTTGTGCTCCCCGGATACGATGGTAACAACTAATTGTACCTTACTAATGTATGAAAACTTTTATTTTTGATATTCTCACAAATGAGAATATTGG
>CAZQXE010000048.1:0-16548 GCA_964597115.1 uncultured Pirellulales bacterium | reverse complement strand
ACATAATTAATATGTATGTCAGCATTCTTGATATGTTTATGAAAGAAACACAATCGGTGAGTGTAGCTATCAATCCAAAACCTGATGTTTTGAATATCACGAAAACTATCTCTGCTATCCCCGGCACTGATATGGCCAAAATGTTTGTCTCACATAGCACAACCGTACAAGAGAATAAGCTTGCTGGCTATCTGGAAGACGGGGCGCTTATAAATTTTGCCGGTCAAATAAACACACCTTTTTGGAAAACATTCAATATTAAAGGCATTGATTTGTTCTCTGCAATGACAGGTGAAAGTATGACATCTGAGAATAAATCAAAAATGTTAACTCTCTCTAATAATATGATGGAGTGTTTTAATGGGCCGATAGCTGTAACTGCTTCTATAAATCCAAAAAACAAACCTCCCTTTGAAGCCAAATATTTTATAGCCGTAAAAGACGAAAAGAAATTCAATCAGCTTACTGATGAAGCAACGGAAATGATGAAAATAAGCGGTATTATGGATTTCTATAAGGGCCTTGGAATGGATACCAGCTTTAAAATCACGCGAGATGTTGATAATTACAAAGGCGTCACAATAGACTCGGCCAAGTTTACAATGAAATCCACAGACACCAACTCTCCTCAGGGACAAATGATAAATGCTATGTATGGTGAAGGATTTGATTACCAATGGGGTATAGTCGATGGATTGTTTGTTTGTGCTATAGGTGGAGATGTAAATACTGAAGTACATAAGCTTATCGACAAAGTTAAAACAGGAAGCCCAAATCAAACTAGCGATGAGATAAAATCAGCTATGACTTTGCTTCCAAAGGCAAATAAAGCCGACTTCTTTATGACCTACAATATTTTACGCTTATTTAAAATGATATCAGCTATGTCACCTATACCGATGCCGCAAATGGATATTCAGACACAAAGCAATATCGTAATCGCCGGTAAAGCCGGTGACGGTAAAATGGTTGTGGAAATAGCAGTACCAAAACAACATATAACCGAGATTATGTCAACCTTTATGATGATGCAGCAAAAAATGATGCAACCAAATCAACAGAATATGCAGGGAACTCCCTGAAGCATCAGCTTCATTTGCTTCTGCACTTATTTACAAGAGGCAAATGAAAGAATCTATCTAACAGGTAGAAAAGTTATGAGAATTAGAAGGTCGGGCCAGACAGCTCGACCTTCTTTATTTTCTATTAATTGCATTTTACGGTGTGACAATCTATCTTGACGAGTTGCTCTTGTGAAATACCGAGAGTGTCAGTTCTAAATATCTCTATCTTGGTAGGAATAGAAATGCCGTCTTTTTCAACAGCTCTAAAATCATAACCACGAACCATCAACAACTTTCCTTCGCTCATACGGGGAAACCAAATCATATCAATCGTAAAGCTATCCCTATTTTGATAAAAAATGGCTTCAGATAGTCGCTCTGTAGATGTAACACCAAGCTTGTTTTTTCTGTCAATTAGGTAGTACCATTGCCCATGCATTTTGACCGGAGTTGTCTCTTTTACAAACTCAGCAGACGCATCCAAAAAACGGGCCGGTGCCGTTATGATATTCAGTATCGATTCGGCCAAACAGCGGCTCCCCACCGCAATTGGCAAGCCATCAAACTGCCCTCCCCCTTCCAGCACCTTAAACAGCCCTTTCGATAGTTGCCAGACAAACATGTCCTGAGGTTCAAAAGTCGAAATCCGAATAGAATTCGACCATGGATAAATCTCGTAACACTGCTCAGTCAAGTAGTAACTGCCATCCGGCTGATAGAAAGTTACCACACAATTAAACTGCAACTCTCTCGCTTTCTTCCATGCATCTAATCCTCCGGCGGCTTCAATTGCCTGAGCCACATAACCAGACGGCTCCGTCTCATAGTTCGGCCCGATAGACAACGTATCCACGCCCTGCGTATACGTTTGTTCACAGCCAGCGAAGATTAAAAGTGCTACAAAAATCAAACAAATCTTCTTCGAAAACATATTGTTCATTTCCTTTAAACCTCCTAATTGCTATTTGTCGCAATTTAAATTCGCAAGCTGTTCCATCAAAGCATATCTTTGGGCAGCGTCGTTGCTAGCAAGCTTAATCAACTCTGCCGCTACCTCCGGTTTTGATTGCTTGAGCGTTCGGTAACGATTTTCACCATAAGCATAATCTTCAAATTTCTCCGTGGGACTCTTCGAATCAAGCTGCAACGGATTTTTGCCCTGCTCTCTAAGTCGCGGATCAAATCTGTACAAAGGCCAATGACCCGTATTGACTGCCTGTTTCTGATGCTCATAACCATTCACTAAATTGTAGCCGTGAGCGATACAGTGAGAATAAGCAATTATAAGCGAAGGACCGGGATATGCTTCAGCCTCTGCAAATGCCTTTACTGTCTGATTTGTATTCGCACCCATCGCCACCTTTGCAACATAGATATTGCCGTAGGTCATAGCCAGCAAACCAAGGTCTTTTTTAGGCATTGGTTTTCCCCCTGCTGCAAATTTAGCCACTGCCGCCCTCGGTGTGGATTTTGACATCTGACCGCCCGTATTGGAATAGACCTCGGTATCCAGAACAAGAACGTTCACTTCAATCCCGCTCGCGAGTACGTGGTCAAGCCCACCGTATCCGATATCATAGGCCCATCCGTCTCCTCCCATCGCCCAGACTGACTTACGAACTAGATAATCCGCAATGCCTAACAGATACCTGCACTCGGCGCAATCGCTTTTACCGCATTGCTTCTTAAGTTCGTCTACTCTGGCCCTCTGCTGTTCAATTGCCTCCTGTACCGGATCGTTAGCCAAGGTCGCTTCGTGTATTTGTTCGGCTAGCTCTTTCTTTACACAGCTGTTCTCTACAACCTTATCCAACAGCCACAAGGCCCTTTCCTTGAACTTGTCAACTGTTAACCGCATCCCCATCGCAAACTCAGTCGCATCCTCGAATAGGCTGTTGCTCCATGTCGGCCCCCTTCCGTCCGCACGTTTGGTATAAGGAGTTGTCGGTAGATTACCACCATAAATCGACGAGCAACCGGTCGCATTTCCGATATATGCTCTATCGCCAAATAACTGCGTCAGCAGTTTAACGTACGGTGTTTCTCCACAGCCGGCACAGGCTCCGGAATACTCAAACAAAGGCTCAATTAGCTGGCTGCCCTTAACACTTGCTGCTTTAAAGAGCTTCGGATCAGTGTTAGGAATTGCAAGGAAATATGCGTAGTTCTCACGCTCGGCTTCTCTTAATGGCTCCTGCGTGGCCATATTAATAGCTTTTCTTCCCGTTGGCTTTTTATTTTCATCTTTTTCCTGTGCGGGGCAAGCCTGCACACACGCGCCACAACCGGTGCAGTCTTCCGGAGCCACCTGGACGGTGAACTTCATACCTGCAAAGTCCTTTCCCTTGGCATCGGCGCTCTTGAAGGTCTCCGGCGCATCCTTAACGTATTTCGGATCATAAGCTTTTATCCGTATTGCTGCATGCGGACAGGCAAAAGAGCACGTTCCGCACTGTATGCAAACATCCGGCTCCCAGACCGGTATATTGACGGCGACATTTCGCTTCTCGAATTTTGTTGTTCCTGTCGGAAACTTGCCATCGTCCGGCATCTTACTGACAGGAAGTTTGTCGCCGTGGAAAGCCATAAGCTCGGCGGTAACTTCTTTGACGAAATCGGGTGCATCATCCGGTACTAACTGCCGCATCTTTATCTTGCTCGTTACCTTTTTCGGAACCTTAACCTCATAGATTTTATCCAGCGCAGCATCAACTGCATCGTTGTTCATCTTTACAATTTTCTCACCCTTCTTACCGTATGTGTTTTCTATCGCATCTTTAATTGCTTTAACAGCAGTATCAAGTGGAATGATATTGCTTATCTTGAAGAATGCTGTCTGCATAATTACATTAATTCTGGCGCCAAGACCGAGTTCCTGAGCAATATCAATCGCATCGATGATGTAGAATTTCAGCTTCTTATCGATAATTTGTTTTTGGACCTCCTGCGGCAGCGTATCCCAGACCTCGTCGGGTCCATGAGTGCTTGTTAAAAGGAATGTCGCCCCCTCGCGTGCCGGCGTGAGCATATCAAACTGCTCCAGGAAAGCAGGATTATGGCATGCAATAAAATCGGCCTTATGTATAAGATAAGGCCTTCGAATTAACTTCTTTCCAAACCGCAGGTGCGATACTGTTACTGCGCCGGCTTTCTTTGAATCATACACAAAATATGCCTGTGCGTAATTATCCGTCTGCTCACCAATAATTTTTATGGAGTTTCTATTCGCACCGACGGTTCCATCTGAGCCTAATCCGTAGAACATTCCCGAGAAGAATCCTTCATCAGAAACCTCGAAAGACTCGTCAACTTCCAGGCTCGTATCGGTCACATCATCGATAATACCTACGGTAAATTCATATTTAGGCTTTTCCTCGTCAAGATTATCGAAAACGGCCTTAGCCATAGCCGGTGTAAAATCCTTTGATCCGAGGCCATATCGACCGCCAACAATCACCGGATAGTCCTTAAAGGGCGCTTCGCCCTTGCCCATAGCTTCTCCCACTGCTGTTCGTATATTCAGGTACAACGGCTCACCAACCGAGCCCGGTTCTTTCGTGCGGTCCAGCACGGCTATCTTCCGTGTCGTTTCGGGCAGCGCAGCGATGAAATCCTCTGTGCTAAAAGGCTGGAATAGCCGCACTATTACTACGCCTACTTTTTCACCCTTCGCAGCTAAGTATTCGATTGTCTCATGGGTCGTATCTGCAGCCGATCCCATCAAAACGATTACTTTTTCTGCATCTTTCGCTCCCACATAATCGAACAAATGGTATTGCCGTCCAACTATTTTGGCAAACTTGTCCATAGTCTCCTGAACAATCTTCGGAATAGCCAGATAGTACTTATTCACCGTTTCCCTGCCCTGGAAATAAACGTCAGGATTCTGTGCCGTGCCGCTAATCACCGGCCTGTCCGGGGTCAGGGCCCGTTTTTTATGCCGGGCAATGAGTTCCTCATCGATCATTGCACGCATATCGTCCAACGTCAGCTCTTCGACCTTCTGCACTTCATGGCTCGTTCTGAAACCATCAAAGAAATGCAGAAAAGGCACACTCGATGCCAGCGCCGCCTGTTGTGCAATCAGCGCCATATCCATCACTTCCTGAATGTTGCACGACCCGAGTAAAGCAAAACCCGTCTCCCGACAGGTCATCACATCAGAATGATCCCCGAAAATAGATAATGCCTGACAAGCTAACGAACGAGCTGATATATGGAAGACTGTAGGCAGAAGTTCTCCTGCGATTTTATACATACTGGGAATCATTAATAAAAGCCCCTGCGAGGCCGTAAATGTTGTCGTCAAAGCACCCGTCGCCAATGCGCCGTGCACGGCTGCAGCAGCACCTCCTTCGGATTGCATCTCAGTTACGGAGGGAACCGTTCCCCAAATATTCGTCTCACCTTTGGCAGTCTTGGCGTCAGCAAATTCTCCCATCGATGAACTCGGAGTAATCGGATATATTGCAATAACTTCGTTCGTAGCGTGAGCCACGTACGCCACCGCTGAATTTCCATCAATTGTAACCATTCTACGCTTCATAATTTCTCCATCTTCTGTAAAACTTGAACCAACAACCTGTTTAGCACAAAAACACCCCTCTTGGTGGCCCCTCAGGGCACCTGAAAGTATTCTTATACAATTTTCTAATGATTCAGGCAACAAAAATTTGGCTGGAATCGTATCTAAAGAGGACATTAAAAACTTCAGAAAATACGTTTGTTTTACCGAAAACTCTATTATAAGCTATTTATATTAAGCAAGTTGACAGAAAATTTACTGAAAAGGGATTTAAGGAACAAAATCATGAGAAGGATCCATTTCATTAAAATAATTGCTCTGTTTGTCTTTGGAGCTTCTATTTTTACTGAAACATGTTTCGCACAGCAGAACTCTTTTAGAAGGAGGGTCCTAATCGGTTTCAAAGGTGGAAAAAGCCGGCAGGATGCTGAAAAACGCAGAGGCTGGGTACGCAATCTTGGGGGGGATGTTCACCATTCGTTCCATTTCTTACCTGCCGTATCTGCTCGACTTCCGGAACACCTAATTGCTAAACTGAAAAATCACCCTGACATCGCTTACGTCGAAGACGACATAATAATGCAAGCCATCGAACAGGAAACTCCCTGGGGAGTGGAACAGATTGATGCAAACCAGGTATGGAACACAAATACAGGCGAAGGTGCGGACGTGGCAATTTTAGACACAGGGGTGGACTATGACCACCCAGATTTAGTCGACAACATTGCAGGTGGCGTCGACTACACCGGTCAGCGGCGCAGAGATGGCAGCACCAATAAATACCGCTGGAACGACATGAATGGCCACGGTACTCATTGCGCAGGAGTAGTTGCAGCTTCAAACAACGACATTGGGATAGTAGGCGTTGCACCCGGAGCAAATCTATGGGCTCTAAAGGTGCTTGGAGACGATGGTAGTGGCTATGTAAGCGACGTCATCCAAGGACTCCAATGGTGCGCTGATAACGGGATAGAAATTGCCTCAATGAGCTTTGGAGCAGAACAACACAGCCAATCCTTACAAGAGGCATGCGATGAAGCATATGCATCCAGCGTGCTGTTAGTCGCAGCAGCAGGTAACGGTGGCTCTGTAATTTATCCAGCCGCTTACGACTCAGTTATCGCAGTTTCTGCAACAAACGCCGGTGATAGTATAGCCGGTTTTTCAAGCATCGGCCCTGAAGTCGAGATATCAGCACCAGGTGTAAACATATACTCTACATACAAAGATGGTTTATATGCAACCGGAAGTGGAACTTCTATGGCCTGTCCGCATGTTTCAGGAGTTGCCGCACTGGTGTATGCTGCTGATAGATTGGGATTAACAAGTCCCGATCAGATACGCGACAGACTCCGGGAAACCGCTAAGGACTTAGGCGCGTTCGGTAAAGATGATGTATACGGATACGGCCGTGTGGATGCTGCAGCGTTAGCAACCAGCGATCCGCCGGTGCTAACCAACATCGAAGTTTCACCAGGTGATGTTACCTTGTTTGAAGATGAAACTCAGCAATTTACATCAACCGGTACAGACCAGTACGGAGATCCGTTCAATATTGAAAGCATAACATGGGTAAGCAGTGATGATGCAGTAGGAACCATTGATTTGACCGGTCTGTTCAAAGCTGCCGAAGCGGGAACTACAACCGTTAGTGCATATAGCGAAGGTATAACAGGAACCGCCAGCGTAATCGTAGAAGAACCACCATCCACTGAACAATTCAGCTTCTCCGGGACATTACAACCAAGACAAGAATCCATACACACTATCTTAGTATCAGAACCAGCCATTATTTACGTTGAGTTGACATGGAGCAGCAGGTATGATCTGAGTTTGAGGATATATGATTCCGACGGAGAAATTGTCGAAGAAGTTGATGAAAGTTCCAGGAGAGAAAATCTTGAAGAGATAACGACTATTCTGGAAGCTGGTAATTGGAAAATAGCAGCAAAATCAGATAGTAGGCGACGACCCATATACTACAAGATTGAAGTCATTATCAACTATTAGCCCAAAAAAACGACATTAAAACCAGTATTTGTGCATAGACAAAAAAGGCCCCATTGTCTCCGTGAAAACAATGGGGCCTTAATATTAGCCACAATATTACCGCTTAATACCCAGCTATATAAACGCCACTCTGGTGAACTAAAAAGCTCCCCAATTCTGTTTTCCAGGAATGAAATAGCTCGGGCAAATAAAGCGAAACATATTTGAAATCTTTCTGACTTTTTCAAGCTTGGCTTCGTTTTCAGCTTCCATTGCAGCCAGTTTGCCGCCAAATATTTCCGTGAAATATTCCTCAGCGGCTTTATGCCTTTCCTCTTCGGTGTCGAACAAACTGCGAACTTTGGCTAATTCACCGGCATCAAGCCAAAAGCCCCCACAGGCAGGACATTCATCGACCTCAACTTCTTTCTTAACACTGAAGAAATGCCGCATCATCATAACGTCGTCACATTTCGGACAGTTCAATCTTTTCGTATGGTCAATGACTATGCTCGAGTCTCGTTCTATTTCCAATAGCTCTTCGCCCACCGACTCATGTGGCTCATCGAATTTGTTTAGCTCATAGTTGTCAAACCAGATGCCGCCACAGCCGCCTTGACACACATCGACCATAATGTCTGAAACGGTTATTTCCTGTAACTTATTTCCGCATGCAGGACAGTCCATAATCTGTTACCTCCATAAAAGGTTTACAATACATTTCCCAATATGTATCGGCAAATTAAGACTACTGCTCAAGGCCAAATAATTCAAGCCATTGTTTTGTTTCGCTCTCGCTTAGTCCATGGCGTTTTGCCGCCGGTTCTCTTTTCGGCCTTTTCCGGCTTAATTGCTTCTGGACGCTATTCCAGAAATCTTCCGACTTTACCGACGTCGCTTTTCTGGCTCGAGCAGCCCTTCGCAACCTTCTGTCGCTGCTGACAATCGTTAATCTCTTCGGCGCTGTGTGAGCCTTAACCTTCCCCTCGATTACCGTATCGGCATCGGTCCCCATTCCTGCAAAAAGTACTTCCACAGCGTCCATCCTATCGAAAATAACCTTGTCCCGCGGTCCCGTACCATCAAATACAATCTCACCCTTCTGGCCTGTCAGCTTCAAATACCTATCGATAATTCGGCTCAATCCAACGTCACTAATTACTTCGGAGTCTTCTTCCACCTTATGGATAGAATATAACAAATTATGACCGTCAATAATAAGCATAGTCCGCGTTTTATTATTTAATTTAGGCAGCAGTTCAGGAAGTACTAACCTATAAATACAGAGTCTCACACTTCGAATCTTATCTCGCCGCCAACTATAGTTTTTTCTACCCTGCCTTTGACTTTCCAGCCGTGATAAGGACAGTTCTTGCTCTTCGAGTGGAATTTATTTACATCAATCGTATACTCGACATCAGGATCGATAATAGTCACATCAGCCTGTTTGCCCACACCAAGAGTACCCTTGTCGATTGCTATTATCTTAGCCGGCTTATAAGTCATTAAGCTAATTAAGCCGGGCCAGTCCAGAATACCCGGTTCCACAAGGGCTTTAATATAAAGGCCCAATGCACATTCTAAAGATGCTATTCCGAAAGGTGCTGTTAAAAATTCCAACTCCTTTTCGCTTTGCAAATGGGGTGCATGGTCTGTTGCCAACGCGTCAACCAGCCCATCGGCAATCGCACATTTCAGGGCCTCAACATCCTTTTCTCCCCGCAAAGGCGGATTAACCTTATAGTTAGTATCGTACTCAGCACAACATTCATCGGTTAGAAGCAAATGATGTGGTGCTACCTCGCAGGTAATCGGCAGCGAATCTCTCTTCGCAGCCCTCATCAATTCAATTGCCCCGGATGTTGATATATGCTGGGCGTGATATCGAACATTCGTCCTTTTAATAAGTTGAATATCCCGCCACAGCATCGCCTCCTCAGCCAACGGGTCAAGACCCGGCAGACCCAAAATCGTCGAATAATAACCTGAGTTCATCACACCATTTCCGGCAATACTGTCATCCTGACAATGTTGGGTTATTACCGTATCGAACATAGCCGCATATTTCAAAGCCCTCAGCATAACCGCCGGACTTTGTACTCCCCTGCCGTCATCAGTAAAACCAACCGCCCCGGCCATCGACATAAATCCCATCTCAGCAATCTCAACTCCCTGCAGTCCTTTTGTAATAGCCCCCATTGTGTAAACATGAGTTTTTCTTGTTTGTCTGGCTTTTCGATGGATATATTCAACATCGGTTTCGTTTTCTATTACAGGATTAGTATTCGGCATACATACAACCGAGGTGAATCCAGCCGCAACGGCCGCTGCCGAACCGCTCGCTATTGTTTCTTCTTCCTCGTCACCCGGTTCACGAAAGTGTACGTGGATATCAATCAAACCCGGCGTTACTAATTTTCCTGCGGCATCGATAACTGTACCAGCAGGTTTTTCGACTTTGCCAACTACTGCAATTTTCCCATCGTTGATAAGGACATCGCATTCTTTATCGATGCCATTTGCAGGATCTATCACCCGACCGTTTTTTATCAAAAGTTCAGCGTTCATAATGCTCTCATTCTCACATAGAGAAGAACCTTATTTTTATACTAATCCCTTACTACAATTTAACTTTAGTCCCGAGACGGCACCGATGCCGCCTTTATTTTTTCCCTTTGACCGGCGGATCCGACCTCAGAGCATCGCGGTAAAGCGTGACGATTGATCCCTGATCATATTCATCATCTTCAAGATATTCTTGTAGTATCGTTCGCGTTTTCCCGCCATTTACACGTAACACATAGCTTATCCTTCCATACAATTTCTCCGGCATTATTTTCCGATCAGCCAAAGTTATATCTATAATCTTTTTGATAACATCTTCGGTTTTATTAGGAACATTAAAAAGGCCTTTTTCAAGCGCAGCAAATCGTACTTGGGGAGCTTCATCTTCTGAAAGCAGGATTAGCGATTGGGTGATTTTTGGATTCTTCATTGTATCACCCCATATCCAGTAATATCCTGCGATCTCAGCAGTTTTAATCCGCACCGACGGATTTTCATCTTTGGCGCACGTCTGAATTACAGGAATGAAAGTGTCGTCAAATAATAGATAAATACCAAGTGAGCAAATACGTTCAAGTTCCACGAATCTCAATGAACTATTACTTGTCAAAAGGGCTTGCTTTATTTGTCCCAGCTTATCACCAAAATCTTTTCTAACCTTTTCAATATCTTCCGGTTTTGTCTCGCCCTTACCTGTGCTATAGACACGACTGCTTTTTGCTTCAATGACTCTCATAATATTCTGTGACTGCTGACTTTCTTCAGAGTCAGTACTGTTCAAGTAAGGCTTAATTAAACTAATGAATTCCTCTCGTTGGTCCTGCACTCCCCATGCAATGCGACCGACGCCGTAACCCTGCATGGCGAGGTCTGCAAGACGCTGTAGCACAATCGGCGGTTTTGGTTTGGCTACAGTCAGTCCATAATAGAATGCGTTATACATCACATCGGAATCAAAGCTTGCACAATACAGGATATCGATAGCGGCCGGCGCCGAGGGCTTGTCCCAGATATATTTTCTTCCGATCGTTCTGACGATATCGTTCTTGTCCGCAGATGTTCTGCGAAAACCTTTGCGGACAATTTCAAATATTTCCTCATAGGATACCGTATTAAAAGCGTGATTTTTGACTGACCACAATTCGTCAAGTTCCTTACCCGCATCAGTGTCATCCGGGAAAAAGGACATCGGCGATGACACATCAACCTTTTCACGAATTTTCACTGGTTCTTTTCGGGCCTCTGTTTCTTTAGCGGCTCGCCTTTCCTGGAACTTTTTCATCGCTTCATCACGTTTTTTCCATTGCTCTTTTTTTCTCTCCATGATCTTTTGAAGCTGAACGTATTGAGCAGCCGCTATAACATCGCCAAACGATGCTTTGTGTCCGCTCGGTAATACAACTTCTTTTTCGAGATGCGGTCCGATTTGCTCCATGAATCCCCACATTCCCTTAGAAGAATCCGTCTTTATGCCATGATGATGCAAAAGGTCAATGAAAAAGTTATCCTTTTGAGAGATCAGCGGCTTGACTTCCTCGAACACCGGCAAAAGATGCTTGGGTGGATTGTGTCGGCTATTTGACCAACTGTTCACGAAGGGAATGTACTCTAAAACAGTTGTTGTATTTGGCTTAATCCGGGCTTGTCCTTCCGTCCAGCCGGGGACGCTGTCAGCAGCAAACATGGCCAGATAGACTTTGCCTTCCGGTAGACCATAGATAGTTGTCTTGCCTTTCGGCATTCGATTGCCGCCTATCATATTCTGCATAAAGGCGCCTCCCCACCCGGCAAAGCCCAGAATCGGGTCAGCCCGCGTTGGCGAGGTACTAATGACAAGCAGCGTCTCATCATTTGGCGCATCCTCATTAATCTGCAGGACGCCCGCACCTAACGGTCGAATCACAACATTAAGCGATGTTTCAGGAGAAACCTTAACATGCTCGGCAACGCCACGCAATTCTACTTCCTTACCATTTACTTCAAAAATGCCCTTAAATTTTTCATCATTCTTCCAGGATTGCGAGATCAATCGGTACTCGCCAACCGGGACTTTTTCAAAAGAAAATCCGCCTTGGTCACCGGTTATCGCATACGCAACATCCTTCGTCTGGTCAATCTTTTTCGTCAGAAAAACCTCATTAAAGGGCCGAAACGTTTGCCGGCAAATCGGGACACCGCTGTTCTGGTCACATAGAATGACAACTGCCCCAACGACGGGTTTGTCCTCTGTGTTTAGAACCGTGCCTGTGATAGTGCCGGCATTGAGGCGAGATTTTTCGGCACCAGTCTGAGTGCTTTCAGCCGGACAAGCCTGGACAAGAATGAAAATTGAGACTGCCGATACTAATATTTGATTTTGCATTCTTAGCTTTATATTTTAAGTTGTTTGTGCCGCTGCCTGATTGACTAAAAACAACACTGCCATTCTCACGGCTAGTCCGTTAGTTACCTGCTCCAATATAACACTGTTTCGACCATCGGCTACTTCACTTTCTATCTCGAGCCCTCTATTAATTGGTCCTGGGTGCATAACTAAAATATCCGGTTTTGCCCTTTTCATACGCTCTACAGTCAGGCCGAAATAGTGAGAATATTCTCGTATCGATGGAAATGGATTGCCTCCTAGTCGTTCAAACTGAATCCTAAGCATATTTATAACATCAACCTTATCTATAACTTCATCAAGACAATAGCTTACTTTTACCGGCAACCGGTTTACCTGTGTAGGCATAAGTGTTGGGGGACCGACAAATATTACCTCAGCGCCAAGTTTTGTCATTGCCCACATGTCGCTGCGTGCTACTCGTGAGTGTGCTATATCACCTACAATAGCTATCTTCAATCCTTCGAGAGTGCCTTTTATTTTACGAATTGTATATACATCCAGTAAACCCTGTGTAGGATGTTCACAGAATCCGTCACCGGCGTTGATCACACAAGCATTTATATTCCTGCTCAATAACTTCGGCGCACCACCAGCACTATGCCGAATTACAACGATATCTATACCCATTGCCTCTAAATTTCTGGCAGTATCCAATAATGTTTCACCCTTACTGACAGAGCTGTCCTTTTTTGTAAATTCAATAATATCTGCGCTTAATCGACTTGCGGCCAAAGCAAAGCTGTTTCGTGTACGCGTGCTGTCTTCAAAAAACAAATTAACAACAACCTTACCACGTAAAGGTGGAGCTTTCTTAATAGAACGAGTACTTACCTGCTCGAAACCACCGGCAGTATCAAGAATAAAAGTGATTTCCTCGGCACTAAGCTCACGCAAACCAAGTAAATGCTTACGATTCCAATTTAATTGAATTTTCTTTTTTTTCGTCGCCATATTATTGATTTGATGTAGTTCTTATTTACTCTATAACGACTTCATCTTTACCATCCGATTCGACAAGGTTGACCTGTACTAACTGGTCCGGATCAGCATCTGTTTTATATCCTGAATAGTCAGCCTGTATTGGTAGTTCTCTGCCTTTACGGTCAACAAGCACTGCCAGCTTTATCGCTTTGGGTCTGCCTAAATCAATAAGTGCATCCATTGCTGCACGGGTTGATCTGCCTGTATGCAAAACATCGTCAACTAAAATTACAATCTTTTCATCAATATCAAACCCGATTTCAGTAGTCCTTACCCGTGGCTGGGAATTGCTTTGAGGATAATTAAGATCATCGCGATATAACGTTATATCAAGTGTGCCGCATAAAACTTCTTTCTGAAGTTTCTCTGATAATCGTGCTGAAATCCTCTGTGCAAGAACTTCACCCCTGCTGCGTATACCAATTACTACAATATCCAAGTCAGGCGGAGTATCAGAAATAATAAGATTTGTCAAATCCTTAAGAGTCTGCTCTATTTGTTTTGAATCCAGGATTACTCGCATAGCATCAATAAACCTTCAGATAAACTAACCGTAAATATTACACAGAATATAGCAACTGTGACCGATAAAGGCAAGATTTCTCATTAAGTTTTAGTAAACCTGCATTTCCAATACTGAAAAACAGTATTTCGCCATTTCTAAACAGATAATTTACTTGAAATTAGAAGCGGTTTATAGTATCATAATGGCAGTAATCTGGTTACAGGAGCATACAAGCTGACTATGGAGGTCGGAAATCGGGGGAGCAACTTTGATTCATACTGGATTCTAACGCCACCTCCGGAGAAGTTTTATGGGACTAATTTCTAAACAAAAATTTGTGTTTGCATTGACAGCATGTCTTGCAACAATGATCTTCACTTTCGACACTATAGCTGTGGCTGAAAGTTCTATTGGAGATAGGATTTTTCACCCACAAGGAATAGAGCATGCCGGCATTTATGCTTTAAGGCAGATAGATCCAAGTCTGACAGGTTCCGGCGTTAAATTTGCCGTTGTCTGCCGAAGCTTTACATATATTGAAGGCGAACCACAAAATGATTACCGCCCAAGCATCGCTCATAATTGTTTCAAAAACAGCCAAATTAACTTCCCCGATCAAGCTGGTTTGCTTGCAGGTATTTCCCCACATTCAACAGCTATTTGCTCTATTCTTCTTGGTGAAGATACTGATTCATATAATACGAACGTTGGACAATTTTACTACCAGGGAACAGTACCAGAGGCACAGGCCGAGATTTATGAATTTTGGAATTTCGTAGTGAATAATGTATTTAACCACTCACCACCGGATGCAGATATTATGACCGCAAGTATTGGCAGCCATTTTGAAGACTGGTGGACAAGAGGTATAGAATCATTAGCTGAACACTACGGCCTTATTGTTGTAGCCGGTATAGGCAATGGAGTTGATGCGTCCGATCCCGTCCTGTATCCTGGCGCCTGCGCAAATGTCATAGGAGTTGGAGTAATAGACTCCGTAAATTCTGATGATCCCGCAACTAATTTGGCAAATTTCGCATTAGCTTATCCGGAGCATTCGAGTTTCGGACCGACTGCCAATGGTCGCTGCAAACCAGATATTATTGCTCCGGGTAATTGTCTTGCCGCAGATGTTAATGAGCCTGATCGATATGAGCCAACCGGTAATTGGTCCAGTTTCTCAACACCTATAGTTGCAGGAACAATTGGCCTGCTTATTCAAAAAGCCAAACAGGAACCTGATCTTAAGCTTGCCATCTCACCGAAAGGTGGAAATTGTATAATAAAAGCAATTTTACTGAATTCCGCAACCAAACTGCCCTACTGGCACAAAGGCAAACTCCAAACCGATGATGACCACTTTGCACCCCTGGACTACATCCAGGGAGCAGGCATGTTAAACGCAGTAGGTGCCTATGAACAACTGATTGCCGGGCCGAACCAACCCGGTGATGTTTCAGCAATCGGCTGGGACCTAAACATTCTGGACAAAAGCCAAACCCCGGAAAACATCTACAGAATTACCCTTACTGAGCCATCTGAGAAAATTATTACCACAACTGTTGTATGGAATAGACATTACAACAATCTTTATCCTTTTGAACCAACACCTGATAAAGACAGCAATCTCCGACTCGAACTCTGGGCCGTAGATCCAGATAATCAGAACAACAACTATCTACTCGATTATAGTGATAGTAACGTTGACAATATCGAACACATTCACACTGCCGCAGATCCCAGCTATACTAATTATGAGATCATACTTTCTTTCAGCGATATTAACGGCCAAGATGATATTTCCGAAACACAACACTACGGATTAGCCTGGAAAATCAGCGACAGACAGGACAGCGACAATATCTTTTTGTACGACCTTTATGCGGACGGTATTGTCAACGAATCAGACTTAACCATTCTACTCAACAATCTATCGAACAGCAATAGATCGCCGGAAAGCTATTTACTCGGCGACATAAATACCGATGGTGCAATCGATGTCAACGATTTGAAAATTCTGCTCAATCACAACAATCGACTAGCCGATTGGCGAATAAAATAAGCACATAAGATCAAATTGCTCAAGGTCAATAAACAATTGCACCCCACCTTATATCGTCAGCAATTAATATAGTAAGACCACACAATTAGAATAAACAAATACACTGGATTTTGACACATTGGCCTACTTATAGCTCAAATGCAGAAATTCATCTGAGGCCTTCTTTAATGAAATATATTGACTTAAACGCTCCTTATATGCTATAATCAAATTTTATAGGTTACAGAAATTGAACCTGATTCAAATGTCTACAACCATCTGTGAGCAAGGGAGTAGAAAGTGGTGAGATACATAAAAATACCATTATCTGTCTTAATAATAATCATATCTTTATTGAGTACTGCAAAAGCACAAATACCCCTGGTCATCAATGAGTTTATGGCATCGAACAGCAGTTCCATACAGGACTCACAGGACGAATATGATGACTGGATTGAAATTTATAACAATGGCGCCAGTCTAATTGATATG
>CAZQXE010000047.1:0-16846 GCA_964597115.1 uncultured Pirellulales bacterium | reverse complement strand
GGGTGCCATTTGCCGGTCCAGTTTATGTCCGTTTCTTTGAGTCCCAATACATCCAAAAACCGGGTGAATTGTTGCGGGACCTCATCTTTTTCCTGCTCAATTGTTTTTAATGCTTCCTCGCGGCTTATCTGTCCGGACCGCACAAGAGTGCTATATGTCACGGCGTTTTGGCTGAAGCCGTATTTACGGCGTTCGAAATATTTGCCCACAGGGTACATAATGCAATCGAAGTGCGTTTCGTTTTCCGCTTCGGCAGGTACTGTCCATCCCACTTCTTTTTTCAATGTGCTCGATATCTCGTTGATGTCCCAAAGGATGTACTCGGGCAGCATAACGTAGTTGAACGGCACGATATCGTTTGTTATCGTCATTCGCGGGTCTGGTGCACAAATCAGAAAATCAAGGGCTTGTTCGTTTATCATCGGCGAATGCCGCAACCGCTCCGACAATCCAGCTTCGGCGAGGACATCGTGATAATACTTGAAATCGAAAGAGTATACTCCCGGCGTTGCCTCAAGGTTCTTCGACCAGCCGCCAACGACAAGAATTTTGGAGCTGCAACGTTTCTGTTCTTCGAGAATGACGTTGAGGAGCATAAGGTATCCTGTCGCGTTGCAGACGGTGCAGAACTCGCCGGTGATTTTTAAGAAGCCGCGGTAAAGCTCTCGCATCAAGTCCCAGCTCGGCTTTATTGATATGTAATCAACGCCTAATTTTGTGGTTAATGCTTTGAGATTCGCTTCTGCGCCCGGGCTGCGGAAGCCGTTGTCGAAATTGACTGCCAGCGTTCTGAGTCCGTATACGCGTCGCGTGACATACAGGGCGTACGCGCTGTCTTTGCCGCCGCTTATCGGCACGATAGCCTGGTATCGTTCGTTGTTCTGTTTTGCTTTTTCCACTAATTCTTCCAACTGTCCCTTCTTTTCCGGCGTAGGTTCGAGTTTCGTAAAATTGATGCAGAAAGAGCAGATTCCTCCTTCGTCGAAGGTGATCCCCGGATAAGTGTCGGGCAGGATGCAACGGCTGCAACGCTTCATAATAATTCCTAACAACTGGATTCCTGCTTTCGCAGGAATGACAAAATGTGGCATTCACTTTTTATAAACGTGGCATTCACTTTTTATAAACGGCGCTCGCTTTATTATAACGTGTTTTCTGAGGCGTGCCAGACGATAAATGTGAAAACAATTTTTAGCCCCTAATCCCTCGGCCTTGTTTAGCAGAAACAATATTTGTCATTCCCGCCCCGTATCTTCGTACGGGATGAACTCCAGCGGGAATCCAGCCTTTTTCATTCTGGACCCCTGCTTTCGCAGGGGTGACATTGTTAGTTTAAGCTTTCCGCTATGGAAATTAATGAGCGATTTTCTCGAACGTGAATTTGTGGGCGTTGGCGTCGATTTTTACCGTGTCACCTTCTGCGAATTTGCCGGCCAAAAGTTCGGTGGCTAACGGATTCTCCAGACGCTGTTGAATCGTTCGCTTCAAGGGTCTTGCGCCAAACGCGGGATCATAACCTTCGTCCATAATCTGTTCGCGTGCACTGTCGGTGAATTCGAGCGTTATGTTGCGTCCATTCAGACGCTCGGCTAAGTAATCCAGTTCAATATCGACAATCTTTCGCAAATCTTCTTTACTGAGCATGTGGAAGACGATGATTTCGTCAATCCGGTTTAAGAACTCCGGCCTGAAAAGCTGTTTGAGTGCATCCTTAACGTGGGCCTCGATTTCCCAGTCGGCGCCGGATTCCTCGGTAAGCAACTGAATCTCTTGACTGGCGATATTACTGGTCATAATAACGACGGTGTTTTTGAAATCGACGGTTTTGCCTTTTCCATCGGTCAAACGCCCGTCGTCGAAGACCTGCAACAGCACGTTAAAGACGTCCGGATGTGCCTTTTCAACCTCATCCAGCAGAATTACCGAGTAGGGCTTACGCCGGACGGCTTCGGTCAGGCGTCCGCCTTCTTCGTAACCGACATAACCCGGCGGCGAGCCGATAAGCCGGGAGACGGAATGCTGCTCCATGAACTCGCTCATATCGATTCGTATCATTGCGTGCGGGTCGTTAAAGAGAAAATCTGCGAGCGCTTTGGAAAGCTCGGTTTTGCCGACACCCGTTGGTCCGAGGAACAGGAGTGTCCCTATAGGCCGATTCGGGTCTCCCAGTCCCGACCGGCTCCTGCGAACCGCATTGCAGAGTGCCGCGACTGCTTCATCCTGTCCGATCAGACGTCGGCGAATCAAATCCTCCATTTTCATCAGTCGTTCGCGTTCGCCGCTTAGCAATTTTGAAATCGGAATTCCCGTCCACTTGGAAACAACGCCGGCGATATGCTCTTCGGTGACTTCGTTCCGGATAATGGCCCTGTCGGAATGTGAAAGCTGGGCCTCTTTTTCTTCAAGCTCTTTTTTCAGGTTCGTTATAGTTTCATATTTCAAGCGGGCTGCGGTTTCCAGCTCGCCGTTACGCTGGGCGTCTTCGAACTGGTTATGAGCATCTTCAATTTTCTTTTTCAGCTCTTTTATCTGGTCGATTTCGCCCCTTTCGCCTTCCCACTGAGCGGTGAGTTTTTTGTCCTTCTGTTGCAGCTCGTCTAATTGCTTTTCCGCATTTTTCAGTCGCTCTTTGCTGGCATCGTCGCTTTCCTTTTTCAATGCTTCGCGTTCGATTTGAAGCTGAACAGTTTTTCTGCGAATATTATCCAACTCGGCAGGCAGCGAATCATTTTCAATCCGCAGCTTCGAGGCAGATTCGTCGATCAAATCTATCGCTTTGTCCGGCAGCCAACGGTCGGATATGTAGCGGTTGGACAGAGTTGCAGCGGCCACGAGTGCCGAATCTGTTATACGGACTCCGTGGTGCGTGTCGTAGCGGTCCTTAAGGCCGCGAAGGATTGCGATGGTTTCTTCGACACTCGGCGGGTCAATCGTAATAGGCTGGAAGCGTCTCTCGAGCGCTGCGTCTTTTTCCACGTACTTTCGATATTCATCGATTGTGGTTGCGCCGATGCAGCGTAAGTCACCACGTGCGAGCGACGGCTTTAACAGATTGCCCGCATCGACCGAGCCTTCGGCCTTACCGGCACCTACTACGGTATGCAGCTCGTCGATGAAAAGTATTATTTGTCCTCCGGCGGTGATGACTTCTTTGAGCACGGCTTTAAGCCGGTCCTCGAATTCGCCCCTGAATTTTGTCCCCGCTATCAATGCGCCCATATCCAGAGCGATGACCCTTTTGTTTTTCAATCCTGTGGGGACGTCACCTGTCACTATCCGCTGAGCAAGGCCTTCGACGATTGCGGTTTTGCCGACACCGGGTTCGCCGATTAACACCGGATTATTTTTCTTTCGGCGGTTGAGAACCTGCATACAGCGCCGTATTTCTTCGTCCCTGCCGATGACAGGGTCGAGCTTTCCCTTGCGTGCCATTTCCAGAAGGTCGATACCATAGCGTTCCAGCGCTTTGTATTTATCCTCCGGATTCTGGTCGGTTACTTTTTCCGGTCCGCGAACGTCCTTCAGGGCTTTTTCAATCTGTTCCGATGTAACTGAGTTAAGCCGTAAAAGCTCTTTGGCGTCACTTTGTACGGATGCGAGCGAAATGAGCAAATGCTCGACGGACAAATATTCGTCGCCCATTGCATCGGCCCGGTTCTGGGCGTCCAGAACAACCTGGCTGAGGGCCGGGTCGGGCATAAGCTGGTTTGTGCTTTTGCCCTGCGGCAAACGGTTAAGCTCGCTCTCGATCATCTCTTTGATTCGCGAAACGTTGACACCGATCTTTTTAAAAATCTCGACGGTAATGCCCATGTCGTCATTGCAGACCGCACTTAGCAAATGCAGAGGCGACATAACCGTATGCGATTTGGCCATTACGATTTGCTGGGCGGTCGCCAGAGCTTCCTGGGCCTTCAATGTAAATTTGTCGAATTTCATGATTATCCTTTCTTCTGTTCCCTGCAGACGAAATATCAGTTGTTGCTGTATTCTACTATTATATAAGTGCAAACAACGTGCCCAAACAAGACGAAATTTTAATTTCAGTTAAGATAAGTGGTTACAATCTCCACAGAGATGTTGCAGTGTGCCAATTTGGCAGATGTTTGCCTGTATCAGCAATGAGTCGAATCATCAATCGATTTAGTACGATGCATAAACCGTACTGGAGTGGATGTTTTAAGATTCGTTGACGTGAACGTTCTGTGAGATTGTGGATTTGCTGAAGATGTCAGCCTGTTGATGCCACCAAAAAGGACTCCGCACGGAGCAGGGTGGGTTATCCGCCGCCGCCAATCCAACCTGTTCTCATGTTGTAAATGAAGTTGCCTCTGAGGCGGGTGCTGATGTATACGGCATCACCATTTATGGCAAAGACAGCCTCTACCTTTTTGTTTATCCTGACTTCTACCGCTCCTGACTTTGCCAGTCCGTTGTGTATGGCTGTTCCGTATTCCATAATCTGGTTATCTGAAAAACCGGCTCGTCGCATCACCTGCACAACGTCGTCGGCGCTTAGTGCAAGCACCTCCCGGTTACTGACGGGTATGACTTGAATCCCTGTATTCTGATTCGCACAGCCAACCAAGCCAAAGGCTAAAAGCGTCAGCAGCAATAATACAACAACCTCGCCACTTTTTATCAACTTATACCTGATTGGCTTCACTGCTTCTATCTCCTTATAACGTTTTTTATCTGAACGAACGTGAACGCATTAGACTTTCTCGAAGACTCGTCCTAAAATCTTCACCTGTTTGTTCTATCGGGGCCGGAGCAGGTCTGGATGGCGCCGGTTGCTCGAATGCAATATTTTCGGATGTATCCGGTACTATTCGTGCCGTGACGAAGACGGCAATTTCCCGGGTTGAGTTTTCTCTGTTTGTACTGTTGAACAGTTTTCCAATTAATGGAAGCTTGCTCAGACCCGGGACCCGTCTTTCGTCGGTTCGTGTCTTGTTTTCTGTCAGGCCGGCCAGCGCAACTGTTCCGCCGTCTTTTATACGTACGGTGTTCTGAGCTGTTCGCCGCGTAACGACTGGAAGTTCACTTCCTCTGCCGCGCGGGACGCTGTCACTGACCTCAACAGATATTTCCAGCGTAATGTCGTTATTATCCCCGATATGGGGTGTAATTTGCAACTTGGTGCCGGAATCGATTTGCTCCAGTTCAGAATATTGGTAAAAAGTGTTGGTCGTCTGTGCGGTCAACATGTAATATTCTTCAGTCAAGACCTGCATTGTCGCCTCTTTGCCGTCCTGTGCCAATACCTGAGGTTTGGCCAGCGTCCTCACCTCTCCATTCTGAGCAAGAAGGTTCAGCGTTAACTCCAGTGAATTTGTGAATGTTGCATCGGGTGCATATCCGATCTGAACGCCCCATGGCCATTTGCCACCGAAGTCAGGCAGAGTTCCGCCTCCACCACCGCGTGCGTTATTGCCAAAGACACCGGCCTGGATTGTAGGCCAACCCCACTCGACGCCCAGATTCAGCAGGTCACCGCGTTCTATGATGACAATACGTGCGTCCAGCAGTACGTGGATTGGGAGCTGGTCGATCTGTTTCAGGTCTTCGACGATACGCTCCACCAAAACAGAAGGTGCGGTAACACATATAGTATTACCCTCGGGTTCGGCCTGAACGTATTTCTGAAAATGCGTTGACAAAAGGCTCGCTGCCATATCGGCTTTGACATAGCTCAGTTTTATGCGGCGTGTGTTGCTCACGGTCATGAACATTGGACTCTCTATGTCCCCTGAACAAACCAGATAATAATATGGTGTTTTCTTAACAACATAGGGAGTACCAGCCAGAACGATGTCGAGTGCTCTGTCAAGCGGTACAGCGCTGAGCTCGCAATTAACAAGACTTATATCGCCCTGAACTTCCTCATCGGGAATAATGGGTATACCCACCGTTGACGCAATGATTTGCAGCACTGTGGGCAATCCGTCATCAACGAAGGTGTTGGTGACAAGCGGCACGCTGGATTCAAGAGGAAGTTGTGTACCTTGTGCAGACGGTGCCGCCGGCGCACCGGGCTTCTGACGCATAAGGTTTTCCAACTGTTGTTTTATGCTGTCTATATCCTGTTCCCACTCTGTCTTCTCCTCAGACGGAGGTGCTTCAACAGGTGCCGGCTCATCGGGTGTCGGCAAAGTTTGTGTCGGAGTCGGTATCTGTCCAGTGGGTGTCGGCAAAGTGGTTGTCGTTGCAGGAGGTGTCGGTGGAGTGTATGCCGGTCCAGTTGGTGTCGGTATAGAGGGTTTTGGCGTCGGAATTCTTGGCTGTACCGGGTCACCATCCTTATAATCACTGGTGACGTTAAAGTATGGCTCACTGGGCGGATTGAATGCAAGCCCCGCTTTTGTCGGAGTAATCTCACCAGTCCAGTCATAAGGGACCCTGACGCTATAATTGCCCTTGGAGTCGGTAATATCGGAGCCTCCACCGTTATTTGCTGACATTAATGCACCCTGGATGGGTGTGTCGCCAAATTTTACTGCACCGGAGATAGTAAACATCTTCAGTAAAGCAGTATATCGCTGCTGCGTCTGATCTCTGGTAACTGCGCCGTACATTTTATTAGGCGGTGTGAATGTATACCCTTCCTTTGTCGGGGTTACCGTGCCGCGCCAACCATAATCCACTTCCAGTTCATACGTGCCATTAGTGGTTGTTATACCGGTACTTCCCCCTTTATCTGTTGCTGATACAGATACGTTTTCGACGGGTTGTCCTTTATCAGAGACTATCATACCGGAGAGAATACGTTTTAAAACTGTAGCTTCATAGTTATGATTGATTTCAGGACCGATAACGTCAGTATATTGTCGATTTGGCGGTTCGAACTCGTAACCGGCTCTCTTGGGTGTAATCGTGCCGGTAAAGCCATATTCGACCTCTGCATTGTAAAAACCGTCTCTGTCGGACACGGTCTTTGTGGGCAGACCGGTTATTTCCACACCCTCAACTCCGACAGAACCTGAGATAGAGAATTTCATCCGTGCTGGTATGTACGTTTGATTCGTCTGGTCCCTTGTTATAAGATTGTATGTCTTGTTTTGTGGCGAGAATGTGTAACCTTCCTTCATCGGTGTAATCATGCCATTCCAGCCGTAGTCGACAGTAGCGTTGTATAAGCCGCCACTACCGGTAACCGGATTGCCGGGCAGACCGTTCATTTCTACTCCGTCCAGTCCTGCAGATCCGGAAATCTTCAACTGAATCAATGTGGGCTCATAGCTTTCATTTGTTTTTTCGCTGGTGACCTTGCTGTAGGTCATACTTGCCGGTTTGAATGTGTAGCCGCCCTTTTCCGGAACAATCGTGCCGCTCCAGCCGTGCGGAACAGTAGTAGTATAATAGCCGTTCTCATCAGTAACGGGATCGCCCGGCAGGTTTTTCATAGTCACACCCTGCATGCCGGCCGTACCTGAAATCAGATATGTTAACTGTGTAGCATAATAATCCTGGTTAGTCTGAGCGGTGATAAGATCGCTGTATTGTATGTTGGGCGGATTAAACTCATAGCCTTCTTTTGTCGGTGTTACCGTCCCGCTGAAGCCATACTTAACAGTAACGTTGTAAGTGCCTTCCTTGCCCGTAGATGGGTCACCCGGCAGACCTTTCAATATCACACCGGGCGTTGCTACTGAACCGGAGATCAGAAGGGTAATTTGTGTCGCGTTATAGTTCTGATTCGTCTGGTCCTTGGTAACGGGATTGTATAGTTTATTTGAAGGTGTAAATGTGTACCCTTCTTTTGTCGGTGTAACCGTGCCGCTCCAGCCGTAGTCGACCGTAGCACTGTATAAACCACCGTCACTGGTAATCGGATTACCCGGCAGGCCGTTCATTTCCACGCCGTTCATACCGGTTGTGCCCGAAATAGAAAAGGTCATCAGGGTTCCAATGTAGTCTTCGTTATCCAGATTGTTCGAAACCTTGCTGTAATTCTTACTTCGTGGATTGAAGTTGTAACCCCTCTTCGTTGGTGTAACCGTTCCGTTCCAGCCGTAGTTGACGGTTGCTCTGTAAAAACCGTTCTCGTCGCTCATCACGGGCCCGTTCGGCAAACCAGTCATTGTTACACCGCCGACTCCTACCGAACCGGATATGGTGTAAGTTACTGGTGTTACATCGAACGCAGCCAGGACGCTGATGCCTGGAGCGTAGAACAGAACGATACAAAATACTATCGCACCGCCCGATAAAATTTTACCGATATTTTTCCTTGCCATAAGTCAACGTCCCTTTCTGTAGCCATTAACTGGCAATCGTGCAGCTCTTTTGCCTTGTATCGGCAATTCAGCTTCTTTCTTTAGCAAAAAATCACATTGCCGGATTATTACCATTGGATCTCTATTTTCTCCGGTAGTTCCTCTTCCATTTGTATTACTTCAACGAGTTTATGGTCTCCCTCCTTGGAAACTCGGATACCTATCTGTTTTATAGCTCTTGTGTTAGGTGCATATTCCAAACCAACTAAAAGACGATACTCACCGGCGGGTACAGCGGCAAAATCGATTCCTCCGGAGAACATCCTGACTTCAAGCGGAAGCATCAAACCCGGATCCTTGCTGGTAAGCAATGCGGTTTGTTTGTACTCTCCTAATTCTGTTGAGACAATAGCCCTGCACCTGATCGGGGTAAAGTGAACGGCTTCGAAATTTGCGAATTTAGCAACTATAAGATAAGTGGACTTTTCCTGATAGTTAATCATTAGCTGTAGTGCGGTAGCCTCCGGGTTGCCCTCGATTTCGTTATTTTCGAGGCAGATATTCGCGGTTGCTACACCGGCTTTCTGACCGTCAGGATAGGTGGCCCATAGAGCCAGAAGCGAATAATAGCATGGATACATTACTCCCGGACTTGGCATCTTTGATGTAATCAGCAGGTTTTGCTGTCCATAGCTGGGGAGCGTGAAATTCTCGGGCGATACTGAAATCCATTCGGTGCAATCCAAATCATCCCCCTTTAAATCCTGAACAATTTTACCTTGAAGGGTGGACTGCAGTCCCATGGCGGTTTGGACGTTGACCGTCTCGTCCGAGGCGTTATGGATTTTTATCGTGGACAAACGTGTCGCTCCTGGTATGCTCCCTATGGAAACTTCTCTCGGTACCAGATCAAGCGGTACGTCGCCGGCGACATCTGTAAGTGTTGGGTCACCGACAAGATCTATTTCTTTTTGAACACCCTGTACTCGCCTGCCATCGACATAGAGCGCTCCGGAGACCCTGTACTTGCCGCTGGGTAGTGAACGCCCGATACTGTGTTTTATGTTTAATTTGACTCCCGGTATTATGCTGGCATCGTTGAATGTTGTCGTTGTGATAACTCGCCAGTGTCCATTCGAGAATCGCCATATTCTTGCAAGAGGTTTTAGGCGTGAATAAGTTCCTCCGTTATTCTCAATATTCATCGTAACCAATACTTTTGCAGGATTTTCTCTGAGTGGTGGAACGAATTCCAATCCCACGTCACCAAGTGTTATTTTGGCTCGCGGCGCGCGAGACTGTATCTCAACAAGAACGGGAATCAAAAATCGCACACCAATAACAACTCCTCCCATGCTTGGTCTTGGTCTTACGGAGGCAAGTATTCCCGCAGCGTAGAAACCTCGCATGCCTCTGGGTACTTTTACATCTACAATTATGGTATCTCTGCCCATCGGGCTCAGGTCGATGGTGTCGCGGCTCAGGCTTATCCAATCCCTGCATGAAGACAGTGTTGATAAATCAAAACCAGAGTTGGGCTCAATAATTTGCCATGTGGCATCTTCATACTGACTCAACTCGACTAACGTCAGGTCTACTGTGAAGACCTCGTTAGGATCATGACTTTGAATATCTATGGTTGATTTAACGAGCTTGCCGGGAGTTACAGGCAGCTCCAACTTCAGGGGCTGGACAGAAAATTGTCCGAATGTCGGACCCGCCAACATAAGTACAGCCACTACGATTGATATAATCCAAACAAGACCAGAGACGTTGAGTACCGGATTTCTAAAAGGCCAGCCATGCCTGCTGTAAAGGCTCTCGTTTATCTGACTTCCCTTCAGGTGGGAATCCGTTCTATTATTTAGGTTTTGCATTCGTTGCCTCCTAATAAGCTAAAATGACGATTTAAGGAGAATACCAACTATTTCAAAATTCGCTAATGTTCCCGATCATGTTGGTATTATATTGTCAGCTTTTAGTCTATTTTTTGTGGTTAATTTCCTCAATTTTGCGCCAATATTGCGGCTTTTATCTTTTCGGCAATTTGACGTCCTTACTTTCCATAATTCCTCATAAAATCCCCATGAAGACCCCCCAACGAGAGGTGCTGCATCTTTCGCGGCAGCTTGGCGTCCTTACTCCCCACAGGGGTATTTGCACGTATTCGGCTTTGTCCCTCATGAAGTATTGTTAATTTTACCATTTCCAAACAGCAATGTCAAGCCTAAACTTTCCAAACTCTCCATTTTACCAATATTGTCCGTTCTAAAAACATAGGGAGGGATGAATTTTCTTCATCCCTCCCTATTAACAATCTTTCTTTGTAGCTACCAGAATGCTATATAGGGTAACTACACTTGCAGCACTTACTCTTCTTTTTACAACTTACTCGGGTTTTACAGTGATGGTGAGATCAGCAACTTTAACTTCGTCGCCAGGACCGGAGGTCCAGATCTCTGCTTCCCAAGCATCGACACAAACTGTTCTCTTGTATACAACACCATCGCCGGGAACAGTACTTTCGCCATCATAGTAAGACGTCATGCCTTTGACCCAGTCAGCTTTGTTATCTATTCTACTACCAAGTACGGCTGTAAAGTTTGCTCTGATATCGAAATCTTCACAGTCACTGTAGCACGGGAATGCGCTCTGACCAATGGATGCACAATCAACCTGAACGAGCTTGATGATCTTCTTGTCGCATTCAATAATCTGAACGTACATACCGACATCCATAACTACAGGCATGGTGCATAGATCTAATGCAACATACACTGTGGGCCAGCTTCCGTCCTTTTTGATCTGTCCATCAGCACCGAATGCCATTGTTGCTACTAAAGCTAACAATGCAATTGCAATTAAACTTCTTTTTACCATTTTCATATCCCTCTCTCAACTAAGGTAACGCTTCATAGGCCGATATTGGCCTGAAAAGCTAATACAATTTTTTCCACCCAGGCCGGATATATGCCTGAGCCACAAAATGAGCGAGTTCAAAACCATCTCACCAACACTGGCTGCCGTGCTCGCTCTACAGCCAAGTCGGGGCCTGTGAGGTCTGCGATTTCCAATCGGCGATTGTCAATCGTACTGCCGCCTCGAGACCAGGCCAGCTTCAATGGGCGGCCCACAAGCATTTTAATTGCTTGCGACTTACCAGTTTCTCACTACCTCACACACCTCCTTTCTCCCCCGTCCTTCTTTACAAAGAGGGGGGCTTTCAATTGGATAACATCTATCCACAAATCCTGGGCATATATAATCTAATCATAACGTGGTAGAATTCTTCTACCTTTCTAATCTCCATCTATCAGACCTTTAGGAAGGTGGTGCAATTGTGAATATCAGGACTCCTTCATATCTTCCCGCAGGGTCTTTGAAATCAGTTTCTACCTTAAAATTTAACGCAATTTTATTTGAGCCTCTTGCCGACTTGGATACCGGCACAGGTTTCTTCATTGTTACATATCCATTAGTTGCCGGACCCATTATAAAGATGCTCTCAGGTGCTATGGAACCGCCTCCACTGCGTTTTAACGGACTAATTGAGGCTACAATCGAGCCGTACATGTAATTGGAATCCACATTCACTGTCAATTCCGAAGCTGATTCATAGGCACCGGGGAACCGTGAGATCCCCAGGTTCAGTTTATCCGGTTTAGTGGTTATATTGACGAATGGATTGTCGACAGGTGGATTACCAGCAAATCGTTTGACGGGACGTACCGCCAAAGCTTCACCCGCCAGCCCAAACATCGTTATCATCATTGCAGAAGTCATCACTAATCTTTTCATCATTTATCCCCCAAAACCATTTTCTTATACGACAAGCTTTTTGCTGCAAAACCACGCGCAGCGTTTTTTTGCTTGTTCAATCCGTTGGATCAAAGGCAGTCCGTTTTGATCTTGTTTTTCGACACTGCTCCGTCAATGCCGAGAGTGCTAAGCGCTTCCTGCTGCTCAGTATTTACTGACTACTTATTCGCCAGAGGGATCAAAAGTGGAAGGGAAAGTGTGGTTCCTTTTCATCATCTCCTCACTTTCACTCACCTCACGACTTCTGGCCAGGCAACTGTAATAGTGTTGCCAAAAGAAAGCCTGATAAACTAATCCAGGCAAATACGTATCAATAACAAGCTTTGCCCGTAGCTTAGTTTACCACTTTTACTTTTTAAAGTCAACGATAAAACTCTGCAAAGCAGGAATTTTACCGATTTTCGCTATTTTACCTACATTCATGGTAGATGTCAACAACAAAATTCAAAAAAATCACATTTTTGCTTCTTTTCTATTTTGCCAGACTTGTGCAGTTTTACATGAGTGGAGAGTGTATGTCAACGTTCAAACTACCTAAAATTAACATTTTTTAACTTTTTTTAATTATTCAGGGCCCTGTTTCCCGCAAGCTTCTTAAACCGGGAAATTCAAATGATCATTAAAATTGCGTAAATGCTTATAAAAAAAGAAGATAAGGCGAGCGATATGCGGCAACAAATGGGCTTTGGTCCACGCCCGATATTGCGATCATTTTTTATGAGTCTTTTAATTATTTGGCCGGTTGTGGTTTTATGGCTGCCTGAGAGGGAATTGAAATAATGGTCTCTAAATCTAATGCAGGTATTTGTCCGTCTTCCTGCCATCTCAGCAGGATTTTCAAGGCTTTTGGAGGAGTGTCTTTTGAACTAAAAGATTCCTGCCACGAAATATCCTGGGCATTCGAGTTTGGATCGGCAATCCATATTTTGAAATCGGACAGAGCCTTAGTGACAATATCCGAGCTTTCACTGCCGATAATTTTTTCTCCCGCGCACGGCTGTTCAAATCTTTCCAATAAAGTTTTTTCCGCGTTCGTATCTTTGGTGAATCGATAGCAAACTTTTGCTATGCGGGATGATTCAAGGCTTCCTTTCCAGGAAGGTGACATTGTATAGAAAGATAATTCCGTTCTTTCATTCGGTAAGTAAAACAATGCAAACGAATCGTTCGCATCTTCAGTTGTTGGCGCGAAGTAAAGGCCGGACAGTTCGTGACGCAGAGTCTCGGTTATAAGACGGGCGGTGTGATACATTGGCCGATTGTTTTCGGCGCTTGACCAAATCGAGTGTGCATGACGGTAAGCAGTATTTACTCCGAGAATCAATATCGAAGTGATAAGCATGGCGAGCAAAATCTCAATAAGTGTAAAGCCTTTGCTGCCGGTTCGTTTATTGTATTCGATAATATGCACTGATTGTCACTCTCTTTCGGTAAACGATTTCATTTGAACCAAAGAGAACAGTTCGTATTGCTGTTGTCGCTGCTGTTCCTGCCATTGTACCTGCACGTGGACAGCGCCAAGACTTTCTACGGGAGTCGGTGCTATTTGAACCTTCCATTGATACAAGTTTTCCCGACCCTCTCTGGTTTCATAAACTGTATTCTCAGACATCCTTGTTTCAGCGAGCAAACTTTCGGCAAGCAAAACAGATTTGGTTAACATCCGGGTATGATGAGCGGCTGTCGCGCATGTGCGCATCGCGCCGAACACCGCGACTATGGTGACACTCAGTATCGCAAGAGCTACGACAATCTCCACCATAGTGAAAGCTGAGGCAATGCTCTCGGAGCGAGTTCTGTCCCGGTCAGATTGTCGAATCCTCAATTTCCACACGTTTGCCTCTGATTGTAACCGTCTTGATTTGTTCTCCGGTCGAAAAAGAAACACTTGCGTTCGGCCATGGTCTTGCCGGCTCGAAGGTTAAGCAGTAGTCGCTTCCCTCGGCGCTAAAACCTGTTATGTCTATGATACGGGCCTCTGAGCCAAAGCGATGCACTGCGCTTCCGATATCTTCGATCGGCTTGAAGTCTCGATTGCTTATCCCGCTTGCTATTTCCAGAAAGTAGCAGTTATTTTTACAATCGATGGTTATTCTTGTCGGTCGTTTGGTGTCCGAAGCCAGGTCTATTACGTACCTGAGAGTCTCGGCCAGACTGAGACTTTCCTGCGTGATATTCAGTGCCTCGTTGCTTCGGGTAGCGTATGGCAACACCACAGCCACCATTGCTGCAATGATTACTAACACGACCATCAGCTCAAAGAGCGTAAAAGCGGGGCGTTTCAATTTTTTATCGTGTGTATGCTGCATCGTTGCGGTTCGTAAGCATATCGTGGTTCGTAATATCGTCTCCGGTTCCGAAGGAGCCGTCCGGCCCCGCTGAAACGATATCATACAGATGTTCCGAGTTTGTCAGTTCGCTTGGATAGCTGTAGCGATATGGATTGCCCCACGGATCCATTGGAACTGTTGCGCTCTGGAGATACGGCCCTCTCCAGTTATTAGCCTGCGGATTTTGAATCAGGGCCAGCAGGCCTTCGTCAATGCCCGGGTATCTGCCGATGTCCTGCTCGAAAAGGGCCAATGCAATATCGAATGAGCCGGCAATTGTTTGTTTTGCGGCTGCTATTCTGGCATCCTGCGACCGGCCAAAAAATCGGGGCGTCACCACCGCCGCAAGAACGCTCAGTATTGTGATGACTAACAGCAGCTCTATCAGCGTAAAAGCTTTCGGCATCGTTTTTGTTCGTGACAGTCTTGCCATTTTTTCACTTGCTCCTTTCTTAACCGACCATCGTGCTGGTTTCAAAGATGGGCAGCAATATAGCCATGACAACGAATCCTATTACCAATCCCAATACGACAATCATAATTGGTCCCAAAAGGCCCGTCATTGAACTTATCGTTGATTCACATTCCTGATCGTACATGTCCGCTGTTTCCAGCAGCATCTCCGGCAGTGTACCCGTCTCCTCCCCGATAGCTATCATATTTACAGCGACTTCGCTGAAATAACGCTGTTCGCTGATTGCCTTTGCAAGGGTGGAGCCTTTTAATATGGCCTCTTCAATATTTTCTATCTCTCTTGCGAACGCATGGTTTGTTGTGGTCCCCTGCGTTGTTTTGATGGCGGATACTATTCTCACGCCGCCGTTAAGGAGCGAGCCGAGCGTTCTGGCGAAGCGGGCCAGTTGCAATTTTCGATTAAGCGTGCCGACTACCGACAGTCGCAACAGCCATCCGTGAACGGACAGTCTGATATGCTCTTGTCTTAGTGCTATTAAACTCACGCACACGAATCCGACCGTTGCGAGTATGAACACCCACCAAAATCCTTTAAGAAAATCCACAGCTCCGATCAGCATTTTAGTTGGCAGCGGCAGCTTCTGATTCATGTTTACGAATAGCTCGATGAATTTTGGTATGACAAAAGTAGTCAACACGCCGACAACCGCAGCGCATACGGCCAGCAGGAATATCGGGTAGACACAGGCCGCTCTTATTCGGGCGTTTACCGATGCCTGCGTTTTTAACTGTTTGCTCAGAACCGAAAGCGATTCGACCAGGCTGCCGGATTCTTCCGCAGCTTTGACTATTGCTGTGTAGACCGTGGAAAATGCCTTCGGATGCTTTGCCATAGCCTGGGATAATGAGCTGGATTGTTCGATATCGCTGTGCAATTGCTGGACTACGGAAGCAAGATATTTGTTCCGGGTCTGTTTGGATAAAGTTTTCAGCGCAATGCTAAGCTGCATACCGGCCCTGAGCAGGGTTGCCAATTGATGGGTGAAGATTGCTCTGTCGCGAACGCTGATACGCCTGTGGAAACCGGCGTTCGAGCGTAGAGCAGCCGAGAGTCTGCTCTGCTGCTCAACGCTGAGCAGGTAATAACCTTTTTGTTTTAGGGAATTTACTACAGCTTCCCGGCGATCCGCCGGCATCTGACCGGTGACTACGGCTCCTTCACTGTTCTTTGCTCTAAAAATATACGTAAGCATCAGACAAATCCGTTTTCTGAATCCTTTTTACTATTATACCCGGCGTTTCAAAAGGATAAATTGTTGATACTTTTTACGAAAAAAATTGTCGCTTTCGCTTAGCCGGACAGTAATGCAATTAAGCGTGTCAAGAATCAGCGAACTAAATATTTTTTTGATGGGCGGATTGTGGCAAGTTCCGAAGCGTTATGATTGTTTCAAATATCGTGTCAATGTTGTATAATGCTGCGGTTTGCAGGTAAAGGAGGCCCGTGTAACGTCCTATTACATATAGACTGTGGATAGGACCTAAATCCTCGAATCAGTGCTAGTAAGAGCAGGGTGCGATATCCTTATTCAGAAAAGACGGGCGATAATCCTGTAGCGATAAAAGTAACTACTGTAATTGGAGCCGGTTTCATTGGTAGCGAAGAATTACTGGAACATGTATTGAAAAGTAGTCTTTTTGTTGGTATAGGGACGGTTTTAAGCGGATAAGGGGAAAGTTGGGAGGAGTTTTTGCCGATTAAAATGACGTTACTCGAAAACGTTGGGCCGGAAAACGAACATCAGTCCAATCTAAAGCATATAAAAGGTAGACATTAGAAGACGGAAAATAGAATATAGGTTTTGCTTATTTGACAGATGGGCTGAGTATAGTATTATATGTGTTGATTTTAACCCTTGTGCAGAGATAGCATAGGCAAGTTCAAGTTATTATAGAAAAGTAAGTTTCGGAGTAAGAGATGTTTGAACGTTTTACAGATCGTGCACGCAAGGTTATGGCGCTGGCCAATCAGGAGGCCCAGCGATTTAACCATGAATATATAGG
>CAZQXE010000046.1:0-16866 GCA_964597115.1 uncultured Pirellulales bacterium | reverse complement strand
GCAAGCCGATTCTGGCAGGGATTATCCTATCGGCAAGCAACCCATATTTTTTAATTTGGTGGGCAACGGTTGGTCTGGCACTGGCAACACAGGCGACCGAGTGGGGGATCTGGGCGTTTGCTCTTTTCGCACTGGCACATTGGTCGGTGGATTTAGTTTGGCTGCAGATTCTTTCCTGGGCCAGCTTCAAAGGTTCGGCACTGTTCGGTGAGCGGGGACAGCGGATAGTTTTGATTATTTGCTCAGCGGCGTTGTTTTTCTTCGGTGTGTTTTTTATTTTAAGTGCAATTCGTACGTTGGTTGAATGAATAAAGAAAAATCCCGCAATCCTTCGACTCCGCTCAGGACAGGTTTATTGCGGGGCTAAATATTTAGCTATCGATTTATTTGGCGGTTTGACTATATAATTTGCTTGACGTTGTGTTGAGACAAAACGTCACGTTGCGATTGTGTTATCTGCTGCAGTGACGCGGGTTGGTCGACTGTGGATTGTGCGAAGCCTGCGGCGGCCACGGCTTCGGCAATATCGGATAATCTTATATTCGCGGGATCTTTCGCGGGCAGGAAACCCACCTTCGGATCGGAAGTTCTGGCTATAAGTTCTCTCTCGACAAGATGATTGAGAATTTTCTCCCCGAACTCGGCGGGAATATCTAATTTGCTGAATATAATCTCGGGCGAAATCGGCGCCCGATCCGTCTCGAATGCGGCGGCAATCTCCCTGACAATGTTGATGGCGGTAAGGTCATTAGCTATGAAATGCTCCTCGGTTTTTCTGGAAGAGGCAATCTCGGCGGCGTCGAGACTCTTTAAGTGCTGGGTGGTGAATGTCAACTGCAGACCGAACAGCACTGTCAGCCATGTAATATAAATCCAGACGACCGTCATCGGCACGAGCGCCATTACGCCGTAGACCGTGCTGTAAAGTTTCAGTTCCGTTATGCAGTAACCGAAGATGCTTTTGGCTGCTATCCAGACCAGAGCAGCTATTGCTGCGCCCCATATAGCTGACCTTGCCTTGACTTTTGTATTCGGCAAAACGAAGTATAGCAGAAAGAAAGCAACGGTGGCGATAATGTATGAAAAAACAACCGGCGCAATATTTGATGAGACGGTTTGCTGTAACTTTACGATGGTCGAATAACGTGCGATTAGATATATGCCGGTTCCGACGACCAAAGGCCCCAGAGTTAAAAGCGCCCAGTAGCTGATAATTCTATGCAGAAAGCTTCTGCCCCTGGTGACGTGCCAGATATTGTTGAACGCTTTTTCTATTGTCGACAGCAGTGCCAGGGCCGCCCAGACCACAATCAAGATGCTTAACAGGCCGATGCTGCCTTTGTTTGTTTCGGCGAAAAATCTTTCTATTATTTCATCGAGGTGCTCTGTAAGTGTTATAGTTTCCTGTGATTCTTCGTCACTTGAGGTGGGGCTTTTGAAAGCTGAAAAGTTCGCCTGGTCGTATATGAAATCCTTTACCTTTTCCCCGATATTGCTGTAGGCGGGGAAGGACTGGAATATCAAAAGCATTACGATACCCAAAGGTACGATTCCGAAGATCGTGTGGTACGACAGGGCTGCGGCCTGCTGGCCTGAGCGGTTCTTCTTCAAAAGTCTGGCACAGTGCGACCATAATTTAATCTGAAAAATTACAAAGCGACCGGCTTTGCCGACCTGCATGGTTGGCGTGGATAAAAGCTCTTTAAAAGTCAACATCTATATTGCCTTTCAAACAAATGCACGTTTGTCAATTTAATGAAAACCTGCGGTAAAACCGCAGGCTAAATAAAGTCACGACGGAATCGGCTGTTTTGTGTTACTTAAAATAGCCCCTCAATTGCCTTTTTTATCTCGTCCTCTGCTTGCTTTTTCAACTGATCTTCAAGAAACTTGCTCGTATCGAGTTTGGGATTATCAATCGTACCTTTAAGTGGTAGGGTGATTCTGTTATCACTGCTTTCTCTGCCTGTTCTTACTGTTCTGCCGCCAATAGTATATGGCAAAGTCACGCTCATATCCAGACTCTTGTCCAGGCCGATAGCGCCTGAAAAATTAACAGGGTTATCACCAATGTCTATCTGCATATTCTCATAGCGGACAACGCCGTCCTTTACGCTAAGATTTGTCGGATGAAGTTTCATAAGTGCCTGCGGATCGCTTACGCGCATCAGGTTTGTGAGCTGGCCTAAAAATCCGGTTGGTCGAAGTTGTATATTGTCCATACCTATAGTGCCGATCACCGTCAAATCTTTTTTGTTCGCACCGGACAAAGGAATCGTGAGCTGCTCGGCGGTGAAATCGGCAACGCCTTTTGCCCCGACGGCGTCTGCGAATATCGGATTTACGTATTTTAACAGATCGCCCGTGACGGCTTCGTTAATCTGAACGGCTTTGATCGAAATCGGCTGCGGTATTGTCAGCGCAGGTTTTTCCTGGTTGAAGTCGATGTTTGCAGCGAAATCGATTTGGCCCTCATTGACGGGCGTTGTAAATGGTGCCACTTTAAGCAGACCATTACGGACCTGAATGTCCACATCGGTGGAGCCGAAATTCAAACCTTTATAATCGGCCTTTTCAAATCCAATATTGGCGTTGGCGTTGAGATTTTTCACGAGTTTATCCGACTGTCCGGTCGGATATTCGCTGGCGAAACTAACAGTATCTTTTCTTGTACCCTGAATTGTCAGGCCCTCGGGCAGATACGGCGCTGCCACGGTTGAGACGGCGGACCAGTCATATTCCAGCTTGGCATTGCCTTCTAACTTGGTCTTTCCATCTTTGCTGTATTGTTTAAATTCTCCGTCATTAATTTTTATATGCTGGCTGTCCAGTTGTAGTTTTTTTACGTTAATTGCTTTTTGTTGGGGATCAATCTCTGCATCGAAAACAAGTAAGACTTCGTTCGACTCAAAAGGCTTCTTCTCAGGATAGGTAAATTTTAAGCCTTTGATTTTTGTTGAGTCGGTGGTGATTTTATAGACATTCTGTTCAGAGGTGACATTGATTTCAGAGTCGCCAATTCCGGCCAATCCCATTTCCTTTGGTAAAGATGCGAACATTATGGCGAAAGGTCGTATTTTTGCCAGGTCAAGGTCGGCGGCGTTAACAGTCAGGTTCATCGGTTTTGCGGCCTTCTGATTTAGCGGTACGACACTGTCTTTAACGCTGATACGGCCGAAACTCGCATCGGTCCTAACGTTAGTGATGGCAAGGATATTTTCCTTTTGGTTGAGTTCAACGGCAAAATCGAGATTGGCCTTAGGCTCGGATACGGTCTGGCCATCCGAAGAGGTAAGTTGCAGGTTGTTAATCTGTGTTGAACCGGCGGCGGTGATTTTATCTTTAAATGAAACATTTCCCTTGCCGAGGAACTGCCCGGCCATTTGGTATTGACCGAAGCTCATAAACTGCCCCAGCTCCGCCTGTAGTTTTGACAGATCTACGTCGGCGTTATAGTTTATCAGTTCGGTGCTGCCGGTGCAGTTTATCCTGGCAAACGAAGATGAAACGTCTAATTTATCGATATTAATGCCGGCCTTGTCTGATGATATTTGTGCCTGTGCCGTTAACGGCTCGGACATGGAGATTGGTTTGTCTTCGACTATACCTTTTAAGTCATTGACAGTTGCCCGGGCCTGGATTCGTTTTTGGCCGGCTTGGGTGATGGTCTCGATATTGCCGTTTAACTTACCGGAGGTTATTGTCGTTCCTTCTTTAAGTCCAATAGTATTTGGAAGCTGTGACATAACGGCGGGAAGGTCGCAATCGAAAGTCCCTTTCAAATCATAACCTGAATCGATCTTTAAGAAATCGCCGAAAGAACCGGCTGTCATAGGGACAACACCGCTGGCTGCCACAGATGCCCAGTCGCTTTTTATCTGCAGGTCATCAACATTAATTGTCCCATCGCTTTGATTCAACTTTGCATTGATGTCCAGGCTGCTTGTTCTTATCCTGTCACCTTTTAATACGGTGCCTGAAATGTCAAGGTCTTTTGCATTTATACCTGTGTTTAGGTTCTCAAGTTTCCCATCGACTATGTTACTCTTCATATTACCCTGAACAATTCCGGAAGCTTGAATGTCAACACCGGCTAACGCAAAAAACGGTCCGAGAGATTCGAGGTCCAGGTCGTTGACTTCGACGGTCAAATCGCCGGTTGTGCCTTTGAGGCTCCAGCCTTTTTCTGTTTTTGCGGTTTTGATGCTTCCGTTGGCTTGAAGCGTTGCTTGTTTTTCTTTGCCTTCGACGGTCATATTCATCTCGAAGTTGCTTTGTTGTCCGAGCGGACGGAGACTCATCTTTGAATTTATTTGCGACACTTCGAGAGTTCGAGATTGTAGGTCGGTTATTTTCAAATTGCCGTCTTTAACGTCAACATCCATAGCAAGAGAAATTTCCTTATCCTTAGTTTTTACAGGAACTTTCTGTTGCTCTTTTTTGGAAGCGACGCTCGGTGTTTTTTGCTCTTTGAGATTTATCTGGACTCTTGGTGCATCGACGGTGGTTTGGCCGAAGGACAGGTTTCCGGCCAGGATTGAACCGTAATGAGGCTCTGTAGCAAGTTCTTTGACCTGGACGGATATTTGGCCGGCGTTATCTTTAAAGCTGAAGTCTGCAATTTTAATACCCTTGAACCAGCCCATTGAAAGACCGGCGAAATCAATTTTGCCGTCGATTGAATTATTGATTTTACTTAATATCAGGCGGTTGCCTTTCCCGGATGAAACAAGTGCAGGCGCAAGGAGCAATGCCAACAGAATCAGAACGACAATAAGACCTGATGCCAGTAAGAAAATTTTTGTTTTGGTTTTCTTTCGTGTTCCTGCTTTTGGTTTTTTTTCAGTTTCCATGACGCTGCCTCCAATGATTTAAAGTTTGCGCGTATGCGACCCCGGGGATAAAATCACAAAACTACAGAACACCCCGCTGGTGCATTGTACACCTATCCCGATAAACAATATCGGGACACTTTTTGACAAAATCAATCGAGCATTATTTCGTCGGATTTGCTTTTGACCACCTCGTCTATCTTGTCGGTGTACTGCTTGGTAATATCATCGATTTGCTTCTTGCCTTTTTCGGCGTCGTCTTCGGTGATGAGTTTGTCTTTCTGTTGTTTTTCGAGTTGCTTGTTTGCTTCTCTTCGGATGTTGCGAATACCAACCTTTGTCTGCTCGCCTGCCTGTTTGGCCTGATTAACAAGCTGCGTTCTTCTTTCCTCGCTTAAAGCCGGGACATTTAGCCTGATTATTTTGCCGTCCACAATCGGTGCGATGCTCAGGTCGCTGGCTTTTATTGCCTTCTCTATTTCTCTGATAGAAGAGGGGTCGAACGGCTTAATCACAACCATGTCCATCTGGGGCGTTGCCAGCGTTGCCATCTGTTTTAGCGGTGTGGGTGTCCCGTAGAAATCGGCCTTAATATTCTCGACCAGCCCGGTGGAAGCCCTGCCACTGCGAACGGTTTTCAGCTCATCGTGCAGCACATCGACCGCCTTTTTCATCTTGGATTCGGTGTCGGAGACTATTTCTTTCGTGGGCATCTTCAACCTCGCTTGGCAATTATTTTCGTGCCGACTTTTTCGCCGCAAAGGGCCTTTGTTATGTTGCCTATTTCAAAAATATTCAAAACTATAATCGGGATATTATTGTCCCGGCAAAGACTTATTGCCGCATGGTCCATTATTCGAAGCTTCTTAGTCAGTACCTGGTCGAAAGACAGTTCGTCGAAAAGCTGTGCATCCGGATTCTTCTTTGGATCGTCACTGTAAACGCCTTTGACCTTTGTAGCTTTTATGAGTAAGTCTGCGTCGAGTTCCGAGGCCCTCAAGGCAGCGCAGGTATCGGTGGTAAAGAAGGGATTTCCTGTTCCGCCGGCCAATATTGCGATCCTTCCTCGTTCGAGATGCCGTATAGCTCTTCTGCGGATAAAACCCTCGCACATAGCGGGGACTTCTATCGCGCTGAGAACCCTCGTTGGCTGGCCGAGCTTCTCAAGTGTTTCCTGCAGAGCACAGGCGTTGATAATAGTGGCCAACATTCCCATATAGTCGGCGGTGTTTCTGGGTATATGGCTGGTCTGCGAGAATGTTTCTCCCCGCAGGAAATTACCCGCACCGACCACCACCGCGACTTGCGGCCCGAGCTTGCAAAACTCCACTATCCTCTCGGCAAGTGATTCAAGAGCAGCACCGTCAATGCCAAACTGATCGGGCTTGCAAAAGCTTTCACCCGAAAGTTTCAACAGCACGCGATTGTATTCGCTCTTTGCCATCCTTTTCGCATCTCGCGTCTTGCTTTAAGATTCTCGAAGTACGTTTATCAACCGACTTCGAATCGCACGAATCTTTCTATTTTTGCCTGGCCTCCTGCCTGTTTGGCGGCTTCGGCGAGGAACTGCTCAACCGATTTACTATCGTCTTTGACAAACGGCTGTTGCAAAAGACAATTCTCGGCGTAGAATTTATGCATCTTGCCTTCCACGATTTTATCGATGATATTCGCGGGTTTGTTTTTGACCTGCTCGGCAAAAATGGCTTTCTCCCGCTCAATCGTCTCGGCATCGATCTGGCCTTTGTCCAATGCCAACGGTTTGGTTGCGGTAATGTGCATCGCTATATCAGAGGCGGTCTGCTTCAATGCATCCGCTGTTTTTTCGTCGCTGGTTTCGAACTGTACCATTGTCCCGACTTTTTCATTGAAGTGGATATATGTGCTTATAAGTCCCGAGCCGTCCAGCTTGTATTTTGCGTAGTCTCCAACCAGGGTTTTTTCCCCGGTTTTGCTGACCATTGCGGTCAGAATTTCGTTGAATGTTTTGCCGTCAATCGTTGACTCAAGAAGATTATCGGCGCCCTCATCGGCCGGGCAGGCCAGGGCATAATCAGCCAGGAGCTTCGCTGTGGCCACGAAATCGTCGCTTTTGGCCACAAAGTCAGTCTCGCAGCAAAGCGTTGCCATAGTGACCGTTTTGCTGTCGGCGCTGTTTTTAGATACAACCCGGCCTTCGGAAGTTTCCCTGCCGGCGCGTTTGGCTAAAGTTGCAAGCCCTTTTTTCCTGAGAATATTCATAGCCTCATCTATATTTCCGTCAGCTTCCTGAAGGGCCTTTTTGCAGTCCATCATTCCCTGTCCGCTCATCTTTCGCAGTTCCATCACCATTGCTGCTGAAATTTCCGCCATCTTAAAAACTCCTGTTCTTGTTTTGTGTTAAGGATATCTTATTAAACATTCGTGATTCGATATTTATATTATGCTAACCGGCGGTGAAACCTCCGGCTCAAGTTCAGGGAATAACCGCTATTTATTTGTCCCTTATTTTATTGGGATTCCTGCTGTTGTGCCTGGCTTTCCTGTGAAGCGGAGTCAACAGTTTGCGATGCGCTTTGCTCAACAGAAGTCACAGTCTGAGGTTCATTTTCTTTGGCGCGTGCCATTGCCGGCCTCTTCGAACGAGGGCGCCTGGGTCGCTGGGGTATTTCCTGATGAGTAGGTGCCATCGTTTTGCCGATTGCCACCGCATCTGATAACTCGTTAAGTATCAAATCAATTGCTCTGATTGAGTCGTCGTTCATCGGAATTGCAATGTCGACCGTGTCCGGATCAGAATCGGTATCGAGAAGTCCTACGGTTGCGATTCCCAGCTTTCGGGCCTCCCGCAGAGCAAGATATTCCTTCTTTGCATCGATTGCAACAACAGCACCCGGCAATCGGGACATATTCCGAACGCCTTGGAGATTGGCTTTTATCTTTCGCATCTCGCGTTTGAGCCTTGAAGCCTGTTTTTTGCTCTCACTGTCAAGCGTTCCATCTTCAGCCATAGTTTCCAGTTGCTCCAGTCTCTGGAGTCGGGAGCGTATCGTTCTGAAATTGGTGAGCATTCCACCCAGCCATCGCTGGGAAATATAGTGCATCCCACACCTTTCTGCGGCGGCCTCGACGGCTTTCTGGGCTTGGCGTTTTGTACCGACGAAGACGACGTCCTTGCCGGAAGAGACCACGTCTGCAAGAAGCTTCTTTGCTATCAACATCCCTTTGAGAGTTTTCTTGACATCGATGATATGTATATTGCCGCGTTTTGTGAAAATGAAGGATTCCATCTTTGGGTTCCATCGGCTTACGCCGTGCCCAAAATGCACACCTGCGTTAATTAGTTTCCGAGCCAGCTCTTTAGCCACAAAAAATCTCCAAATATTCTATAGTACTTGACTTAATATTCTGCACGTAAATGAACAAACCCTAAAAAACTAATGCAAATCCGACAATATGTCAAGAATTTATACCAAGATTTTTTGCCGAATATGGCTGGATTATACGACCTGTTTTTGGGGAAGCTACCGCTAAGAGCCCTGACAGTGGGTATATATCCGGTAATTTCAATGCTCAGAACGTACACCGGAACTAATGGAGCACAATGGACCGTAGGTTTTGAGAGAGCTTTTTTAGTACCAGACGGTAATTATGATATTAGGCTCGGTCTTTTTGCCCTGTATCTCACCTGTAACGGTGTTTGTTCGCTTTATCACAATACCCGGGTTTTCTGTCAGCCATTTGGTGATTTGCTCATCAAGAAAATTCATAGCGCCCGCGTGCAGTTTTGTAAAGAATGTTTTTACGCCAGTGATTCGGTCGGCGGAGCCCGCTTTTTGCACAGGTTTTTGTGCGACTGGCTTCGGTGCCTCAATTTTCGGCGTCTGGGCTGTAACTTCCGCAGGTTTTTGTGCGACTGGCTTCGGTGCCTCAATTTTAGGCGTCTGGACTGGGCCACCGCCTAAATTAAGGGGCGCGTGCGAAATACCTGATTCGTCCGCACTGCCGTCATCAAAAGGAATCGGTATTTCAGAGTCTTCATTAAGAAAGTTGCTGCTGTTGAAATTGTCCATTTAACGTGCCTCCTGGGAATCTGATTTATACTATACCTCAAGATATGGCACGACTAATGGTCGAAAAAACGACGAACGGCACCATTAAGTCGGATATCTAATTGATTATGCCTGTTTCTCGAAACCTAGTCAAGCTTTGATTTCGGGCTTATTTTCTCCGGCTGTTGGCTTCTGGGCCTTGTCCTCGGGCGTTTCGGATTCCTCGTTGTTTTTTTCAGCAGCTTCGGCCTTTGCATTGGTTTGAGCCTGTGCCTTTTTGGCATCGGCTGCTGCCTTGTCTGCAGTCGCCTTAGCTGCATCGGCGGCCCTGGCCTTTTCATCGGCCTGAGCTTTGGCTTCTTTTGCCTCGGCCTCAATCTTTGCCGCTTCAGCTTTTACCTTTTCAAGCTCTGCTTCTGCTTTTTCCGCTCGCAGGTTGGCTTGCCTTACGGCGTTTCGAGCCTCTGTTTTTTCCACATCGGCTTTGAGCCGTGACTGCTCGGTTTCATTGGCTATGCGCTGCTGTTCTTCGTGGGACTTGCCGTCGAAAATGTCACTAATAGTGTCCTGCAGGCTTTCGGTGGAAGACGATTCGTGTTTCTTTTTGATTTCTTCCATTACTTCTTTTTTTGGTCTGCCGCCGGTAGAATAGGTCGGAGTTAGTATGAACACAGTCTCGACTGCTCGCTGCTCGGTATCTTCGCCGGAAAATAGAAAGCCAATTAGAGGTATATCTTTTAGTATCGGGACGCCGCGGACGACTCCGAACTCTATGGTCTTTCTCATTCCTCCGATTATGAGGCTTTCACCAGGACGAATGCGGTTTTCTTTACTTGTGATTTCCCTTTTGGTAATGATTGGTACTTGCTTCACACCATCAGGAGTATTTCTTGCACCAAGCAGGATGCTGGATTCAAGGCCGATGGAGCCATCCGCAAAAACGTGGGGAGTGATTTCAAGCGAATCAATTACGTCTATATATTCCATTTCAGTTTGGGGAGCGTAGTCGCTGCCGCCGCTCTTAATAGGTAGGAACTTAGTTACCGTTTGCAGCGGTACGTGTTGAGTTGACTTGACTGTTGCTGTTTTACCGTTGACGATCTCGAGCGTCGGATTCATCAGGATTTTAAGATAACCCCTTGATTCGAGCAGGTCCACCAGCGCCGCGAAATTGTGGGTTGCGCTCATATATCCGATTTTAAGACCCATTCTGGCGCGAATAAGCTCCCTTAATGAAGCTCCCGGAAATGCAGGCAGATACTCATCATCTTGTATTAGTTGCTGGACATCGGCTCCAAAAGCCGTCCCGCCGGGTTTCATCGCAACGTCCTCTCCAAAGAGATTTTCGATTGCTATGGTGGTTTCCCGGTCAAAAGTAAAATCTGCGTAAATCTCGGATATGAGGCAGTCTACCTTGACCTGGATAGGAGGGACATCCATCTGCTCTAAAGTTTCAAGCACTGCTTCAATATCTTTGCGAGCCGGGCATCTTACTATCAACTGGTTAGTGGCGGGATTGCTGCTGACGGTATAGTCCACTAATTTGGTTTCTTTGCCTTCTATGTCGAAAAGCTTGGTAGCAAATTGCTCATGGACGATTTGTTTAAGCTCGTCCGATGTATGGTGTCTGCAGAAGTAGAATAGTTTGAATTCCTGTGTGCCGCCGACTGTTTGCTCGACAATTTTGGGCGGGGTCGTGTAAATTTCGGGTATGGGGATATTTGGTTCTACGTCGTTCAGATCGATTTGTAAATCATGTAGAACCTTTATAGCGGTGTTTTCGGTGGCTTTTTGGGCAAAAGCACTCCCCCATCCTCCAATCCCTAACGAGACTGCTATAGTCGCTGCCAGGATTAGCCTGTAATTGCGGCTAAATGTTTGGCTATTGCTGGACATAACCCCAAGCTTGTAACTGAAATTCTACGTCTGTTTCAACGGAACACCTACACTCCAGAGTATTTTTATTATATCTACAGTCGTAGTAATAGGTTATTATAATGCTTATTTCTGTATCGTCAAGCGTATTGTAATAATATTAGATAAAGGGCCCATTCTTCGGCTCAAAACGCGTTTTTTTGCTATATTTTACTTTTTTTTAATAAAATGGACCAAAAATCAATAACCGTTGGTTTTATATCGTTAGGCTGTCCAAAAAACGTGGTTGACAGCGAACGAATGTTGGCTGAAATCGCTCAGGCGGGCCTGCTGATAACCGCAGAGTCTGATAATGCTGATGTTGTAGTTATCAATACCTGCGGTTTCATTGCTCCTGCTAAAGATGAATCGCTCGAGGCGATTAGACAAGCCGTGGGACATAAGCTCAGCGGTGCTGTTAGAAAAGTGGTTGTTGCGGGCTGTCTTTGCGAGAGACTGGGTGCGGAGCTTTTTAATCAGGTAGACGGCATTGACGCTGTTATTGGTCTAAACCAGAGAGATAATATAGGACGTATAATCAAAGAGGTTTGTTCTTCCAAAAAGCCGATCATCTGTCTTGATAAGATCGGAGTTGATGGTGACAGAATTGCCGATGACAGAACCAGGCTGCTTACTACTCCGGGCCATTGGGCCTACCTTCGAATCAGCGAGGGCTGCAATTACCGCTGTTCCTTTTGCACGATACCGAAAATCAGAGGCCGATTTAGGAGCAAATCTCAGGAGCTAATTCTCGCCGAGGCTGAAGAATTGGTTTCGGCAGGAGTGGTCGAATTGAACATTGTTGCTCAGGACACGACATGCTATGGGCGTGATTTGAAGATTAAGAATGGGCTGGCTACGCTGATAAGTGAAATCGAGAAGATTGCTCGACTTAGGTGGATTCGATTGATGTATCTGTATCCGGCGGGGATTGATAAGAGACTGATCGAAACCATTGCGCGAAGTGAAAAAATCGTTCACTATCTCGATATCCCCATCCAGCATGTGAGCAGTCAAATCTTAAAATCAATGCGTCGTCCCGGCACGAAAGAGCAACTCCGGCAATTGATTGAGAATCTGCGCCGTGCTATGTCCGATATTGTATTGCGGACGACGCTGATCGTTGGTTTTCCCGGCGAGACCGACCGGCAATTTAATGAGCTGCTGGACTTCGTCAAATGGGCCCAATTCGATGCTTTGGGCTGCTTCAAATTCTATCCCGAGTCCGGGACCGCCGCTGCCCGGATGCCCGCTCAGATTCCGGATAAGATAAAACAACAGCGTCTCGAAGAGCTGATGCTTACCCAGCAGGGAATCGCTTTTGCCAAAAATAAAAGCAGGATTGGCAGCAGACTTACCTGCCTAATTGATTCGGTTGATGGTAAAGGTCTCGGTCAGGGACGTTTCTACGGCCAGGCACCTGATATTGACAGTGTCTGTATACAAAAGGACTGCTCAGCAAAAACCGGCGAATTTATAGATACAAAAGTGGTCGGGACAAAAGACTATGATTTACTCGTTGATAAAGTTTAATATCGAGTCACCGGCAAAACATATTTTTGTCTAATGAGAAATTTTCTGTTCTTGTATGATATTATTACTTGTTGTTGAATTTCTAAGCCGATAAACTAATCGCAATGCTGAAACAGATACCGAACATCCTGACTTTTGGGCGGTTTGTCATGACCATCGTCTTTCTGGTCATGATTCTTTTAGCCCCGCCATATTACGCCGAGGGTGAAGTGCCTTTTCCCGGTTTTCTCGATGTTGCGTTCATCCTGTTTATTGTTGCCGGCCTGACCGATATCGCTGACGGCATCGCGGCCCGCAGGTTACATGTCACCAGCAAATTCGGACGAATGGTCGACCCGCTGGCCGATAAGATTCTCGTGTGTGGGGCCTTCATTTGCTTTGCAATTATCGGTCAGCCGAAGCTCTTCGACCTAAGTCCCGGTATGCTGACGGCAATCCACTGGTTGGTGGTAGGTGTTCTGGTGGCCAGAGAGGCCTATGTGACGATACTGAGGCACGTCGCGGAGGCTCGCGGCGTCAATTTCGCCGCGACGAAATCCGGCAAGATAAAAATGTTCCTGCAATCGTTCGCTATCGGCACGGTGGTTATCAAGATGGCACACGTTCAGACCGCTGCATGGGGATATTGGTTTGCGACTATCACGCTCGTGATTATGTTATCGGTTACGATTTTCTCCGGCTTCAGAGCGACAAGAAGACCTCACGGTTAAAAGACGGCGTGGTTATTCTTTCGTGTCATGCTTCAAGTGTGAGTCAATCAATTCGCCTGTAACTTCGGCTGCATCCAGACCGATCGTCTCACAGATTTCCTTTTCCAGTTCATAGATTAGCGGGTCGACCTTTGCTGTGTTGATTTTGCTTTGAGCTTTTGTGCCGTGTAAGTGTACGTTTCTCTCATGGCCGTCGGCGAGCCTTTCTTTCAGAGAGACTATTCTTTCGTGCATAACTCTCTTGTCAGCGTAGTAAACTAATTTCTCTTCCCAGGTGCTCGGCTTTTCTTTCTCATCGAGCATGGACATATACCGGTGCTTCCTTATCACCAGAGCAATAGCCGGATATTTCTCTTTCAAAATATCGTAGGTAGCGTGTTCGTGAGGTGTGCCTTTATATTTTGTTCGTAGTTGCTGCCATTTTGACTTGTCCTCTTGCGAATAATTCTGCTCGAACTTGCGGTAATCTGACTCTTTTAAGTCGCAGACTCTCATAACATCGTGCAGCAGACATGCCCGCTCCACAAGTTCGACGTCTATCGCTACCCCTTTTTCTTTTAGTCTTTGCGCCAGAAAAACGGCCAATTTAGCTACAGCTAAACTGTGCTTTACGATGTGCGAGGCAGCGCGATATTCTTCTAATATATCGAAACACTCTTTACGAGTTGGAAGACCGCAATTTTCCATCGATTTGCTCGGCAACCTTTTTCCCTGATTTTAACATTCCGCCGAAGATGGGCCCCATTCTCGGCAGGCCGAACACGGCGCATACGGACATACCGGCTACGTAAAGGCCGGGGAATATCTCGCCGGTCTTATCCACGACGCCCGCCTCTGCTGTCACCACGTCCATAAAACTTTCTTGTATCCCTTTTGGAAATAGCTTCGGCTTTCTCTTTAACAGCATTTTCACAACTTCAGCAGGATGGCCTGTCGCATCGATAACATATTTTGCGGAGATGCAGAACGGGTCGACGTGTAGCTTCGCGATTGTTATAGTAGAATGATTCACAACCACACCTTCGATCGAATCGGTTTTAATGATGACATCCTCGGCCTCGGTCAGGTTGAAAATCTCCAATCCTGCCTTTTTGGCCTTAAATGCAAGAGCTGCTGCGAATTCGATCGAGTCGAATATGTACAGGCCCTTATGCTTCTTTGAGGTCATTCCGAATTCGTCCGGAATATCTTTGTCCTGCGTGACGACAACGTTGTAACCCGCGGCCCCGCCCCAGATGCCGCCGCCTGTGGAAAGTTTTCTCTCCAGCAGGGCGGTCTTGTATCCTGCTTTCGATAAATAATACCCTGCAGTCAGTCCCGCAGGCCCTGCCCCGACGATAACAACATCGTTTTCAAGATGCTCGGTGAGCTTTCGGTTGTACTCTGCTGTAATTGCCCTGGAAATTTCTGTCTCTATCACTTTTAGTTCCCTTTCATAACCACGGATTTCACTGATTTATATTTTTTTATATCTGTACCATAAAAAAAGCACTCCTGCAGGGAGCGCTAAATAAGTTAAAAGTTCAAAGTAAAAAACGTAAAATTCTTTTTTACTTTTCACTTTTTACTTCTTCTCTGCCTTCCTTCGCGGGCATTATCCCGAGCAGGTTCATAGGGTTATCTCTCAGCTTCCGACCGAGCCAAACACCCAGCCTTTCGCTCCCCTGGCTTATTCACATTTCAGAAAGAATTATATAAGAATATCGTATTAATGCAAATGTTTTTTTTCTGCTCAAATAGCTCCGGCCTTTCGAGCTTTTTTGTGCTCTCGCAGGTGCAGATTTACGTCTATTATGGTTTTGAGGACGACAAGTACAAGCAGCAGAGCGACAGGCGAGCCTAAAATCGTAAGGCCGAAGCCGCCGCCTAATATTGTGATGTGCATGACAAAAACCCGCGCATAAGGCTGGCACATTAATTTTTTAGCTTTGGCGTTAGCGTATTCGCCTTTTATCAAATAGTTATAGACAAACGAAACACCGTGGCTGACGAAAAGCAACAAAACCGCCAGCCGTACAGCCGGTGGGATTGTCAGCATAATGTGCATTACGATATTGAACAGCATTTGCAAAAAAACGAAAACGCAGGGCCATTGTTCTGAGCCCGTCATTTGCGGACCCTGTTCTCCTTTGCTGAATATTGCCAAGATAAAAAAACCGTGGACGGCTGTGAATCCGCCATAGTGGACGATGAAAAACGGTATCATAAAAAGTTTGGCCAGGTGCTCGATCGGATGAGCGACTTTGGCAAATGCCATCTTCAGGACGTTATAGAATCCGACAGCCAGATTCTCCGCCCAGTAGAGCAGCACGACCACAGATACATCCCACTTAAAAAACAAAACTCCAACCAGCGGAACGGCGTTAGCTGCTAGAAGAACCAGCACAGGGAAATTCATTTGCATAGTTACGCTTTTCTTGTACAGATGGAAAGAAAAGAATTTTTGCTTTGAAAGTTTCATAAGGCATTCTCTATGTCATTCCTGTGAAAACAGGAATCCATTAAACTATTCAGTGAACTGGATTCCCGCATGCGCGGGAATGACAAACTGTGTTGCATTCTCAAATGGTACCAGCCATTTGAGTAAGATAGCAAATCTCTTTCGAGATAGTGAGGATTTTTGCTGTCAAGTTTGCTCAGAGGATTTCTTTTATCATCTGCTGTGTAATTATTACTTTTCCCTCATCGCATTCCTCGCACAATCTGACAATACGTTCAGGGATGGGCTTGCCGGTGTCAATCGGAGTGCCGCTGATAATCACATCTGCTCCAAGCACGGTCTCCAGATCGACTTCGTTCTCATGCTGTCCCGGACCCGTACATCGCACCTTTATTATCTTTGTCATATTTTTTCTCCATCGTCGGTCTTTCTACTGTTTCTGTTCACTGTTATCAACAGCATAAAGTATTGTGGATTAATCATAAAGATTTTTCATGGATATGCATGAGATATATTTTAAAATTCGAAACCTGTCCTGCCCTCGGCCATGAGCTCGGGCCGAATGGAGTCCCGACTGATCGGGAGGAAAAAAAGTACCAGCCATGAAAACAACGGAAATATTAAAACCGCGCCGATAGTTAATATGGGGCCCAGCGTGCGGTAATACATAGTCCAAATACCAATAGGCCGAATAAAAAGATTTAGAATACAAAGCAGTAATGTCGCTATCGCAACATGCCTCAAATCGCAACTACGCCTGATCAGGAAGTAAATCAGGGCGCATAACAACATGATTATTGTTTGGATTGCCGAAATAAAAACAAAAATTCGTAGTTCACTCTTGAAATTTGACCATGGATTACCGAAACGCAGGTTATGAATCCAGAAAAGGCTTGCCGATCGCAAGGCTGGCATGAGCGCAATTGAAAAGAAGACAAATATAACTTAAAAGAGAATTCTTGGGTATGGAGTTTTACTTTTCGTTTTAGTCATTTTTAGCAGGTTAGTTTATGAACTTCACTTGATAAATTTCATCGCAATTTAATTTTAGCAATATAATCGAGACTGTATTTCATAACGCTTTTCCCTGCTGTAAGGTCTCTGCTTTCTCGCATTTATGATTGGAGGATATATAAAAGAGGCAAGGCGGTCAAGTAAAATTGTTACGCAGGATTTCTCATTAACCACTGGCGCCAATTCAGGCTGCTAAGAAGACGGAAAACAGAAGACAGATAAGTAAAAGATACTGGATTCCGCATCAAAGCCCGACCTGAGTGTAGCCGAATGGGTGCGGAATGACACCGAGTTCTGCGTTCTCCGCAGTAAGAAATACGGGAAAATTGTGAATATGCTATTTCAATTGACAACAGTTTCGGATGAGTCTATGATGTCGATATAAGTTTTGT
>CAZQXE010000045.1:11282-16974 GCA_964597115.1 uncultured Pirellulales bacterium | reverse complement strand
ATTGTGCCGGTCGCGATCAGGAAAGGCAGAAATGCTACTGAAATATGCGGCCAAATATTGCTGGGTAGTTCGTTGCATTTCCTTAATATGAATAAATGAGTACCAAGCAGGACACTTGAGACAATAAACCAGAATATTGGGTATGGCAACTTCAAAATTTCAGCGATTTTTTCCTGGTATGGAGTGACAATATAGTCATAATCCTTTTGTCCATCAGTCACTGCTTTCTCATATGACAAAGCTTGTTCCAATACTTTCTCGTCTGACGTAGTTTCTTCGGTTTGTTTCATTATTAGTTTCCTTCAAAATATTTTATTGTCCAGCCGATGGGAAAAGCCAGGGACGTTTACCGTTTAATTATTCTCATTCAAAATCCCACAATCTTATTTTGTCATATAAAAATTCGTCTAAGGCTGCAAAAATCGCTGAGGTCTTTAAATCGGCTAAAATGGAGGGGAAAATAAGGCAAAAGGCAAAAGGGAAAAGTAAGAAAGTAAAAAGGTAAAAGGGAAAACGTTGCGCAAAGCGCAACTCCGATAAGACGGGAAAGCCGCTAATAGAATATCGAATAACGAATATTGAATAATTAATATCGAGGGTTTTAAATAGATTCCTCGGTCCCGATAAATCGGGACTCGGAATGACAAATTCTGGATTCCTGTTTTCACAGGAATGACAACGGACGCAGACCGCAGAACTCAGAACGCTGAACGACTAACAAAATGAATCCTACAATAATTTTTTCCAGTCGAGTTTATCGATGTTCGGGATGGCGGGCACAGACAATTGGCCGGACTTATTCATCGGCAATCTAATCTGTCCCAAAGCCTTCGTATCGACCGACAATCCCACATCGGCCTTGTACGGTATTTTCGAGCCAGCCTTGATTCCTATAAACGCCTTCGCCAGGTCGATGTATCTAACCCTTGCAGGTAGTGACACTACCTTTTTATCGTTGGCGGGAATGGTTGTTTGAAGGTCGGCACTGCCGGCGAGCACCTTGTTGGCGCCGGTCTCTAAAGAGTAATCCATATTCAGCAGCGGCAAAGCGGCGGGATAGGGATTTTGAATCTCTACATCGAACAATAAAGTCGCCGATTGAAGTGTGATGTCCTCGAAGCTTACTCCTTGCAGGCTTGCCGTCGGTTTTTTGACATTCATAATCTGTCGCATTGATTCACAACCAACGGTTATTAAGAGGATGGACAACACGATGATTAAGATGGAATTCCTTTTCGCTTTCATTTTTTCCCTTTCTGAAGAAATTTTCGTTTTCTCTGCTTGCGCTCTGTTGTGCAAATCTGCAAAGGTGTGGGTCAGGCCGTGATTTTAAATCTTCCGGGGCCGGAAATAAAGAAAAAAAAGCAGAACTCAGGGGCACACTGCGCAAAGCGCAACTCCGATAAGACGGGACCAACGACTAAATTAGATAGTGAATGGTCGTTAGTGAATGGCATTTAGCATAGAAAAAACTGAAGACTAAATACTAATGACTATCTACCAGCGACTAACAAAGTTCTAATTTGTTTTCTTCAAATGTTTATCAAAAAATTCTTTCGTTAGTTTCGGCACGTTGGGGTCGCGGAAGCCGCCGTGGCCGCCTCCTTTGACGGTGTAAAATGTCACCGGAACGCCCGCCTCTTTTAACGCTGCTTGAAGAAGCTGGCTTTGATGATGCGGCACGAGCGGGTCGCTATCGCCGTGAACGATAAGAAACGGAGCATCGTCTTTAGTCACGTAAGTAATCGGATTGGCCTTTGCGACCTTGTCTTTGTTGTCCTGAATGTAGCCGCCAATCAACAGCGACTCCGGCGAGTTCGGGTCGTTATGGACTTGGCCGTTGGGGAGACGATGGTCATCCATCTGCAGAAAGTCGGTCGGGCCGAAGTAATCTACCACCGCCTGCACCCTGCTGGAGTATTCAAGGTGTTCACCGACCTCGAACTCGTTCACATCGCCTGCTGTGCCGAGCATTGCGACCAGGTGTCCCCCTGCCGATGGCCCCCAAACGCCGAAGCGGTTCGGGTTTATGTTGAGCTTTTCGGCATGGAATCGCAGGCGACGAACTGCTGTCTTGCAGTCTTCGATCTGGGCGGGAAATATGGCGTGCTGGCTCAGGCGATAGTTTATGGTCGCGACCGCGTAGCCGTCGTTGAGGTAATCCACCGGGACGCCGCTATCTTTATTGCCGGCAAGCCAGGCGCCACCGTGAATCCAGATAATAAGCGGCACCATGTCATCCGATTCCGGAATGTACAAATCGAGCGTCTGCCGCTCGTGACCATCCTTGACGTATGACATGTCGCGAAAAACTAATGTGCCGTCGGGCAAATTTGGAAGCACGGACTTACCGGGCTGCTGAGCTGCGGCCGCAGATAAAGTAAGAACCGGGGCGAGCACGAGCCAGAGGAAAATCGCTTTTGCTTTCATTGCATTGCACCTCCTTTTCGCAATCGAATATTATTAGTGGGGCGAACCCTACTTTTCTATTTAACCGCTGCCAAAGTGCCTTTGAGTGACTCCAGGGTCTTTTCGATAGCAATTCCCGGAATAATCTCCCACTCCATGAACGGCCAGTAAGTCTGTTGGCATAACAGATCCATAAGTTCATCGTTGGAATCCACGTCCCAGATAATTGTGCCGGCCTGCAGCCCCGCGTGGCCGACGTGCATTACGACTTTTCCCTGCTTCTGTAAATTCACGAGCTCTTCCATGCCCTTTATTACAAGCTGAAGCCATTCTTTCGGCGGAAGGGGGTATCCGCCTTTGAGTTCGCAATTGGTGATGTACAGCATTTTTGCCTCCTTTTTTCTTGACGTTAGTGGTTCTATATAAGGATACGGGCGTTTTGGCCCTCATCGTGTTTTGTATCGGCAAACTCCCAACGCCGGCAATTAGAGCATACGCCGGGTGATTTGTCAAGCAATTCTTTTTGATAATATAGTGCCGAAAGAAAACCAGCAAAAAGCCGTGGACTATTGCAGAAACCAGGATAATGATTTAATATGTTGTAGTTTGTCTAAAGCCGGATTGTAAAAATTATTTAGCCGGTGGTTTTACCGCCGGTTGGCGACATACGATATACGATATACGCGATACGAAACAATGCGAAATTTTGAGAACGCGAAACGAATAGTTATAAAGATCGGCACGAACATCCTGACGAAGGACGACAGCGTCGATGCCGCTTACGTTCGGCGGGTGGCCGGGCAGGTGAATGCTCTGCTTACGACCGGAAAACAAGTTGTGATTATCAGCTCGGGCGCTATCGGCATGGGCCTGGGCCAGTTGGACGCCGAACGCGCTAAGAATATAAAGATGCGGCAGGCGTGTGCTGCTATTGGCCAGCCGCTGCTTATGGCGGAGTACCGAAAATCGTTCCTGCGTTACGGCGTCACCGTCGCGCAGGTGCTGCTGACAGCAGAGGTGCTCAATAACAGAAAGACGTACCTGAACCTTCGCAATTCCATCGAGACGCTGCTCGGACTTTCCGTCGTGCCCATCCTGAACGAGAACGACAGCGTGAGCACCGACGAGATCGGCTCGGCCTTCGGCGATAACGACAAGCTCAGCGCGCTGGTCGCCAGCAAAATCGATGCGGACCTGCTGATTATGCTCAGTGACATCGACGCCCTTTACGATAAGAATCCGCGAAAGTTTTCCGATGCTCAGCCTATACGCACCGTCTTCGATATAACGGACGATATCGTGCGAAACGCCGGCGGCAAAGGCAGCGTCCACAGCACCGGCGGGATGAAAACCAAACTCGAAGCTGCGAAGATAGCCTCCAACGCCGGCTGCCGAATCGTGTTAGCGAACGGCCGGGTGAAAAATGTCATCAGCCGAATCATTACTGGCGAAGAAATCGGCACGATTTTTATACCGAAGCGAAAGCTCTCCAACCGTGCGAGGTGGATTCTAAACAGCACGCCCGCGGGGACAATAGTAATCGACGGCGGTGCGATGAAGGCGGTAAAAAATCGTAAAAGTCTTTTGCCGAGCGGCGTGATTAAAATCGAGGGGACATTCCATGCCGGTGCCGTCGTTATGCTAAACGACAACGCCAAGGCCGTGACGAGTTTAAGCAGCTCCCAGTTGAAGACTCTCGCCGGAAAGCACAGCACGGAAATCAAAAAGCTGCTCGGACCAAAACAACGAGATGTTGTCGCCATTCCGGAAGACATCGTTATCGTTGATTACTGATACACTTGTCACTTTTGTTTTGTTTCGTTAAAAATGCTTTCAATCAGTCGGCCCTGATTTTCTTCGAATTCGCCTTTTATCTGCTCTAAATTCTTTCCCTCTTTGATTAGCGTTTTAACTTTTTCCTGCAGCTCTTTCGTTTTTTCGATGTGATTTTTTATTCCGTCACGGTCGGTCATTTCGCTGTGGCCGCTGCAAAATTTCTCGGCGTCTATCGTTTCGAGCATTCTGGTCAGCGTTTTCACGTGCTCGAACGAATTGCCGCTTTTATGAGAATGGATAAGCTGCGGTCGTGCCAGAAAAATCTGGTCGCCGAGAAAAGCGACTTTTTCCTCAGGAAAATAAACGACGATATCGCCGGTGGTATGGCCGATGCCGAAATATCATAGCTCGACCTTATTCGTGCCTAAGTAAAGGTCCATCTTCTCTGTAAATGTCACTGAGGGAACAAAGTGAGCTAATTCAGGATTGTTCCACGGCGGCTCGGAGCCGTCTCTTCCCGGCAGAAAAAAATCCTTCCTGCAATTCTCGTGAGCGACGAAAGTCACCGTCTCTGGAAAATATTGATTGCCGGCAATATGGTCGCCGTCGCTGTGGGTATTGACAAGAAACTTTATAGGCTTGCCGGTGAGCTTTTTGATTCCTTCGATCACCTTGTCTACAGATTCTTTGTCCATTTTCGCATCGATAACCAGAACGCCGGTATCGCCGATATACGCACCGCCGTTCGCGCCGCGTCCGCCGGTGATTTCATACAGCCTCTCGGATATTTTTTTGAACTCGACCGGCTGGGCTTCTCTGCGTTGTCCGAATGAGTCCGTTGCGAGTGAAACAATAGCTAATCCGCAAACGAGTATGATTTTTGTTTTCATTTAATAGTCTCCTAATAAATTTACGATCGATATGGCAATAATAACAAATTTGTCCAGCCCTACAAAGCATTTAAGTGCACAAGAACGCTTATGCCTTATCCTTTACGCACTTTTTTGGATTGATTTCCAAAAGGATACGTGGTATTATGTGCCACCGTAGGGCGTAGCAGTTATGGATAGATAGTTTTAACGAGACTCAATTTATTACAGGAGAAAAGCGAAATGAAATTCCGAAAAATAAGCGAGATTGCATTTTTTGTTTTAATTGCTCTTATGTCGTTTATGGTTGTCGGTTGTGTCGTCTGTAAAAAGGACGAGCAATTTACCGGCATTGATAAAACGGAGCTTAAGCAGGTCGAGTGCGGTAAGACGACAAAGGACGAGCTTATCGATACTTTCGGAGAGCCGACCGAGCAGAGTATGGCCGACAACGGCACCGAGATTCTCAGGTATCAATGCATAAAGAAAAAGGACAACGCCTTCGTCATGTTCCCACCGCCCATCGTTATCAAGGACGACAAGGCAGTAGAACATGTCGTTGCGTTCGAGATAAGAGACGGCATCGTCCAGCGGCACTGGAAGGAACAATAAGAGCACAAGGCCACTTATTCCTTATA
>CAZQXE010000045.1:0-11182 GCA_964597115.1 uncultured Pirellulales bacterium | reverse complement strand
GCCTTTCTGATATTTTGTTTCGCACAAAGGAAAACGCAACCAGGCGAGGAAATTTTTCTCGAATTTGTGAAATAATGGTAGGATAAGCTTTACTCAAACTTTAAATATAATGTATAAGTGTTATTATGAGAAGAATGAAAAACACATTATCTGAACCTATCAGCATAACGCGGCGTGAATTTCTCTCAACTTTAGGACGTAGTGCGTCAGGGACAATCATCGGCGGGTCGCTTTTAACGATGGGCTGCGCATCTATGAGGATTTCTTCACGAAAAAAGCCGAACTTTGTACTACTATTTGCAGATGATATGGGATACGGTGACTGGAGCCGCGGGGGACATCCAACCATACGAACACCAAACATGAACAAAATGGCTGATGGAGGCATACAGTTAACTCAGTTCTATAGCGGTAATCCGGTTTGTTCTCCGTCGCGGTCGGCACTATTAACAGGAAGAAATTGTATCCGAACAGGTGTAACAAATGTATTCTTCCCCAACAATGATATGGGAATGTCACTGAATGAAATCACGATAGCGGATGCATTAAAATCACTTGGATATGCAACTGCATGTATCGGCAAATGGCACCTTGGTGATGCATATGAATACCGTCCACTAAGGCAGGGATTTGATTATTATTATGGTATTCTTTACAGTAACGACATGACGAACCCGGATATTTACCGAAATGATAAAGTCATCGAACATCCGACGAACCAGAGAACGCTTACGAAAAGATATACCGAAGAAGCCATCAAATTTATCGAAGGACACAAGGACCAGCCGTTCTTTGTATATCTGCCGTACACATTTCCGCATATCCCCTTATATGCATCCAAAAAATTTATAAATACTTCGGTACGTGGTTTATATGGTGATGTTATAGAAGAGCTTGACTGGAGTGTAGGAAAGATAAATCAGACTCTCGATAAACTGGGGCTCTCTGAAAATACTCTCGTGATATTTACAAGTGACAATGGTCCATGGATAACGCAGAACGAGCGAGGGGGTACGGCAGGCCTTTTACGCGGCGCCAAGGGCGATACATGGGAAGGAGGCATGCGGGAACCATTTATAGCCCGGTGGCCGGGACGTATTCCCGCCGGGGTAATTTCAACTCAGGTTGGCTCAGTGCTCGATTTTTTCCCCACATTCGTGACGCTTGCCGGTGGAAAGATTCCGGATGATCGTTCGATTGACGGCCGGAATATGATATCGATCCTCGAAGGCCGGGCCGTTTCGGAGCGGACGATTTTCTTTTACAGTTCTGAGCGACTGAACGCGATTCGAAAGGGCAAATGGAAACTTCACTTTCGATATTATGACCACAGCAAAGGTGGTTACTTAGTATCAAAAAACTGGATAACGCCTGAGAAATCCCTATTGTTTGATTTGCACGCCGATCCTTCGGAACGTTTTGACCTGGCAGGCAAGTTCCCGGAGGTTGTACGCGAACTTGAAGAAACAGCTATGCGGTATCAAAAAGAGGTTGAACAAAAAGGCGAGAACAAGGATTTAATCGAATGGTTTAAAGCACGCGGGCATTTGAAAGGCACACCTTGGGAATAGGTCGGTTTTACTTTACCGGGTAGTCTAAACCAATTTATCTGGCCTGACAAGAGAGCCGGAACGAAATTTATCAGCGACCTTCATAAAACGCTGCATAGCATAGTCAAAAAAAGTGCAGTAACTCTCACAGAAATAACTCTCAGAAGTATAGTTTTGTGGATCCGAAGGAGAACGGTCTTTTAGACATCCACCCCAGCATATCTCCAGGTGCCTACAGGTAAAACACTTGTTGCAGAGTTTGAGCTTGTTCTGCATTAAATTTAGTTTAGTGGCGTTATCTGCAAGCTTTTCTATATCGGTCTCCATGATATTACCCAGGCGCCATTTTGGATCGACGAAAAAATCACAAGGGAATGCATCGCCCGTATACTCAATAACAAGATAATGGTTGCACTGTCTGTCGAACGTGCAAACAGTGTGTTGGCCGCTGATACAATAGCTCAGTATAGAATCGAAGTTGCGGATACTGAGATTTTGCGGGCCATATTTCATCCAGCGGTCAAAAATTCGACACAAAAATTTCCCATATTGACTTGGCGAGGCCGAGAAATCAGCAATCTGACTGCTCTTAGGATCCACCTCAACGCATGGGATAAACTGCATGTACCTGACACCAAGATCGATAAGGAAATCGAAAATCTCATCAGGATGATCAGCAGTAATATTATTTATAAGAGTCAGGGTATTGAATTCGACTTTATGTTGCTTACAACGCTCGATAGCTCGCATTACCCTTTCGAACGTGCCATTACCACCTGAATCAAGTCGATAATAATCATGCAGCTCTTTTGGCCCATCTATACTAATACCTACAAGGAATTTATTTTCTTGCAGGAATATGCACCATTCATTATCGAGCAGGATAGCGTTAGTCTGGAGGGAATTACTCACTTCCTGGCCCGAGGCACCATAATTTTGCTGGAGTTCTATAGTTTTCCTGTAGAAGTCCAAATCCATCAGGGTGGGCTCGCCTCCCTGCCAGGCGAAACCGGAAAATGGGAATTGCAGTTTCATATAATCTTTAACGAGCTTCTCAAGCACATCATAGCTCATACGCTGCCGGCCCCGACCGAGACCCGGCGCACGATTCTTATAGAAACAGTATCTGCAATCAAGATTGCAATCGGAACCGGACGGTTTAATTAAAAGCGTAAACGGCTTCATCAAAATTATATTAATGATTAAACATTAAAATTCAAGAAACATCTGAATCGCGATGGCCTATTTCTTGAACGATTTCGATTGTAAGGCATAAGTTGAGAAAAAATTGTGATATCTTTTATCGTATTGTTGATCGTATATGGTTGAAACTTTATTATTTCCGATCGATCCCGCGCGCGGGGAGAAATCCAGTTACGATTCAAAAGGGATTGTACGTTGGTCAGATGTCTCTGTCTAAGGCACGCCCAAGGCGGATCCCGACGAATCGGGATTCAGGATGACAAAAAAGAGATGCTTCGATCTCGAGTCGCCGAGATGTAGATGATACAGAGTTCCTTTTCGAGTCATTGCGAGGCCTGTTTTGTAGGCCGTGGCAATCTTATTTGTTGCGATTGAGATTGCTTCGCTTCGCTCACAATGACGTCGTCGTAGTTATCTCTTTTTAGCTTTCTTCTTTGCTTTTTTCTTTTTAGGTGTGGCTTTCTTGCCTGACCTGCAACCGCATGTTTTGCACATTTTCGAATCTTTTCACATACGATTTTATTGAAAATCGATAACTACGACTTATACAATTTTAATATTCATCGGTTCATTATATCAAAATAAATTATAAATTTTTTTGTGGAGGCCCCCCAAAAAGGTTTGGGGGTTAAAAGTTTTCGGATGGGAAATTCAAAGCGGCATACTCGCCGTGAAGTTTCTTTGCTGCATGATCATATGCTTTTGCGGCTTCTATCTCATCGTCGAAATAGCCGAGGAAGAACTGCTTCGAGTCCTTCTTGATATAAACCACCCATTTTTGGCGTCGCTTGTTCCGGGTCACCCCTTTATACTTTGACAAGGCGGATTTTGTCGGGCGGCTGTTGGCATTGTTCTGGCTGATAGTGCAGTTTCGTAGATTCTTATTTCTGTTGTCTAAGCCAATATGATTGATATGGTCGCAAACAAGATGTTCGGGCGTATCGGCAATCAGGCGGTGCATGAAGATTCTTTTATATTTGCCAGCAACGCGGATATCTCTCACGGCGTAATTCGCGTTTTTGTTTGTCTTGCAGTGCCACCTGAATTGCGCAAGCCATAAATAGTCCTCCGGATCGACCTTTGCGAATTTGCCCCGGGTCAGCGGTATTTTGCAGTAATCGCCGAAAGCGTCCCTGTAGATTGGAATAGCATTTCTCGGCCAGCAGTCGGTGTCGAGGTGCTTTTTCTCGGTATAGCGAAAGGACCCGCATATATCATCTTTCCTGACGATGGGCCAGCGGGCCTGGCCGGTATCCGTATCGAGGTCGGGTGGATTCCTTAGACAATGCAGGTTATCCGCCATAAAGCGTGAAAAATAGCATCTGCTGCATTGTCTTTTTTCCGGCCTATGCGGCATTGACGTGTCCTTTTGACAAGTGCCTAAAAAAAGCGTCCCCCCATAATTGGAGCAACTTGCGTTTTTTTAACGAAAACTGGGCCATTTTTTTGCTAAGCCGAAAGCGTAAGCGTATGTTCATAAAGGAATTAAAAAAATTTTCAAAATCGGGATTTTTGCTCCGGGGTACCTACGCTTTTTTGACGAACTTTGTAGCGCCAGTGGGGGTTGGGGTGAGCTTAAAAATGCCACTTGGTGCATGGATGTGGGGGAAAATCCCGCAATGAATTGCGGGGCTGAATACTTTTTATTTGGGAGAATCGATGCTGCTGACACGCCGGGGAGTATGGGGGACGGGAATGTTTATTAACATCTTGTTTTTGCGCTTAATATCAATGGAATAATTTTTTTGCTGTGGGGACAAAAAATGTTTGATTGTTATTGCGTCACTGGTTAATATGGCACAATGACTTTTGTCTGTCATTAAATGCGGTTGAAATGAAAGGAGGCATGAGATGGCAAAGAAGAAGGCAAAAAAGAAGAAAACGAAAAAAGCTTTAAAGGGCTTCTGGTCAAAGAGCGAGATTAGTCTTCTTAGGAAACTCTTCTCGAATAATCCCACTGCCAAGATAGCTAAAAGGCTCGGGCGCCCGACTGATGCTGTGAAGAAGAAAGCATCCAGAATGGGACTTCGCAAGTCGAAGAAATACATGAAGTCTCTCGGCAGAGGATGAGTCGCGAAGCAGCTTCTTCGAAAACGAAGGAAGATGTGACCATCTATTTTTGCCCTGTTGGCAATTTCACAGATCCAGAGCATTCTGAAAAAGGGGGCGATTGCCAATGGGGTGTACAGTTACTGTTTTACTCAATTTTTTTAGCTGAGTCGGGACTGTTGCGCATAGTGCGCAGGCTGTAAAAGGCCCTGCGCTTTTTGCTCAATTTTCACTTCTGCGAAACGAATTGGGGTACCGTTGCGCCTGTCAGGCGGATTTAGCCATTCTATATTCTTAGCGGGTGAATGCTTGACATTCGTGTGCGATAGCGTTATTCTTGGCGAGATAGTTTTATTTGTTGCTTTAGTTTCTTAACTTTTTAGTCTCGGGAGCTTAACTTGAGGGTACTTTCGGGTATACAACCGTCCGGCAAGCTTCATATAGGCAACTATTTCGGAGCCATGCGTCAGCATCTGAAGCTCCAGGCCGAGCACGATTGCTTTTATTTCATCGCTGACTATCACGCTCTTACCAGCAATCCGGCTCCGGCGGAGATTGCCGAACATACTCTTAATGTCGCGATGGATTATCTTGCCCTGGGCCTCGACACCGAAAAAACCGTTTTTTGGCGCCAGTCCGATGTGCCCGAAGTCGTGGAACTGGCCTGGCTGCTTTCCTGTATAACACCAATGGGGCTGTTGCAGCGATGCACGAGCTACAAGGACAAAGTCGCTCAGGGCATGAGCCCGAATCACGGCCTGTTTGCGTATCCGGTCCTGCAGGCGGCGGACATTGTTATCTACAACAGCGACCTTGTCCCCGTCGGCGCCGACCAGAAGCAGCATATCGAGGTTACCCGTGACATCGCTATGCGGTTCAATAACACTTACGGTGAAACTTTCACCGTGCCCAAGGAGCACATTATCGAATCCGTTGCTGTTGTCCCCGGTATTGACGGGCGGAAAATGAGCAAGAGCTACGGAAATACTATCGGGATATTCGAACCGGAAGGCAGCGTCAAAAAAAGGATTATGAAAATCGTTACGGACTCCACGCCGGTCGAAGAGCCCAAGGACCCGGAGACATGCAACGTCTTTGCACTTTTAAAGCTGGTCGCCTCAGCCGAAGAATTGGCGGAGTGGGAAAATAAATACCGAAGCGGAGGTATGGGCTATGGCGAGGCGAAGAAACGTCTGGCTGAGCTGGTAATAGAGCATTTCAAACCGTTCCGACAGAAAAGAACCGAGCTGGAGAATAATATTGATTACGTCAGAGAAGTTCTCGCGCAGGGTGCCGGGCGTGCCAAAGCCGTTGCTAAAGAAACACTTGAAAAGGCCCGGCAGGCCGTTGGATTGGGGAAGTGACAATGGAAGATAAGCTCGTTACAGTTGCACAGTACTCAGATTATACCAAGGCTGAGATGGCCAGGCAATTGCTCGAAAATAATGGTATCAAAGCAATAGTCACCGGCGAGAACGTGGCAAACGTATATACCGGTATGCCGGCTTTGATGGACCTCGAATTGCAAATCCTCAAAAGCCAAGCCGAAAAGGCACGTGAAATTCTTGAATCTTAACCGGAACCGGAGCAGGAGCAGTAATACCGAGGGCATAAATTGGCGGATTATCGCGTAAATCTTGACATATTTTCAGGGCCTTTAGATTTGCTCTTGTACCTGGTTCGCAAGGAAGAGGTGGATATTTACGATATCTCTATCGCGAAGATAACCGACCAGTACATCCGTTACATCGAAATGCTCAAGAGTCTTGATATTGATCTTGCGGGAGATTTTCTCGTAATGGCTGCGACGTTAATGCAGATAAAATCGGTGATGCTTCTGCCGAAAGCTGACCCGGAGTCGGATCTCAGTGGAGAGGATTTGACCGACCCCCGCACGGAGCTTATTCGCCAGCTTCTCGAATACAAGAAGTTCAAAGATGCCGCGAATCTGCTTCATTCCGCCGCGGACGAATATAATCAGCGTTTCACCCGGCCTGACAGTATTATCGAAATGTTAAAACGAGAACCGGGGCACGATAAAGATGGTTCAGCCGCCCAGGGCGATTACGAGCCCGAAGTTGATATTGAACAGGTCAGCATGTGGGACCTGCTTGAAGCCTTTGATACGATATGTAAGGCTACCGGTATCCCGGCCGACATAAGGCGTATCAATGATGACACGCCGATCGATTTATATCAGATAGAGATTCTGCACCGTCTGCAGACCGAGGGCCCGATGACTTTCGAGCGTATCTTCGAATCGAGGGCCGACCGTGTCGTGTTGGTCGGATTATTTCTTGCGCTTCTGGAGTTAATTCGCGGCAAACTCGTTTGGGTCGAGCAGTCGGCTTCTTCCATATACTTACGTGCTCTTACCGATGAACCTTCCGAGCAGGCCGTGCAAAAGGCCATTCTTGCTGTAGATGCCGGCGGCGGCGAGTTTGCTCAGGCAGAACAGCCGCAACAGCCGCCCATTCCAATTACCGAATTGCCGCCGGAACGCAAACCCGCGGTTCGGATTGATGCCCCGCAGCAGCAACAAACGCCGATACCGATTGCCGAGTATTCGCCGAAAAGCAAATCACCGGTTTCGCCCGACGAAAAAATAGAAGTTAAGGATATAAATCATAATCGTTTGGATGATAGCGACGCACAATAGTTCTTGACGTATAGGCTTTGATATGTGATAATCCTTGGTTTTGAGGAATTCAGCCGAAAGAAAAAAGGTGTCGCACAAAATCGTATTCAAAAAACAGCTTTCAGATGATATTTTCACTGCCGACGTTGAAGCTCCGCTCGTAGCTCAGGCAAGAAAGCCCGGCCAATTTATCATTATCAGCATGAATAACGAGTACGCCGAGCGAATCCCCCTGACAATCGTTGATGCCAACGTTGAAAAGGGTACCATCCGCCTGGTTTGGCAGCGTGTTGGCAAAACCACTGCCGAGTTGTCTGATTTGCAGCAGGGTGATGAAATAGCTAACGTTGTCGGGCCTTTAGGCAACCCGACGCATCTTGAAAATTTTGGTACTGTTGTCTGTGTTGGCGGTGGTATCGGTAATGCACCATTGCTGCCCATCGCAAAAGCCCTGAAAACGCAGGGTAACAAAATCATCAGCATTCTCGGAGCAAGAAGCAAGGAGCTGCTTATGCTCGAAGAGGAGTTCGCTCGAACAAGCGATGAATTGATAATCACGACCGATGACGGTTCATACGGACGAAAAGCGCTGGTAACCGAGCCATTGAGAGAGATCTGCCAACGTAATCCGAAGCCGGACCAGGTCTTTGCGATTGGCCCGGCTGTTATGATGAAATTCTGCTGTGAGGTAACAAAGCAATTTAACGTACCCACACAGGTTTCGCTCAACACCATTATGGTCGACGGAACCGGTATGTGTGGTGGCTGCCGAGTCGAATTTGACGGTCAGCCGAAATTCGTTTGTGTTGATGGGCCGGAATTTGATGGACACAAAGTCAATTTCGACTTGATGATAAAAAGATTGAACGCTTATAAAGACCAGGAACATAAGGCGCTGGAACAATATAAAAAGCACCGATGCAAAATCGGCCTCGACGAATGAAGCTTTAAAAAACAACAGATGTCGGTTGCTTTTTGACGGAAACACTTACAGTGACAGACAAAGAAAAACAAGAACTTCTGCAGGAGCTTTTGGATAAGCAAAAGACGGACAAGCTCAAACCCACCGACAGATTCAAAATACCCTTACAGGATATGCCGCAGCAGGACCCTGTTGTCAGAAAAGGGAACATCAACGAAGTGGCGATCGGCTATACGGAAACACAGGCGCGACTGGAAGCTATGCGCTGCCTTCAGTGCAAAAATGCTCCTTGTGTGAATGGCTGTCCTGTGCGCATAAGAATAAAAGACTTTGTTGTTGCCGTTGCCGAAGGCCGCTATAAAGAAGCTCTGTCTATCATAAAGGAAAATTCACTACTGCCCGCTGTTTGCGGCCGCGTGTGCCCGCAGGAAGACCAGTGCCAGCAAACCTGCACTGTTGGAATAAAATTCAAGGATCCCACAAAAGCCGTTTCAATTGGTCGACTCGAAAGATTCGTCGCGGACCTCGACCAAAACTCCGACATTGTCCCACCAGTTGCGGCCGAGACAGGGATGAAAGTCGCTGTGATCGGCTCGGGACCCGGCGGCATTGTCACCGCCGCAGACGTTAGAAGAGCGGGTCACGATGTTACATTATTCGAGGCCTTTCATAAACTGGGTGGTGTGATGGTTTATGGAATCCCGGAATTCCGACTCCCTAAAGCCATCGTGCAAAAGGAAATCGATACTCTGGCCAAAATGGGTGTAAAAATCGTCCGTAATTTCGTTGTCGGCAGAACGAGAACCGTCGGGCAATTGCTTAATGAAGACGGATTTGATGCAGCATTCATCGGTGTTGGGGCGGGTCTGCCGAGTTTTATGGGCATTGAAGGCGAGTCTCTTGTCGGTGTATATAGCGCAAACGAATACCTCACACGTGCAAATCTGATGAAGGCATACGATTTTGGCTCCAAAGCCGACACTCCTATTGTCCAATCGAAAAAAGTCGCCGTCATTGGCGGCGGGAACGTCGCTATGGATGCGGCAAGAACCGCACTCAGACTTGGGGCAGAAAAGGTCTACCTGGTCTATCGAAGAACCGAGAAAGAGATGCCCGCCAGGATCGAAGAAGTCCACCATGCAAAAGAGGAAGGAGTCGAATTTCATATATTACAAAGTCCAAAACGAATAATCGGTGACCAGAACAGCCATGTTGTTGCTATCGAGTGTCTTAGATATCAGCTCGGCGAGCCGGACGATTCCGGCAGGCGCAGACCCATCCCCATCGAAGGCTCGGAGTTCACTATGGAGCTCGATACGGTTATTATCGCCATCGGCAACAAGCCGAATCCGCTTCTAACGCAGACGATGCCGGAGCTTAAAACCACCAAATGGGGAACTATCGTTGCCGATGAGAAAACGATGCAGACCTCGGTTCCCGGCATTTATGCAGGTGGTGACATCGTCTCGGGCACCGCCACCGTAATCCTCGCAATGGGGCAGGGCCGAATCGCCGCCGCTGCCATTAACGAATATCTGTCCAAAAAGAAAAACAAACGTTAATCGCAGGTAATAGTAGTGTACGACCACGGTTCCGCACAAAAAAAGTTCAGGGATTCCTGTAAACCGATGAAATCTTTTCTGCTGATTTTACCTGTTTTTATTTCTGTCTTTCTTTTTGTCACTGGCTGCGGCACAATGAAAAATGGCCGGCGCTGGGGACAGGATGCCTTCTTGCCAATAGACTTTAAGCGTATCGGTCGTGCTGCGCACGATGCCTTCTTCGATTCGAGGACGTTGGTTCCGTTGGGCGGAGCGCTGGTTTTCGCAATCGATGATTTTGACGAGAGGGTATCCGACTGGGCGGTCAAGCGCAATCCAATTTTCGGTTCCGTCGATAACGCCATAGATGCAAGTGATTATCTTAAAGATGCGCTCGAAGCCGAAGTGCTCATCACCGCGTTAGCTACGCCGGGTGGAGATGCTTCGGGTCAGTGGGCGTATTCGAAGCTCAAAGGTCTCGGTGTTGAGCTGGTTGCTGCCGGCGTAACGACCGGCTTGACGGACGGGCTCAAAGATGCCACCAATCGTGAGCGACCTGATAAGAGCACCAGGAGGAGTTTTCCATCAGCTCATGCCTCGGGCGCCTTTTCTTATATGACACTTGCCAATCGAAATATCGACTCGATAGATATGCCCCAGGCGCTGAAACCACCGCTCAAAATCGGAAACTTTCTGCTGGCTTCGGGTGTTGTCTGGGCGCGAGTGGAGGGACAACGGCATTATCCTTCAGATGTGCTTGCCGGGGCTGCTTTAGGGCGCTTCCTGACAGCTTTTATTCACGATGCCTTTATGAACCTTCCGGAGGACGGCAATGTCGATTTTGTCGTTTTCCCGGCTAAAAGTGGTGCTGGGATAGCATTGTCCTTTCGGTTCTAAATATGCACTTAAATGCGAATCCGAAATATGCAGAATTCCTCCATTCTTAGTCGATAGCTTCCTGTATTTTTTTGTGATTAATACAGGTTGCGAACAATTAACGTGCTTAATCGTGTCATTTAGAGCAAGCCCTTTTTTTCTTTGTCATTTCGACCGAGCGAAGCGAGTGGAGAAATCTATTTAAACAGGTTTTTCCACTACCTTCCCCGGGGACTTAGGTCCACCTTGGGCATACCCAAGGTAGAAGTGACATAATTGCAAATGTGCAGCATGGCTATGCCTATTTTAATCACAATTAGTTTAAGATTCCGTATCCGCGGACTTTTCTATAATCTCTTTTATCTTTTGATCTCTTAGTTTCTTTAATTCTTCCGTTAAATCT
>CAZQXE010000044.1:0-17084 GCA_964597115.1 uncultured Pirellulales bacterium | reverse complement strand
GGCTTCTACTGGAGGACAAACCTCGGCGTCCTTTTGGCTGTAACGGTAAGCACGGCTGTTCTGGTTGGTGCACTGATTGTGGGTGATTCGGTACGCCACAGCCTAAAAAGGATGGTCTCCGCCAGATTAGGTACAACGCAGCTTGCCCTCATTCCACAAGGCAGATTTTTTAGCATCGAACTTGCCGATGACCTTAAATCTGAACTTAATACTACAGTCGCTCCCATATTGCAGTTGCGGGGGATGATTACCAACAGCAATAGCGAAAAGCGAGCGAACAGAATTGAGGTTCTCGGCGTTGATCATCGGTTTTACAAGATTGGATCAGCACCTAATCCTTTCGGTGATAACTGGTCTGAGGGAATCATCTTAAACGAACCGCTTGCGATAAAACTCGGAGTCGGACTCGGTGATGAAGTTGTGCTGCGAATAGAAAAGCCCGGCCTTATGCCCAGAGATGTACCACTGACACCGGATTCAGACTTATCCACAGCATTTCGACTCGATGTCAAAGGCGTCGCCAAAGAACCGGATTTTGGCCGTTTTAGTTTACAGGCAAACCAGGTCGCACCGTTGAATGTCTTTGTTCCGTTGGAATGGCTGCAGGAAAAAATCGCCCGCAACAAACAGGCCAATACGCTGTTGGTCGCAGCGAAAGAAAATAGCACTTTAATAAAAGAAAAGGCAGATGAGGCTATCAGGAAATGTTGGCGGCTTGCTGATATGGATGTTGAACTTCGAAGACTGGAACGACTGGGTGTTCTTGAGATACGCAGTAAACGTGTATTCGTCGATGAGGCTTTAGCAAAAGCTGCGATGAACGAAGAAAATAATGCTATTGGGATTTTGACTTATTTCGTAAACGAACTGCGTCTTGGCGACAAGATGACACCATATTCGATGGTAACAGCCATGGGGCTGTCGGAAAATGCAGACAGCATCATTCCGACGGATATGCAGGATGATGAAATCCTTATCAATCAGTGGCTTGCCGATGACCTTGGAGCTAAGACAGGGGATTCAATCGAGCTTAGCTATTTTGTATTAGGACGAATGCGAAGACTCCAGGAGCAAAAAAGCAGTTTCCGCGTCAGGGAAATTCTTCCTATGGAAGGCTCAACGATCGATCCAAACCTTATGCCGGATTTTCCGGGCCTGGCGGACGTGGAAAACTGCAGAGACTGGGATCCGGGCATTCCCATTGACCTTGACAAAATACGCCAGCGCGATGAGAGTTACTGGGACGATTATCGCGGCACTCCAAAGGCGTTTGTAACACTTAGTGCCGGTCAAAAGATGTGGACTAACAGATATGGCAATCTGACCGCGATACGTTATTCGATCAGTGATAAGACCGCTGAAAATATAGCTGGAAAATTATTGAGCAATATCGATCCCGCATCGGTGGGTCTGTTTTTTCAACCAGTACGAGCGCACGGTATAAAAGCAGGCGACGAAGCGACAGATTTCGGCCAGCTTTTCCTCGGCCTAAGCATGTTCCTCATCATATCGGCTCTGATTCTAATGGGCCTTCTTTTTGTCTTTGGAATTGAAAGCCGCACCGAGCAGATAGGGATGTTGCTCGCTGTCGGATTTCCACCCAGGTTGGTCAGACGACTACTTCTCATTGAAGGAGTAATATTAGCAATACTCGGAGCGATTACCGGCACCGCATTGGCAATGTTATACACAAAGGCTATGATTTACGGGCTTGCCACGATTTGGCGTGCAGCAGTAACCGGTTCGATGATACATTTTTACGCAAAACCGTCCACGTTAATAATAGGAGCATTGGCGGCAGTTGCTATTTGTCTATTTGCTATATGGCTAACCGTGCGCAAACAAGTTTCCCAACCGGCTCGCGAGCTTCTTGCCGGTGAGGTGGAATGGCAATTCTTTACAAAACGACGACCTTTTTCCAGACACAGAACTGGCCTCTGGTTGGCAATTGTGGCATCGGTGGGAGCAGCATTGCTTCTTGCCACAGCCAGAGCAGGTAACAGCAGCGCTGTATCCGGTGCATTCTTTGGCGCCGGGGCTTTGCTTCTTATCGCCGGTCTTGGATTAGCCCAAACCTTATTAAGAATCATAGGCGGCAATCAAAATCGACACTCGGGCACAATGTCGTCGATAGCCGGTTTGGGACTGAAAAATACCACAAGACGAGCCGGTCGGAGTCTGGCAGTCGTGGGACTGCTCGCATGTGGAATATTTCTGGTTATTGCGATTGGCGCAAACAGAGGCGATCCTCTGGCCCAGGCACAAAGTCGGGATTCGGGCACCGGTGGCTTTGCACTGTTCGGCGAATCGGCTATAGGCATTCTGCATGATCTTAACAGTAAATCCGGCCGTCAATCAATGGCCCTTGATAACTCGATGATTAACGGCAGCGAATTCGTCCAGTTGCGTGTGCACGATGGTGATGATGCAAGCTGTTTGAATTTGAATCGGGCACAAAGACCACGATTGCTGGGCGTCCAGCCGTATCAATTGCAGATACGCGGCGCTTTTGGATTTACCGATGTAACCGAAGGCGCCGAGAAAGAAGACGCCTGGAATCTGCTTGATCGTGACCTGGGAACCGATGTCATACCGGCTATCGGAGATTATGCAACCGTATTCTGGGCGCTTGGAAAGTCTGTTGGCGACGAGCTTGAGTACACAGACGAAAAGGGGCGAGAATTTAAGCTGCGCATAGTTGGTATGTTGAAGAACTCAATCATGCAGGGAAGTTTGCTTATCTCAGAAGACAATTTCATCAGACTCTTTCCAACTGAAGACGGATACAGAGTTCTGCTTATCGATGCTTCGCAGGAAATGACCGAAAAAGTGGCGAATAGACTTTCGACTCTGTTGAGGGATTATGGCCTGACGCTTACGCCAACAACGGAGCGCTTAGCGGCCTTCAGCGCCGTCGAGAGTACCTACCTGTCAATATTCCAATTACTCGGCGGGCTGGGATTGATTCTCGGCAGTGTCGGGCTCGGACTTGTAGTCCTTCGCAACGTACTGGAAAGACGCGGTGAGCTTGCAATGCTGCGCGCCGTGGGATTCAGTAAGATGTCACTTAAAAAGATGGTATTCCATGAGCATAGCGGACTTATGCTATATGGTCTGGCGTGTGGGTTTGTCGCTGCGCTGGTCGCGGTCAGTCCTGCTCTGAAATCGCCCGGAGCGCAAGTGCCGTATTTATCGCTGACACTGACAATCTTAGCCATAGGTATCAGTGGTGTGGCATGGATATGGATTTCGACGGCACTTGCACTTAGCGGAGAAATGTTGGACGCATTAAGGAACGAATAATAAAAAGAGCAAATGAAGGAATCGATTATTCCAAAAACAATACCTGTTGCATTAGCCGTCATCGCAGTGGTGCTGTTGTATGTATGGCTTAGTGCTGATGCAGCGATAGATTTAACCGAACGTCTGCCCGGTACCGACAATGCTCCGCTAACACTTCCGGAAGGTAGCAGTGATGTAAAACTGGAAGGTATACTGGTTAAGTCCGACGGTATACCGGCCGATCTGCCCGGTGCGTGGCCGCGCTTTAGAGGAGAAAATTTCGACGCTATAAGTACAGAAGATGTCTCACTTGCAAGAACATGGTCGGAAAGCGGCCCCGGAGTCCTGTGGTCCATTGATGTCGGAGAAGGTTTCGCCGGGCCGGCAATTTTAGCCGGTCGAGTATATCTGCTCGACTACGACCAGCCAAACCAGACCGACGTCGTTCGATGCCTGTCTCTTGCTGACGGCAAAGAGATATGGCGATATTCTTACCCGGTAAAAGTCAAACGATGGCACGGCATGAGTCGAACCGTCCCTGCTGTAACTAACGAATACGTTGTTACATTAGGACCTAAATGTCACGTTACCTGTCTTGATTCAATGACCGGCGAATTTCTCTGGATACTGGACCTGGTCGGAGAATTTAAAACCAAGGTGCCGCAGTGGTACACAGCCCAGTGTCCGCTTATCGATAACGGCAGGGCGATAATAGCTCCGGCAGGGGAGAATGTATTAATGATGGCAATAGATTGTCGGACAGGCGAAACGGTGTGGGAAACTCCTAATCCGGACGGCTGGGTCATGACACATTCCTCCATAGTTCCAATGGAGTTTAATGGCAGGCGTTTTTACGTATATTGCGGCGGTACACAAGCAAACGGAGGAGTAGTGGGAGTTTCTGCCCAGGATGGCAGCGTTCTTTGGAAAACAGACCAGTGGAAAGTTCGCATCAATGTTCCGATGCCAATTGTTGTTGGGCCTGACAGGATATTCCTAACAGCCGGTTACGGCCAGGTCGAATACGGGTGCATGATGTTGCACCTTACAGAAACCGATGGCCAAATAAGTACGCAGCCGGAATTCCTGCATACGACCGACATATTCGGCTCGATACAGCAAACGCCCATTTTATATGATGGCCATATTTATGGAATTCGTCCTGACAGGCAATTGGTTTGTCTTGACTTAAATGGTCAAATAGTATGGACAAGCTCAGATACTCATCACTTCGGACCCCGCGGATTCGGCCCTTATGTTATCGCAAACGGAATGATATACATTATGGATGACAATGGAGTGTTGACTTTAGCGGAGGCGACACCGAGCGGATACGTTCAGCTTGCCGAAGCAAAAGTTATGGAAGACGGAAATGAAACATGGGGACCTATGGCGATTGCATCCGGCAGATTAATTGTGCGGGACCTGAAACGAATGATATGCCTTGACATAACCGGACAGTAAGGCCCGTTCTTATGTGGATTGAGTGCAAAGATTTACTTTGTTATAATAAAATATTGTCAGATTTGATTTTTAAGAATTTACAATGAAAGACTCCCAAAAAATTATTGTCGTACTTGTTATTTTGGCATCCATCGTTGCCATAATTGCACTGATACAATTCGATGCAACCGGTAAAAAAGGTAGCGGCCTCGAAAAAGAATTCGTCTATGATATAGACGAGCTGGCAAAGATTGATCCTAATCTTATTCTATACGAAGAATCGGCTAAGCCAATCAGCACCGGCATGGCCCAATCACACAGCATAGCAGTGGATTCCAAAGGTTCGATTTACGTCTGTGGCGATAAAGCTATTCGAATATTTACTCCGAGCGGAAATTTGCTTAACGAATTAATACTTACAGATTCGCCAAGATGTATAGCTCCGGCAGAAGACGGCACGATTTACATAGGATTGAAGGATCATATTGAAACCTATGATTCACAGGGAAAACGTTTGGGAAGCTGGAAAAGTCTCAGCGATAATGCACTTTTAACGAGCATTGCTGTTACAGAAAACGATGTCTTTGTCGCTGACGCAGGTAACCGTATTGTTGTAAGATATGACACCACAGGAAACTTAATCAATCATATCGGTGAAAAAGATTCGGACAGAAATGTCCCGGGTCTTGTTATTCCAAGCCCTTACTTCGATATAGCTGTCTCAAAAGACGGATTGCTCCGTGTAGTAAATCCCGGCCGCCTTCGCATCGAAGCGTATACATTCGACGGCGATTTCGAATTTTCGTGGGGCGAGCCATCGGTTGCTATTGAGGGTTTCTGCGGTTGTTGTAATCCTGTGAATATCGCAGTTTTACCTGATGGCGGATTTGTCACCTGTGAAAAGGGTTTGGTACGAGTAAAGGTTTACAATTCCGACGGTGGTTTCGTAGGAGTAGTCGCAGGCCATGAACAACTGGCAGGGGATAATGAAAGCAAAATCTGTCAATTTCCTGAAGACTGCCAGAAAGGTGGCTTCGACGTGGCCACAGATGCAAGCGGGCGTATATTCGTACTGGACACAATTAGAAATGTAATCAGGACATTCAGCAAAGCAGGGGATTGACTGTGAAGAATAATTCACAACAGAATGAAAGCCGGCGCGATGTGCTTATCCGAGTTCTGCGATACACAGCACTGGGCCTTTTAGCTGCACTTGGCGGCACTGTAGTTGCCAAAAGACACAAACTGTTGCGACAGGGTAAATGTGCTAACCGAGGTCCTTGTGCCGATTGTGAAATTCTTCAGGACTGTGAGCTTCCACAAGCATTGTCGGCGAAATAAATATTTTCACGAAAGCAGATAATGGCAGAAGAGAAAAAAACAATTAACAGACGTCATTTTCTAAAAGACGGCCTTTGGGGAGCATCGCTGGCTGCCGTTGGAGCGGTTGCAGGGTTTGCTTATCAGAAGGGCAAAAAAAACGATCTTGTCTGGCAAATCGACCCGTACGTATGCGTTGCGTGTGGCAACTGCGCCACTTATTGCGTACTGGAAGAATCCGCCGTCAAATGCGTGCAGGTATTTGCAATATGCGGATATTGCGATTTGTGTACCGGCTACTTCGAACCGACTGCAAAGGAACTCGACACCGGCGCCGAAAACGAGCTTTGCCCAACCGGCGCGATAAAGCGAAAATTTATTGAGGAGCCGTATTATGAATACACCATCGACGAATCACTCTGCATAGGTTGTGCCAAATGTGTCAAAGGTTGCGCCGCCTTCGGAAACGGCTCGCTTTTTCTTCAAGTCCGTCACGACCGTTGTTTGAATTGTAACGAATGTTCTATCGCCGCCGCTTGTCCTTCCGGCGCTTTTAAGCGTGTTCCTGCGGACCGGCCTTACTTACTCAAGAAAGTGGACCACGCTTGATGATAGATTACCGTCGTATCATAATCGGAATATCTCTCTACCTGATTGTAATCAGCGTTGCATCTGCAAATGAGCGTTTTCCTCCGCCTGAATTCGAGAGCAACTACCAGATGCCTGATACTACTCAGGCTCCACCACGACAGAATATCTATGAATACATAGACGTAGCGGTACTTTTAGCTGCTCTTAGTCTTTCATCATATCTTATTTTGATAAAACGCAGCCGGAAGGCAATTTCTGCGCTAATGGTCTTTTCGTTGTTGTATTTCGGTTTCTGGCGAAAAGGCTGTGTATGTCCCATCGGTGCAATCCAAAATATCGCTTTATCTGTTTTCGATGCCGGTTATGCCGTGCCTATTTTTGTTACGGCGTTTTTCCTTCTGCCGCTTGTTTTTACGCTTTTTTTCGGAAGGGGATTTTGTGCAGCGGTATGCCCTCTTGGCGCCGTCCAGGATCTGGTGCTGTTGCGTCCGGTCTCAGTACCCAGTTGGGCTGAAAACGGACTGCGGTTGTTCGCGTATATTTACTTAGGGGCTTCTGTTTTGTTAGCGGCCACCGGTAGTGCCTTTATTATATGCAGGTACGATCCTTTTGTCGCAATCTTCCGCCTGAGCGGCAACCTGAACATCCTGATTCTGGGTGGATGTCTGCTGCTTATCGGTGTGTTCATAGGTCGTCCATATTGCCGGTTTATCTGCCCATACGGCGTAATCCTCAGGCAACTCTCACGGCTGTCGAAATGGCACGTCACTATCACTCCGGATGAATGTGTTCGCTGCAGACTCTGTGAGGATTCGTGTCCCTTTGGGGCTATCAGACAACCTACAACCGAATGGTCGGCAAGTGATTACAGTATAGGTAAAAAGAGGCTGGGACTGCTTCTTGTTCTACTGCCGGTATTGATTTTCCTGGGTGGATGGGGCGGCTCCAGTCTTAACGCCGTGACATCAAGATCACATGCAACGGTAAGATTAGCCGAGCGCATCTTTTTGGAAGATGCCGGTCAAGTGGAAGGAACCACCGACGCAAGCTCAGCCTTAAGGGCAACAGGCAAAGAGACAAAAGAGCTTTACGACGAAGCTTTAGCAATCCAATCCAGGTTCCGGCTGGGAGGCTGGATATTCGGGGGATTCATCGGGCTGGTAATCGGACTTAAGCTTATCGGCTTGTCCGTCCGGCGACAAAGGACCGATTACGAGGCAGACAAAGCTGGTTGTCTGGCATGTGGTCGATGTTTTGAATACTGCCCCAGGGAGCACGTTAGATTAGATAAAGCGAAAGAAGCGATGAGCAAAGGCTGATGGAATCCTATAGCGATAATACTTCAAACGAGGTTAGAATTATAAGCCCGTGGTATCGAAGCGCGGTCGTTACCGCTATCGTTAGCGGGATGTTAGCCCTCATCGTCTTTTCGCTTATCGTCATAAATTATATTCAGGCAAGGATAGTCGATACCAAACTGGAAAATCAGCTGGAAAGCCTGAAAACCGAGATTCAGAACCGACCTGATGATGAGCAGCTCTTATCTCAGATTCGCCAACTGGACTTGCAATTCAGACAGAATCATATTCGCAGGCTGGATCGTTCCAGTAAAGGTAGCTATTTGCTTCTCGGTAGTTTAGTGATATTATTAATTAGCATCAAGTGCGCGGATGTCTTTAACAGGAAAATGCCGATTCCGCAACCGACCGCAAACAAATCTAATGAGCAATTCCACCGGGCAACGTTTGCCCGTATCTCAGTTACTGCCGGTGCGATTATAATAGGTTCGACAGCCCTTTTTCTTGCAACAAGACCGAAGATTGATTTTCCTGAAGCCGGCCCGAAAATCGTTTCCTGGCCTTCGATGGAGGAAGTTCATAAGAATTGGCCAAGCTTTCGTGGTCCCGAAGGACTCGGAATAAATCCCTATACAAACATCCCCACCAGGTGGGACGCAAAGACAAACGAAGGGATTCTCTGGAAGACTAAGGTGCCGCTACCGGGAAATAATTCTCCTGTTGTCTGGGGTGACCGTGTCTTCATCTCCGGCGGCGATCCGAACGAGCTTCAGGTATTCTGTTTTGATGCAGATTCGGGTAAGCTCCTTTGGACCGGTGACGTTACGAGAACAATCGATGAAGATCCGCTTGATATAATGGAGGATACCGGCTTTTCCGCGCCTACGGTCGCGACAGACGGCCAACGAGTCTACGCTATATTTGCAACCGGCGATGTCGGCTGCTTCGATTATAACGGCAGGAAAGTATGGGAAAAAAGCCTGGGCATACCCGATAGCGCTTATGGATATGCATCTTCTCTTGCTATGTATCGAAACCTGCTCTTGATTCAATATGACCAGGGGACGGCAGAAGATGAAATCTCAGCGATGATAGCTTTGGACGGATTCTCAGGCCGCCTCGCATGGCAGACTAAACGACCGGTGGGTGGCTCATGGAGCTCACCGATAGTAACCGCTGTCGGGAATCAATATCAGTTAATAACCTGCGGCGATCCCTGGGTAATAGCTTACGATCCGGCCAATGGCTCAGAACTATGGCGAGCTGATTGTCTGGGCAGTGACACTGCTCCCTCGCCAATCCACGCCAACGGACTCATATTTGCCATAGAACCATATTCTAAGCTGACCGCCATCAAGCCGGACGGCCGGGGTAATGTAACCGAAACTCATATTGCCTGGACAATCGAAGAGGGTGGACCGGATATATGCTCTCCGGTCAGCAACGGCGAATTCATATTCCTGCTGGCAACCGAGGGATGGCTTAGCTGCTTCAGCCTTTCAGACCAAAAGAGGGTCTGGGAAAAGGAAATAGGAGAGTATTTTATGGCCTCACCCACTTTGGTTGGTGACAGACTGTATCTGCTAAGCGATGAGGGTAATATGTTTATCATTGAAGCCGGACCCGAATACAAAGAAATCACTAAATGTGAGCTGGGTGAGAAATGTAACGCATCACCGGCATTTGCCGATGGACGCATTTATATCCGAGGCGCTGAGAACCTGTACTGTATTGGAAACAGTGATTGATGAACGATGTGGATTTGACAATTGTGGACAGGGCAGTTGAAAAAATCGGCACAGGCCCCGAGAATGTGCTTGAGATTTTACAGGCGGTCCAGAGCCACTTTGGCTACCTGCCCCAGGAAGCACTCGAGCATATTTGTGATGTCACACAGATTACTCCCGCATCGATTGCCGGCGTTTCTACATTCTACGACCATTTTAGGCATCGTCCGGTTGGCCGTCACATAATACACGTTTGCATCGGCACTGCCTGCCATGTTAAAGGTGCGGATCGCGTCTATGAGGCATTTCAGCGTCATCTTGGCATTTCTGACGGAGAAGATACGGATTCGAAAAAGCTATTTACCATTGAGAAAATAGCCTGTCTGGGATGCTGCACTTTGGCACCTGCTGTACAAATCGACCAGGTAACATACGGGCATTTGACTCCTGACACTGTCTCAACGATCGTTAACGATTTTTTAAGATACGATCAAACGAGGTCAACCCGGCAGCAGAAAACCAGAAAACTTCGAGTAGGAGAACCTGAACCTCGCAGTGAAATCCGCCTTGGTCTTGGTTCGTGCTGTGTTGCCCGGGGCAGCGGGAAGCTTCGTGAAGCACTGGAGCAAGCCTTAACCGAAACAGGTATCCAGGTGGCAGTAAAACGTGTCGGATGTGTTGGCATGTGTCACCAAACGCCTCTGCTGGAAGTGGTGTTGCCTGGCAATAAATCTTATCTTTACGCCAAGGTTCGACCGGAAGATGCCAAAGCTATTGTCCTGCGCCACTTTAAAATAAACGGGGCAGGCAAAAAAATCTCCAACACAGTCTCGCATATACTGGAAAATCTAATCACCGATGAAAAATCTGAACCTGTTGCACGCTATTCGATAGATGTACGTGACAAACCTGTTGCTGATTTTCTCGGTAAGCAAAAACACATCGCCACTGAGAATCACGGCGACATCGACCCAATCGATATCGATGAGTATCTGTCAAACGACGGATTCAAAGCACTTCACAAATGCATCAAAGAACTTAGCGCAGAAGAAATAATCTCTCAGATTGAGCTCAGCGGACTTCGTGGAAGAGGCGGTGCCGGCTACCCGACACATTTAAAATGGTCCGCCGTCCGAAATAATCAATCCGACAGGAAATATCTGGTATGCAACGGTGATGAGGGCGATCCCGGTGCCTTTATGGACAGGATGATAATGGAATCTTATCCATATCGCATAATTGAAGGCATGATAATAGCTGCATACACGGTCGGCGCGAATGAAGGTTGTTTTTATATTCGTGCAGAATATCCGCTCGCAATTAAAAGAATAACACAGGCTTTAGAGAATTGCCAACAGCATGGCTTTCTCGGCAATGATATTTTAAATAGCGGATTTTCACTGCATCTAAAAATCTGTCCCGGAGCAGGGGCATTTGTATGCGGCGAAGAGACTGCGCTTTTAGCAAGTATAGAAGGACGCAGAGGTATGCCTCGACTAAGGCCGCCATATCCGGCCCATAGCGGCTTATGGGGCAAACCAACGCTTATTAACAACGTTGAAACTTATGCCGCCGTGCCGTGGATTATACGCAACGGCGCAGAAGCATTCGCCGAGCTTGGAACGAGCAGCAGCAAGGGAACCAAAGTCTTTGCGCTGGCGGGAAAGGTGGACCGAGTTGGTCTGATTGAAGTGCCGATGGGCATTTCCGTACGCCAGGTTATAAACGATATCGGCGGGGGGATTGCAGGCGGATTAAAGCTAAAGGCAGTGCAAATCGGAGGCCCGTCCGGCGGGTGCGTTCCCGCGGAGCTTGCACATATTCCGGTTGACTATGAAGCACTAACCGACGTTGGGGCAATGATGGGTTCCGGCGGTATGGTGGCGCTGGATGAAACCGACTGTATGGTTGACATCGCCCGCTATTTCCTGGAATTTACGCAGAACCAGTCGTGTGGCAAATGCACATTTTGCAGAATAGGCACACGACGAATGCTGGACATACTCGAAAACTTATGCGCCGGGCTTGGCAGCAGCAATGATATCGAAGAATTAGAGCATTTGTCTCAAATGGTAAAGAATACAAGTCTCTGCGGGCTCGGTAAAACAGCTCCGAATCCGGTCCTTTCCACTATTAAATACTTCCGAGATGAGTACGAAGCCCACGTTGAAAAACGCTGTCCCGCCGCTAAATGCAAAGCGCTTATTAAATATTCGATAACAGATGACTGCATTGGCTGCACTATATGCGCTCAACGCTGCCCGGCAGATGCCATTGAAATGAAACCTTACGAAAAACACGAAATCGATTCAGAAAAATGTATCCGCTGCGGGACATGCAAGAACGTATGCCCGTCAGATGCTGTTATAGTTGAATAAGCCATGCCAAAACTAACTATAGACAATCGTGAAGTTGAAGTTGACAACGGGGCCACAATTCTTGACGCCGCCGTAAAGCTTGGAATTGAAATTCCTACAATGTGTTTTCTGAAAGAGTATAAGGCCTCGACCAGTTGTATGGTTTGCGTTGTCAAAGTCAAAGGTATGACTAATCTTACCCCCGCCTGCGGAACTCTCGCGCAAGATGGAATGTGTGTCCAAAGCAACAGTGACCAGATCCATCATGCAAGAAAGGTAGCTTTGGAACTACTCTTAAGCGACCATTTGGGTGACTGCCTCGGGCCTTGTCACGTTATCTGCCCTGCGCGGATGAATATTCCGTTGATGATTCGACAGATTGCGGCCGGCGAGCTTCGTCAAGCCATTGCTACTGTTAAAAATGATATCGCCTTGCCTGCCGTGTTGGGACGGATTTGTCCGGCTCCCTGCGAGCGGGGATGCAGACGCTCGGCTGTGAGCGGTTCCGACCAGTCGGTCTCAATATGTCTGTTGAAACGCTATGTAGCTGACGTCGATCTGGAATCTACAGATCCATATTTACCGGCCTGTAAACCTAAACAGAACAAACGTATTGCTATTGTTGGAGCAGGGCCGGCCGGATTAGCTGCCGGTTATTATCTGCAACAGGAAGGATTCTCCTGCACAATCTTCGACGAGCATGAACAGCCGGGAGGGATGTTGAGATACGGTGTCTCAGAACAAGACCTCCCGAGAGACGTACTTGATAAAGAAATAGCTTCGATTGAGAAGCTGGGCGTTAAATTCGAGAAACGAATACGAATCGGCTCAGGAAAGAATATGCTATCGTTAGAAGCTTTGCGTAAAGACTTCGACTCTGTTTTTATAGCCACCGGTCGGCTAAATCCTGAAGCCACCGAGCCATTCGGCCTTAAAACAGGACCCAACGGAATAGTAATAAACAATAATACTTATGAAACGAATATGCCGGGCGTGTTTGCCGGTGGAGATTCCGTTCGTTCGCTAAAATCGCAAAGTTTAGCAGTTCGAGCTGTGGCGGACGGAAAAGAAGCATCCGTCTCTATCAATCAGTATTTATCCGGCCAAACTATAACCGGAACATCGAAACCGTTCAACACTCGCATCGGCAAACTCAAAGATGAAGAGATCAAAATATTTCTCGCCTGTGGCGGTGATACACAGCGTATAACTCCATCAGAAAAAGACGGAGGCTTCACCGACCGGGAAGCTCGCGAAGAAGCGAAACGTTGTCTGCATTGTGATTGTCGAAAACCCGATGTCTGCAAACTAAGACAATACGCTCAGGATTACGGAGCCAGACCCGGCCGATACAAATGCCAACGTCGTTCATTCGTTCAGCACACTTCACATCCGGAGGTGATTTACGAACCCGGCAAGTGCATAGACTGTGGTCTTTGCATAGAGATTGTTTCCAGGGCCGGTGAAGAACTCGGATTGACTTTCGTAGGCCGGGGCTTTGACGTCCGAATGGCAGTTCCGTTTGACCGTACATTTGCCGATGGGCTTAAAAATGCCGCAGCCGAATGCATAGCGGCTTGCCCAACCGGAGCACTGGCATTTAAAGGATAATCATAAGATTTCATCGAAATTGGAAGATTGATATTGAAGGCAAATTATTGTATAAGTGCCCACTGTCAAAATTAACATTTTTTGGAGTAGTATCATGAAATCACGAAATATAATGAAAAGTAGAATAACGACATCTATCTTTGGTCTTGGAATATTTTTAATTGGAGTATTATTTTGTAGTACTTCACGAGCAGCAGACTGGCCCAATTGGCGAGGTCCAAATCACGATGGAATATCGAGCGAAACGGGCTGGAACGCCCACTGGCAGGATGATGAACCCAAAGTGCTGTGGGAGGCTTCGCTTGGAGCCGGATTTGCTTCAATGGCTGTGAGTAGCGGCAAAGTCTATGCAATGGGCAACATCGACGACAAAGACATCCTCTACTGTTTTGACGCAGCAACTGGCGAAGAAATATGGAAGAAATCCTACGATTGTCTCTTATACGATAAAAACCACGAAGGCGGCCCGTGCGCTACACCGACGGTTGACGGCGACGCTATTTACACCTTCAGCAAAGACGGAGATGCCCTGCGTTTCAAAGCATCGACAGGTGAGATAGTCTGGCATATAAATCTAAACAAAGAATTTGGTTTCAAACATCCCACATGGTACTTTTCCGGCTCACCTCTGGTTGTCGATGATTTGATTATCCTTAACGCCGGTTCAAGTGGTGTTGCTCTTAAAAAAGAAGATGGCAGCATCGTATGGCAAAGCGGAAGAAGTGAATCTGGATATGCAACCGGCGTGCCTTTCACTTTCGGCAATCAAAAGATTGTGGTTTTACCTGTGTCACGGGAAATTGTCGCTGTGAATCCCGAAACGGGCGACGTTATCTGGCGACTCCCGTGGAAAACGAGCTACGATATCAATGCCGCAGAACCTATTTTCTCAGACGACTTGATGTTTATTTCATCCGGATATAACCACGGCTGTGCGCTTTTGAAAATCGACGGCAGCAATGTCACTGAAATCTGGCAAAACAAAAACATGCGTAACCAAATTAACAGTTCCGTGCTGTGGGAAGGATACGTGTACGGCTTTGACGGACAAGTTGGCGGTGGCGGCAAACTTAAATGCATTGACTTCAAAACCGGCCAGACAAAATGGTCACAGGGCGGCATGGGCACCGGCTCACTTATGCTCGCCGATGGAAAGCTGATTATTCTCAGCGAAAAGGGCAAGCTGGTAATAGCAGAGGCCTCGCCCGACGGATATAAGGAGTTGTCCTCAAAACAGATATTGAGGGGCAAATGCTGGACTGTTCCGGTACTGGCTAACGGTAGAATCTATGCTCGAAATGCAGATGGGCACCTGGTATGTGTTGACGTAAGCGGTAAAGCAGAAGACTCTTAGTATTTTACGGAGGTTGTAATTATGTTCAGAACAACCAGAATAACTTTATTAGCGGCAGTTTTTGGCTTGACTCTTTGGCTGGGTAGTACCATTCATGGGGCGGACTGGCCGCAATGGCGAGGACCCAATCGCGACGCTATATGCGCCGAAACCGGATTGCTAAAAAGCTGGCCCAAAGACGGTCCGAAACTTTTATGGGAAACGACCGGCCTCGGAAAGGGCTTTTCGGGCCTTGCTATCGTTAACGGCAGGCTCTATACAATGGGTGACATCTCCCTCGAATCCGAAACGGTCCAATGTGTTCTGGCCTACGATTTATCTACGCATGAACGATTGTGGACAGCCAAAGTGGGCCCGCCACACATTGATGAAACCGGCGGCCCACGCTGCACGCCGACTGTCGACGATGGTCTTGTCTATGCTATAGGTACATCCGGCGACTTAGCCTGCATCGAAGCCGAAACCGGCAAAATCGTCTGGAGCAAACATCTCCAGAAGGATCTCGGTGGCGGAGAAAATCCACGATGGAAATTCAGCGAGTCACCACTAATCGACGGTGACAAACTCTTATGCACGCCCGGCGGACGCCAGTCCGTAATGGTTGCACTCAATAAGAAAACCGGAGAACAAATCTGGAACTGCTCGATGCCCAACATAGGACCAAACGGCAAAGACGAAGCAGGTTATTCATCAATCGTTATTGCCGAAACCGGCGGCATCCGTCAGTACATCCAGTTAACCAACAAGGGACTCATAGGTGTTGCTGCAGAAAACGGTATGTTCCACTGGGGATATAACAAGATTGCCAACCGAGCTGCAAGCATTGCGACCCCTGTTATTGATGGCGACTTTGTATTCTGTTCAACTGCTTATGGAGCCGGTAGTGCCTTGCTTAGGCTAACCGCTGAAGATAAAAACCTTAATGCCGAAGAAGTGTATTTCATCAATCCCAAGATTTTCCAAAACCATCACGGCTGCTTCGTCAAGGTCGGCGACTATATATACGGCGGCCATGACCAGAACAAGGGCAAGCCAACCTGCATCGAATTCAAAACCGGCAAGGTAATGTGGCAGCAGGACCAGCCTGGTGATGGCTCCGCAGCCGTGCTCTATGCCGATGGCCATTTGTATTTTCGCTACCAGAACGGCGTTACGGCCCTTATCGAGGCCAATCCGCAGGAATATAAACTCAAGAGCACCTTCACAGAGCCAAAACGCCCGGGCGCAGATGGCCCCGCCTGGGCACATCCGGTCATTTGCGACAGCAAACTTTATTTGCGCCATAGTGACGTCTTACTGGTTTACGATGTAAAAGAAGAATAGTAGCCAAAAAGAATTAATCCTTTACAATACATTCTGTGGGCAAGGAGCCTTAGTAAGTAAAGAAATGTCAAGAGACGACAAGAATGATCGGGATGGTCAGACTATACGCGAATATACGTCCGCTCAGGAGCTTATCAATAACATTCCCTATATAACTATGACGATCCTGGGAGCAGCGATTTTTATCGTGGCTTTTAGCGGCTCGGCATTGTCACTGACGGCAGCGGGGGCCTATCTGATATACGGCATCGCAGGGGCAATATGGATTATGATATTCGTATGTCCCTACTGCCGGTATTTCGATACAAGGGAATGTCCCTGTGGATACGGACACATAGCCGTAAAATTTCGCAATAAAGGATCCGACGAGTGTTTCAGCGACAAATTCAAGAAGCACATTCCCGTGATTGTCCCTTTATGGTTTATCCCGATAGTTGCCGGCATACCCGTCGCCATTATTAATTTTTCCTGGCCGCTGTTGACTCTGCTAGTGATATTTGCAATCGTGGCGTTTGTGGTCCTGCCGCTGGTTTCGACAAAACACGGCTGTAAAGAATGCCCGCAAAAAGACACCTGCCCCTGGATGAAATACAAAGCCAAATCCGCTTAACGCTTAATCAACTCGCCAAAGTGATAAACTTCCGCTTTGATGGTATTGCGGGACTTTGAAATTGGTCTTATTTTCCAGCGTTCGATTGCTGCTTATTTTTCATATTATTCTATTGTCAAAGAGCTTACGTTAATTTCCTAATCACCAATCACCAATGTGGCTATCGAA
>CAZQXE010000043.1:0-17230 GCA_964597115.1 uncultured Pirellulales bacterium | reverse complement strand
ACAAGCCTCTTGCCTTTAGGCTCGGAAGAACGCTGCGCATATTCATACAACTCAAAACGAACAATGCCCGGCGCCTTTATCTGATAACTGAAAGCATCCAAAAGGCTGACGTAGAGATTTATCTGGGCCTGTTGGGCATCGCCGGTTTTAACGAGTTCGGTCAGCGGCATGATGTCGATTTTCACCTGGGCATAACTGTTATATAGAGACAGCCTTTTAAGATTATCACGAGCCTTAGAGGATGTTTCGGGATCTCCCGGTCCCGATTTGCAGCCGGTCTGCATTAAAAGAAGTAAGAAAAGTAATACCTGTAATATTACGGATACTATTCTCATGGGTTATAAGTCCTTATCAAGCATATGGCCGAGACGATATTTTTTCGTTCGTAAATAGTCGATGTTGTGCTGGCTCGGCTCAGCTTTTAACGATATCTGCTCAACGATCTTTATGCCATAGACCTCAAGGCGACTGATCTTCTTGGGATTATTGGTAAGTATCTTTATGTTCCGCAGTCCAAGATCGCGACAAATTTGTGCACCGATTCCATAATCGCGCTTGTCAGCCATAAAGCCTAACTGCAAATTGGCATCAACGGTATCGAGTCCCTGCTCCTGAAGTTTGTAGGCATGCAGTTTATTTGCCAGGCCGATACCTCTGCCTTCCTGACGCAGATAAATTAAAGCGCCTTTGCCGGCTTCTTCGATCATCTTCATTGCGGTTATTAATTGATACCCGCATTCGCATCGCTGGGAGTGAAACAAATCGCCTGTCATACATTCCGAATGTACTCGTACCAGCACCGGCTCATCGTGCTCGATAGGTTTGCCGCTGTCGTCCACCTGCCCGACGTCACCTTTGCATAATGCCAGATGTGGTTCGGCGGAAGTCATGCTGCCGTAACCGATAAGTTTGAATTCTCCGTAATCCGTTGGTAAATTTACGCTAACAAGGCGATCTATCTGGCTTTCACGCTGGAGACGATATTCTATCAGCTTTGCGATTGAGACAATTTTCAGCTCGTGTTTTTCGCAGAATTTCAGCAGCTCGGGAATTCGTGCCATCGAGCCGTCTTCGTTCATAATTTCGCAGATGACACCGGCCGGCTTCAGGCCCGCCAATCGCGTCAAATCTACCGTACCTTCGGTTTGTCCCGCTCTGACCAGTACTCCTCCTTCTCGTGCGCGCAGGGGAAATATGTGGCCGGGGCGAACGAGGTCGCCCGGTTTAGCGTCATCGGCAATTGCAGTCTGAATCGTTCGTGCTCTATCCTTGGCGCTGATACCCGTGGTAATGCCTTCGCCGGCATCGATACTGACAGTAAAGGCCGTGCCGAAACGTGCCGTATTATCAACGGTTTGTGGATACAGACCGAGCGCATCACATTTCTCGGGTGGAAGCGGCAGGCAGATAAGGCCACGGCCGAATTTGGCCATGAAGTTGATAATCTCCGGAGTTACTTTCTCTGCCGCGCAAACCAAATCACCCTCGTTCTCGCGGTCTTCCGCATCGATGAGGACAATCATTTTGCCCTGGCGAAGGTCCTCAAGGGCTTCAGATATTTCACTAAATTCTACTGCCATTTTCCATGTTTCATATAAACTTCGTTCTATTGGTCACGAGATGCTCCTGCCTGTTCGTATTCTTCAATATACCGACTTCCGTTGCGAATGTAAATAAGGGTAGTTAAAATAGCGGTTATCGCGGCAGACCACCAGAGAAACCGCAGGAACCAAATCCAGCCGGGTATTATGCGTGATACTTCGGGAGCGATTAGAATTCCCGTAACCATGGACAACTGCAGAGTAGTGGCGAGTTTGCCGATAAACACCGGGGCGATTCGAATCTGAGACGTTATAAGGTAAACCATAGTAAAACCAATCAGCAGAAACAGGTCCTTGCCTATGATTAAAACTACAACTGTCGAGGGCAGCAGGAAACCTTTAACTTGTCCTTGCTGCGAAGCCAGCAGCAGGCACGCACAGGTAATAAGTAATTTGTCCGCAATCGGGTCCAGAAATGCACCGAGCTTGGTGATCTGGTTTTTTCTGCGCGCCAAATAGCCGTCGACACCATCGCTGACCGCCATTACCAGGAATAAAGTTATTGCAATATAACGCATGGCGTTTTGTGCGCCGTCGGTTAGCGCAGCGTCATTGATCTTCAACATAAAGCTGACAAATGGGACTACCAGCAATATCCGAAGAATTGTAATCCGAGTTGCCCAACTTAATTTCATTTCTTATTGGCGATTTAATTAACTATTGGTCTTTGGCTTTACGTTCTTCACTCTTTTACTATCGGCTTTTCACCCGATCCCATACGCTATCGTACTTGCCGGTAACGACAGTAGCAATATCCTCTTATATGGGGTATTATATTAAGCGAAAAGTTTTATCCTGGCAAGAAATAGATGTGTCAGAGTAGTTTATAAAAATTAGATTCAGACTTGTGTTAAAGCAGCACAGTAATATAATGCAGCGGATTTATTAAGGACGTAAAATGACCAGGCTCAGTGTTAATTTAAATAAGATCGCATTGCTGCGGAACCAACGTAATATTGACATGCCGAGTGTTCTGGAGGCTGCCGGGACAGTTATCCAAGCCGGCGCGTATGGAATAACGGTTCACCCTCGTCCCGATGAGCGCCACATAAAATATTCCGATGTTTTTGATTTAGCTGGGGCGATTACCGTTGAATTTAATATAGAGGGTAATCCGTTTCTCGGTAAATATATGGAGATTGTCAGCCAGGTTGGGCCGGACCAGGCCACCCTGGTACCGGATACACCGGATGCAAATACTTCTGACCACGGCTGGAATCTAAAAGCCGACAGAGAAAGACTTGTTCCGATTATTAAAAAATTAAAGGACGTGGGCGTTCGTGTCAGTCTTTTTATGGATCCCGACGAGGCCGGCATTATTATGGCCAGGGAAGTAGGGGCCGATCGAGTCGAGTTATATACAGAGCCGTATGCGAGAGCTTTTCGGACTGGCGAAAACTTTGAAGAAGTGTTACAGAAATATGTATATGCGGCACGGGCTGCTCAGGATGCTCAACTTGGTGTGAATGCCGGGCATGATTTGAACCTTAAAAACCTCGGGAAATTCCTTACCGAGGTTTCCGGCGTACTTGAAGTCTCTATTGGCCATGCTTTGATTGCGGAAGCACTTGAGATGGGACTTTTTAGCACCGTCAAAGAATATTTAAAAATACTGGCACGAAATTGATGAATTAATTTATAATCTTCTTGTGTTTTTTCTGCCGTAGCAGCGAAAAGAATTATATAGGAGGTTTAGATGTTTACAGGCGCAATGGTAGCATTGGTTACGCCGTTTCAGGACGGTGAAATCGATTTTCAAACGCTCGATGAGCTTATTGATTTTCAATTGGAAAACGGCATAGACGCAATTGTGCCGGTGGGTACGACCGGAGAGTGCCCCACGTTAAGTCCCGAAGAGCATAAACAGGTCATTGAAAGAGTTATAAAAGCAGTTGGCGGACAGGTCCCTGTAATTGCAGGGGCCGGCTCGAACAGCACTGCTGAGGCAATAGGGCTGGCAGAATTCTCAAAAAAAGTCGGCGCCGATGCGACGTTACAAGTCGGGCCCTATTATAATAAGCCCACGCAGGAAGGATTCTATCAGCATTTCAAGGCGATAGCGGAAGAGGTTGATCTTCCCATAGTATTATATAATATACCGGGCCGATGCGGAGCGGGTATGACGGCAGAGACGGTGGCCCGGTTAGCTGAACTCGAAAATATCGTCGCAATTAAAGAAGCAACCGGCAGTCTGGACCAGGCCAGCGAAATTGCTACTCGATGCGATATTACTATAATCTCGGGCGATGATTCTCTTACATTGCCTTTGGCTTCGGTAGGTGGGAAAGGTGTTATAAGTGTGGTAGCCAATATTGTTCCTGCCGATGTAAAAGCGCTGACAGATTTAATCCTTGAGGGAGATTTTGTCTCAGCTCTGAAATGGCATAAAAAGCTGTTTGCTCTCAGTAAGGGGATGCTTACTTTGGTGACCAATCCAATACCTGTTAAGGCGGCAATGGCGATGCTAAATATGTGTTCGGAGGAATTGCGTTTGCCTATGACGCCCCTGGAAGAAAGTAAACGAGACGTTTTAATGCAAACTTTACAGGATTACGGCTTGCTAAGTTGAAAACGCATTCAACAAGTCATATTAAGCATGTGTGTTTAAAAACCTCAGATCGATTCTAATAGCAATTAGTATGAGGAAATATGAATTGTGGTACGATGTACAAAGTAAATTACGGAGCAAGGAAGGCGTCGGATTCGTGAGAAGGCACTTCACAGCCTTGATATATATCTGTGTCCTGCAGTGTGAATATGTCATCCTCCGAAATGCCGATATGACGAGTTTTCAGGAACTCGACACGGCCGTCACCGAATAAAACATTCTGTCCTCGACGATTGTGATTTATGCTGTTAAGAGTCAATAAACTCTTGTTAAGGCGCAACCTCAACGGCTTGGAAAAGTCCGGCAATGTTTCAAAGAGTGGATTCCTATCCGCCATTATGACTTTTCGGCATTGCAACCTGTCATTTCCGAGACCTCTGGAATTTATTTGGGAGCTGTAAGTTATACAACCTCTGTCGGGGAAATCCTTATAGTTTCTTATTTCTGAAGGAGTCATTTGAATGATTTTACCGCTTTCACTGCCGGGACAAACGAAGTCGCTTAGATTGGCGTAACCATCTTTGGCCAGGATGTATAAATTGCGAGTATTGGAATGATTCTCGTTGCCCTGGTCGCCCACCTTCCACCACGGCGAGCCTGATGCGGCTGAAAGAGCAGGATGCTTACCATCGTGGTCGGCAATGTAATTGCTTAAACCTTGAAAAATATTTCCCTGTTGAACCTGGCACCACTGCCTTTGTGATTTGTGACGTGCATACCCCGTTATAGCTTGAAATGAGGCAATTAAAACGCTTCCAACGATCATGAACACTGCTGCAGTGGCTAATTTCTTTCCCAGCTCAGGCCAGTGTCGATTTCTAACGCGGACTGCTCGGTGTTGTTCATTGGCGAGTAATTGATCAAGCTGATTGTGGCTGGAGTTTGCAGCAATTTTCAGCCGCCATATTGTACGCTCTGCAAGATTATCCGGACAAGATTCAGATCCCAGATGATCCAGTGGTGAGAGGGCGGCTTTTAGATTGGAATAAATATCTGATGCTTCTGTGCTGGATGATATCAAAACTTCGGCTTCGGCGGTCTCCTCCGGTGATGTCAAACACATAGAATAATCGAATAATAACTGTTTCTGTTCGTCATTAATTGGATTCATCTGGTTTCCTTACTACCTATCGATGCTTTCCACTCTTTTGCGAAACGACCAACGGCAGTGTGTAGCCTACTTTTCACCGTTCCAATAGGTATACTGAGAATATCAGCCATTTGTTTGTAAGAAAATCTGTTAAAATAGGCTAAAAGTAGGATTTCTCGTAAATTTTCCGGCATATTCGCTATAACCTGCTCAACACGCGAAGTTGTTTCATTTTTTTCCAGTTCATCGTAAGGCTTTGTCTCATCTGAGGTTACGGTATTTAACATGTCTTCAAACGATAAATCCTGCGAATCTGCCATGGTACCGATAGGAACAACGGGTGTTCGTTGCCATTTGCGAAGGGCATCCTTTGCTTTGTTCGCAGCTATCGTGAATAACCAGGGTCGCAAGGGTCGGCTTATGTCAAAGCTTTCTCTACTTGTAAACAATTGAAGAAACGTTTCCTGGAAGACGTCCTCCACGAGGTCATGCCGGTTCAGAAACTGCCTGAGGAAAGCGTAAAGGCTGTTTTTGTAGCGATTTACAATTTCACGAAATGCAGCTTCCTCACCCGCTGTGTAGTGGGTTAGAAGCTCCGCATCAGTTAGTTTCTTTAAATCAGAGTCCATAATCTGAGCATCTTAAAGAATCATAGGAATATAACTATTATACGCCATTAGAAAGGAAATTGAAAAGCTAATATTCTGAGTTATTCAAGGTAAAGTTTCTAATAACATTCCTTACAATTCGGCGGAGAAAAAACTTTTTTTGTTGCCCTGCGAGTTCCAATGGGCTGCTCCCTTCGCCCTTGATTGTTTTTATTGTTAATCAATTCTGTCGAGAGATAAAGGTTATGATGGCGTGTATATTAATGTTGGCTCGTGATGATTAACTATTGGGCAGGTGGTAGAAAATGTTGTCATTTGATGATCTTTAAAGTATTCTTGTAAAGCTATGATGACAAAAGCTGTAGAACTCGATGTCACGAGGATTGACTCGGAAAAAATTAAGGAGGCAGCGGCGTTGATTGATGCCGGTGGACTTGTGGCGTTTCCTACGGAAACGGTTTACGGAATTGCGTGCAGGATTAGAAGAGATTCATTGGCAAAGCTCGATAATCTTAAAGGCAGGGATTCCGACAAGCATTATACATTACATATAGGACATAAGGACGATGTAAACAAATACGTACCCACAATTGGATTGAGAGCTCAGAAACTGCTCAGAAACGCCTGGCCCGGGCCTTTGACTATGGTTTTCGAATTAAACGAAAAGGATATCAATAAACAGCAACAAAACCTCGAAAAAGAGGTTTTTGAGGGGCTGTATAAAAATAATTCCATCGGTGTTCGCTGTCCGGACAACCCGATAGCAACAATGTTATTGCAGCAAACGAACAATCCTGTGGTTGCGCCAAGTGCGAACATCACAGGTGATGCACCGGCGATTGATGCTGATCGTGTTTATGCCCGGTTCTCAGGCCAAATCGATATGCTGCTGGATGCGGGGCCCTGCAAATTCAAAAAAAGCAGCTCTGTTGTTAAAATAGGCAAGAAGGGATTGGGGATATTAAGGCTTGGCGTTTATTCCTGGGCTGACCTGGAAGTGATGTCGCAGGTTAGATTTTTATTTGTTTGTACCGGCAATACCTGCCGAAGCCCGATGGCTGAAGGAATATTTCGAAAATATTTAGCGGAAAAATTACAATGTAAGGTTGAACATCTCGACAAAATGGGTTATAAAGTTACTTCCGCTGGCACTATTGGTAGTGTCGGATTTCCAGCCAGCGCTGAAGCGGTGGCCGTTTGTGCAGCTAAAGGGATTAATATAGGAGATCATAGGAATAAGGGATTGTCTAAATCGCTCATCAAGGAGAGTGACTTCATATTCGTGATGGAGCGAGTACATCGAGATATAATAATTGCTCTTGAACCTGAAGCTGCAAATCGGTGCCTATTATTGGCAGGGAATAAAGATGTTCCCGATCCGATAGGTCATCCACAAAAGTTATACAGCAATTGTGCGAAGCTGATAGAAAAAGCTATAAAAGAAAGGATTAGTGAGCTTGTAATATGATAATAGCAGTTGGAAGTGACCATCGTGGTTTAGAAATCAAGGAGCAAATTAAGGCCATAGCTGCAGAGCTTGGTCATGAGTGTATTGATTTCGGCACTAACGATAGCAATCCTGTTGATTACCCCGACTTAGCTTATTTAGCGGCAATGGCGGTGTCTAAGAAACAGGCTGACAGAGCCATTCTGATATGTGCAACAGGTATCGGAATGAGTATGGCAGCGAATAAAGTAAGTGGAATTAGAGCTGCATTGTGTCATGATGAACTAACCGCCCAGATTTCACGTGATCACAACGACTCAAATGTTCTTTGTCTGTCAGGAGACCAGATTGGGGAAGTTCTGTTGAGAAAAATGGTGGAGGTTTGGCTCAATACGGATTTCAGCGGTGGACGACACGAAAGAAGGGTAAGAAAAATAAGAGCTATCGAAGAAGGCAAAGATCCACGAGAAATTAAAACGGTTAATGTATAGTGTAGATTCTTGTAATTATTATGCCCGTGATGCATATTGCGGAAAATATACCTGGTTAAGTACGTAGGATATGTGGTGTAGATGTTTACCTGAATATCTTACTTCTTTGGAGATGTGCAATTAGGGTGGGCAAGGAGGCCTGCCCTATAATTTTACACTTTAATTTACTTCACACCACTTCTGATGCTCTCGTTACTTTCAGACAAAAAGAGGGCAAGCAAGGTTGAGGTGCAAAAGAACCGTATCAGTCTGGAGCCTTGTCAGCACGGAAAAAATTAAGGTTTAGCCATTAAGCGGCGGATACTACTACATGATTTTGTCTTGCAGCTCCGCGATGGCTACTTGAACCAGCTTTAACTGATCCTGTAGCTCGCTAACCTTTTGTGTTTCAGATTGTAACTGATTTGCGAGCTTATCGGTTCTTTCCTTGGCATTTTTCGCTTCGTCAACAGCCATATCGCGTGATTTGGTGATCTCGTCGATCTGCTGTTGCAGATTATTGCGAGTTTGTGTAATAGTATCTACTTCTGCTTGTAGATTGTCTCTTTCACTCTTGATTTGTTCTAAAGCGACTTTAAGATCTTCCAGCTCGGCTTTCGGTTTTGTACCACAGCCATAAGTAGCCAGAGCGAGTGAAAGAGCAAAAACGCTCATAAACGTGAGGATTAGTGTCCGCTTCATCATTTTAATCTCCTTATTCTTTTACTGTTCGGATAACGTTATCCGGAATTTACCAGAATATTACCCTTAAGTCCTATAACTTCCTTGTTGTTTGCAAAATAAACCAAATTCAGTTAGGCGCCAAGACCTTTTTTGCAAAAATATCTTAAATTCAAATTTAAAAGCAGTTTTTTCTCGGTAAGTAAGTTTGCTGAATGAATTTCAAGAGAAAAGCGGGGGATTTGGAAAATCAAAGATTAAAATGATATCAAACTTTGACTGGAACACGCTTTGATTTGGTCGAGATGCCTTCCATTGCTGCCGCTATCCTGTCTCTTGACGCCTGAGTTTTCCGGCGTAGCTTTTCTGTTGGACCGGAACCGATCGAACGCAGCTTGTTGTATCTATTATCAAGTAGATTGTCGATCTTTGTGCGTTTCAGGTCCCGTAGTGTTTTGACAATATATTTCTCGACATTATGAACGGTATCATGAAGATTACGATGTGCTCCACCGAGCGGTTCAGGTACAACAGCATCGATCAGTCCGAGTTTGTGCAAATCTTTGCTGGTTAATTTAAGTGCTTCAGCGGCTTCGGGTGCTTGTGAACCGTCACGCCATAAAATTGCTGCACAACCCTCAGGTGATATCACCGAATAATATGCGAATTCGAGTATTGCCAGCTTGTCGCCTACGCCAATTCCCAGCGCGCCGCCGGAACCGCCTTCGCCAATAACAATGCAAATTATCGGCACCCTGAGTCGCGACATTTGATAAAGATTAACCGCTATTGCCTGTGCCTGGCCTCGCTCTTCTGCACCGACGCCGGGATAAGCACCCGGAGTGTCAATAAGCGTGACGATAGGAACACCGAACTTCTCAGCGAGTTTCATCTTGGCCATCGCTTTGCGATAGCCCTCAGGATTGGGACATCCGAAATTACAGACAATCTTTTGCTTCGTATTCTTTCCTTTGTTTTGACCGACAACCAATACTCTTTCTCTGCCGATTTGACCAAAGCCTGTTATCATTGCGCGGTCGTCACCGAAGCACCTGTCGCCGTGCAATTCACGAAAATCCTTTATCATTAGACCAAGGTAATCGGAAAGAAGAGGTCTGTTAGGATGACGTGCCACTTGGACAGTTTGCCAGGCGGTTAGGTTCGAATAGATTCGTTTCAGTTCAGCGACCTGCTGCTGTTGGAGTCGACGAATCTCAGCGGAATAGTCGATACCTTTGATTGAACTGAGCTTGCGCAGCTCTTTCATCTGGCGATCCAGGTCAGCTACTTTCTCTTCAAATTCGAGATGGTCGCCGTTGCTGAGATTGTTAATATCCGGTATTTTATCTATTTTAGTATCTCGTTTTGCCATAAGCATGTGACGAGAAAACATCACTTTTTAAGTAAGAGCTCTTTCAAAAGCTAAAATGATAACATTTAAATATCGCAAAACAAAGAAAAAAATTGACATTTGAATGAGTGTATATTATTTTTTAGCATAATTAACCCTGAGGCGTATTTTCATAAGAGCTTGATGTTGAAAGACTTAACACAAACAACCGTTATAGGATTGGGGCTTTTGGGCGGCTCGATTGCTTTAGGAGTTTTACGGTCTTTTAGTCGAATGAATGTGGTAGGTTACACTCATCGGCCTTCCACTCGCAATAAAGCCAGACAATTGGCAATAGCAACGGAAGTAGTCGATTGTTTAAAATCAAGTGTATCTAACGCGGACCTTGTTATATTAGCCACACCTGTATATACGTTTGAGAATATCTTCGAGGAGATATGCGATGCGTTACCGAGAGGTTGTATCGTTACTGATGTTGGTTCTACGAAAGTTCTTCCACACCGCTGGGCGGCGAAGAAGCTGCCGAAGTATGTTCACTACGTTGGCTCACATCCGATTGCCGGCTCGGAGCAAAGGGGAGTGGAATTTGCCAGAGATGATCTGTTCGACCGGACAATGTGCGTTTTGACTACGATAAAAAGGACTAATAAGCAGGCTGTGCAAATCCTTAAAGAGTTCTGGTCAAAACTTGGCTGTTTTGTGAAGTTAATGACACCGGCAAAGCACGACAGGATATTTGCGAACGTAAGTCATTTGCCCCACATGATGGCGGCGGCATTGATAAATGCTAATAGCAGCGAAGATTTGGAATTTGCCGGCAAAGGTTTCATAGATTCCTCAAGAATAGCGTCAGGTCCTCCGAATATTTGGGCTGATGTGTTACTTACAAACACAGAATATGCAACCAGAAGTATCGATAAGCTTACTTTCGAATTGACGAAACTGAAAATGGCAATTAAAAATGAAGACAAAAGGGAAGTCGAAAGAATGCTCGAAAAAGCAAGAGGCAAACGAGCCGCCCTGATAAAATATAAAATGAGAAAGAAGGAATTAGTATCGTGAAACAATGGCGTTTTGAGATTTTTAATCGATCGGATTTTTCAGATGTGCACGGCAAAACCATTCTGGAAGACATACAAGAACTGGGTATCGATTCGGTCCAGGCGGTTCAGTCGGCCAGAGTCTTTCTTATGGAGGCGGATTTTGATAAGAACTTCGCCACGCGCGTAGCACGAGAGCTCCTGACGGATCCTGTTTGCGAAGAGTATTATATCGGCAGAAGCGGTCCGCCGGTGGGTTTAGCGAAAGCAACTCTAATCGAAGTACACTTAAAAAGCGGTGTAACCGATCCGGTGGCCGAATCCGTAATGACGGCGGTAGCCGATATGGGAGTCAGGGCTGATAATGTTAGAACCGCCCGAAAGTACGTTATGTTGGGTGAGATTTCACAAAATCAAACCGAGACAATCGCAAATAAGATTCTGGCAAACGACTGTATTGAAGATTGCGTCATCGGTAACGAAGCAGAACCACCCAGCCCTCATCTTCGGCCGTACGAATTACAGATAGTGTACTGGCCTATATGCAACCTTGACGATGATGAACTTATAGCTCTTAGCAAAGAAAAAGACCTGTTCCTGAATCTCGTCGAGATGCAGACGATTCAAAGGCACTATCAGGAGCTTGGCAGAGAACCTACTGATATTGAACTGGAATCGATCGCCCAGACCTGGAGTGAGCACTGTGTGCATAAAACTCTCAAGAGTTCTGTTGATATGTCAGTCGATGGTCGGCAGGTACATTTTGACGATTTGTTGAAAGATACCGTCTTCAAAACCACCAAACAGCTTAATAAGGACTGGTGTATATCTGTCTTTGCCGATAATGCCGGTGTTGTAGAATTCGATGAGGACTCGGCGATATGTTTCAAAGTGGAAACACACAATCATCCATCGGCGCTTGATCCTTATGGTGGATCGGCCACGGGCATTGGCGGCGTGATTCGTGATCCGATGGGAACTGGTTTAGGTGCCAGACCAATCGCCAATACGGATATTTTCTGTTTCGGCGAGCCTGATAAAAAACTCGAAGATATACCCAAAGGAGTCCTGCATCCGAGAAGGATTATGAAAGGTGTAGTGGCAGGTGTCCGTGACTACGGCAACAGGATGGGAATTCCAACGGTCAACGGTGCGATTTACTTCGATGACAGATACCTTGCCAATCCATTGGTCTATTGCGGTAACATTGGCTTAATGGACAGGAATAAATGCTTTAAGAATCCACAAAGCGGGAACCTGATCATCATGGTCGGCGGTCGCATAGGCAGAGACGGGATTCACGGAGCGACCTTCTCAAGCGGTCAAATGACACACGAGCACGAAACTATCTTTTCACACGCTGTACAAATCGGCAATCCTATAACAGAAAAGAAAATGCTGGATGTTTTAGTCCAGGCGAACGAGGCGGGATTGTATGAGGCAATCACTGATTGCGGAGCCGGAGGATTGAGCAGTGCAGTGGGTGAAATGGGCGAAGACCTCGGTGCCGAAGTAGATCTGGAGAAAGCTCCGTTAAAGTACGCCGGCCTTAATTATACCGAAATCTGGATCAGCGAAGCACAGGAGAGAATGGTCATAGCCGTAAAGCCGGAAAACCTGGAAGCGATAACGAAAATATTCGACGATGAAAACGTTGAGTCGACGGTAATCGGCAAATTCACAAACGATAAGAAACTCGTTTTAAGATATCAGGGACAACAAGTAGCTGAATTGGAGATGAACTTCCTGCACGATGGAGTGCCGAAATACTCGCGCAAGGCGGTGTGGGAGAATCCTTGCCTCAGTGAGCCGAGCATTTCTGAAAAAGATAATTACAACGATGAGCTTCTGCGAATTCTTTCGTCTTACAATGTTGCCAGCAAAGAATGGATCATCCGCCAGTACGATCATGAGGTTCAGGGCGGTTCAGTTGTCAAGCCGCTGACCGGCGTGAAAAACGACGGACCGGGCGATGCGGCGGTGGTACAGCCGAAGTTAAATTCCGATAAAGGTCTTGCGATTAGTTGCGGAATGAATCCGCTATATGGTGACATCGACCCGTACTGGATGGCCCTGGCCGGGATAGATGAGGCAATCAGGAATCTGATTTGTGTAGGGGGGCGAGTTGACAGAATTGCGCTGCTGGATAATTTCTGCTGGGGTGACTGCACAAAGCCGGAAACACTCGGCCCATTAGTACGAGCGGCCCAGGCCTGTTACGACGGCGCTATGGCTTTTGAGGCGCCGTTTATTTCCGGCAAGGATTCGCTGAATAACGAATTTGTGTGCGAAGATGGTACGCAGATTTCCATCCCATCGACACTTTTAATAAGTGCGATATCAATAGTCGATGACATTAATAAGTGCGTAACGATGGATGCCAAGAAGGCTTCTAACCTGCTTTTTATAGTGGGTGAGACGAAAAATGAATTAGGCGGCTCACATTATTACAAGATTAACGGCTATATCGGGGCCAATGTTCCTACGTTAGATCTTGGAAAAGCGCCTAAGATTGCCGAAAAGATTTCAAACGCGATAGCCCAGGGCCTTGTAGTCAGTTGCCATGATTGCTCTGAGGGCGGATTGGCTGTAGCGCTTGCTGAGATGGCCTTCGCCGGCGGACTTGGTGTAGAGGCGGACCTGCGAGGGCTGCCGAGAAGTGAAGATTGCTGCCGAGTGGACTCGCAACTGTTCAGCGAATCGAATTCCAGATATATCGTGGAAGTCGAGCCCGAAAACTACAACGCTTTCGCCAAGCTGATGCTCAACGTGCCTTTTGGCCAGATTGGTAAGGTAACTAGAGAAAAATCACTCATCATAAAAGCAGAAGACGGCGAAACCGTTATCGAATCAGACATAGACTTATTAAAGCATGCCTGGCAGAAAACATTTGACTGGTAGTCGAAATAGATTCAAAGGAATAAAGGAAGGAAAATAAGGTAAGAAATGGCAGAAGTAAAAGCGATAGTTTTACGGGCGGCGGGAATAAATTGTGATATGGAAACTGAGTATGCGCTGGAACTGGCAGGAGCAAAGGCTCAGCGTGTGCATATAAACAGAGTCATCAAAGATAAAACTCTGCTGGACGAATTCCACATAATGGTTATTCCCGGTGGCTTTAGCTATGGTGATGACGTTGCTGCCGGAAAAATCCTTGCGAACCAGATCGTAAATCACCTTTTCGAGCCTCTGCACAAATTCATCGAGGACGGCAAGCTCATACTTGGAATCTGCAACGGTTTCCAGGTTCTGGTCAAGACAGGAATCTTGCCGGGCAACAGCTCAACGAACAGACAGGAAGAAATGACCATAACCACCAATGACAGTGGTAAATTCGAGGACAGATGGGTATACCTGGCTCCTCAAACCGAAAGGTGCATTTTCATCGAGCCCGGCAAACGAATCTATTTGCCAATAGCTCACGGCGAAGGTAAGGTTGTTACTAAAGAGACGGCTATGCTGGAACAGTTGAAGTCCGGCGGACATGTTGCGTTTAAGTATGTGGATGAAAACGGCGAAGAAGGCGATTATCCCATCAATCCGAACGGATCGATGGATTCAATAGCCGGCTTGACAGATACTACAGGCAGAGTCCTGGGACTTATGCCCCACCCCGAAAGGTTTATAAGACCGACTCAGCACCCTCGCTGGAGCCGCCTGGAAAATGTGGCCGGTGACGGGATGATAATCTTCAATAACGCCATTAAGTACATACGGGAGAATTTCCAACAGGGTAGAGTTCCTATTGTTGAAGTGGCGCCGACAACTCAACGTAGTAAGAATGTGAACTGTACATGACGGTGCTTATTCAATAGCCGAGAAGGCTACTGGGAACGAGCGCTTGAAGGTGAACTTGCGTTCTTAATGGCAGCCAGAGCAGCAGTATTGTCTTCAACGAAATTGAAAGTCTTGTTCAGCCCAGCTACCACAAAAATGCACTTTGTCGTCATGGCAACATTACTGAGAATAAGTTGATGCTCGGAATCCTGTAACAAGCTGCGCAATATTAAGAGATTACTGATATTTGAAGAATTTATTATCTCGACTCCGGAAAAATCGATTATGATATTGTCGTGACTTTTTTTGCTGATGGTTTCATTTATAGCTTTAAGCTCTTTGGCTATTTTCAGGTTATCATTAGATAATTCAACAAGAATAACATCTTCTGATAGATTTAGAATTCCCATTTCTTACTCTTTCTTCTTATTTTATATTTCTCTTTACATTTAAGTTTTATATCGGAATAAGCCTCTACCGGGTTAAATAAAAAATCGAAGACCGTGTATATTCTCGCGTGTAATGCCGCCCTGAGTGTGTGGTTCCTGTGCTGTAGAGCTTTTGTTCCAGGCTTTTTACTCGCCGGGCGAGCCGTAGGCGTATGCACTTGCACGCCAGGAATCTTTTTCATCCCAACTATTTGGATCGGGATTGGCGGAATTTATTATAGTTAGCGAGAAACCTTCGCCGTCCGTAATGGAGCGCCAGTTATCGCTATAACTAAAGTCCAGAATCGTCTGGCCGATGGCATCTTCCAGTTTGATTCTTTCTCCGTTATTGTTCAGCTTGCCGATATATTCTCCCGCTATTATTATGTTCGCGCCGTATCGTGACTCGAAGGCATCGATGTTTTCAACGACTACTATGTATTCACCGGGAGCAAGCTCTATATTCGGGAAGGTGAAATCGATACCGTTGGTGAAGCTAACGAGGTTCAGATTAATTGGTTCTGTTCCAATGTTGGTCAACTCGATAAATTCCTCGTTGGGATTGCTGGTGTTTAATGTAGTTAAAGGATGATACATAATCTCTGTGATTCGCAGATTCTCCACCACCGGGCCTACGGCGAAAGTGGCCTCGTTCAGCGCGCTCCATGTCCCACCGTTAAATGCTCTGGCCTTGACCTTTGTGCTTTGGATCAACGTAATCGTCTCTGTATATTCGTTCATACCCTCAGGATTTTTACCGGCCAGAAGTTCAGCAGAAATAAGGAGGTCCGAGCTGGTTGTAGAGGCGTTCATACTGTGGATGGCTAACAAATTGCTGCCTTCTTCTAAAACACTGAGTGAATCTAAGATGTCGATGTTCTCGAATACCACAGCGACGGAATCGGAATTAGTAAAGTTGGCGCTCGAGTCCCACATCGGCGTGCCATCGAAATTTCGCCTGGCGATCTCGACACCGTTAAGGTAAGCGATAAATCCGTCGTCATACCTGACCTTCAAAGTCAGAAAGTCGAACTCAGTGGCCTCTGCATCAACATCAAACAGTATACGGATGTAACAGGTAGCGTTCCTGGCATACATCTGTTCCTGTAGATCGAGGCTTATGAGGTCTTCGTATCCGGAGGTCCTTTCATAGCCGACGCCTCCGGGAGAGCCGGTGCAGAAAAGCCAGTGCGAATCGTCGAAAATTCCAGCACCTATCCAGCTATTATTAACCGGGCCGGTCGGAACGAGCACTCGTTTGTCGGTATTTTCTGCCACGAGGGTAGTGTATTCGATTAAGTCTTCCTCGCTGCCGGGTATGTACGGGTCGGAGCCGTCAAGGGTATAGAAAATTACGCCCTCAGAGGAAGTTATTGAAATTAGATCATCTGACGTAATCTGACCTCCGTGCTGATAAGAATCATTAACGTTGAAAACCGGGGCATCAATACCTGGATATACACTGGCATTGCGGAACTGTTGCAGTACGATGTCCGATCTCTGTGGTATGTAGTAATTTAAAATCCAGCCGAATCCTGCGCGATCATCGTGATAATTCAGGTCAAGGTCGTACCAGTCTTCGAGTGTCAAGGGGGGATTATAATGCATGTCCCCCCAGCGTGCCGACTCGGCAACCATAGCCCTTTGAATTTCAGCTGCCAAGTTTGTGTAACGAGTAGCTAACGATTCGGGTGTGAGAATTCCTTCATTGAAAAAGAATTTGTGCACGCGGTCGGCGAAAAACAGCCGGTACTCAGGATTTTGACTCAGGAATCGATGCGGCTCTCCTGCATCAGAGAAGTCGTTATTGAGGGCATTCTTGTTAAGCGGTGAGCGCCCCAGGTTATTTCCCATGGTATTCTCGAAGTCCCAGTTGTAGAACTTAAAGCCCGTACTGTATTCCGACCGGTCACGGCCGAGCCAGTAGTTTTTCCACGGCCAGTCCCAGTTACCCGCCCAGATGTTGACTATAAGGTAATCAACATAGTTTTGGACATCCAGCAGGATTGGATAATTCAGATTCGGGGTGCCATCGGGATTTTGACCCTGTAGTCTATGGTATGCTTCGAAAGAATTCGCTGCTTCCCGACACAGGCTCTTCATTTGTTCCCAGGCCGTGAAATCGCCGT
>CAZQXE010000042.1:0-17251 GCA_964597115.1 uncultured Pirellulales bacterium | reverse complement strand
CCTGGGATCTCGGCTACGCCCACGAGGAAATGGACTTGTTCGGCTGTTACTCATATACTGTGGCCTATAAATTTTGGGATGGCAGTAGCTGGAGTGACCCGTCCCGTGTATACGAGGATGAAGAATGTTTCAGGATAATGGATTTTGAGTTGGACGCGGCCCTTGCCAGCATAGAGTATGGGCTCTGTGACAACTGGGACATTTTCTTCCGCCTGGGTATGGCCAAGGCTGAGGGCAATGTCGCCTGGAGGTACGGGGATTCCTGGGAGAAAGAGTCCGCTGATTTCGATTGGGGACTTGCATGGCAGGTTGGGACAAACTTCACGATTTGCCAGCACGGCCCCTGGACGTGGGGTGGACGGATGCAGTTTGGCATGGCAGACCCGGACAGCGATAGCTGGACCTATCGTGAATCAGGGGTAGGCTACGAATACATCGAAACTTGTAGCGCCGACGTCGAAATGTACCAGGCATTAGCTTACATTGGCCCATCGTACCAACCGAGTGATACGTGGCTGCTATACTCCGGTCTCGGCTGGCAGTGCGTACGCTTGAACCTTGATTACACCTGTGATGAGATCTATTATGAGCTTGAAGAACCGATCGATAGATATATTGAAGACGCCACAGGCAAGCTCAGGCACTCCTCGGCTATTGGCCTTTTCGGTGCAGCATGGATGCCAAATGACAGGGCTCGCGTAAGCGCTGATGTGCTCGTTGGCGAAGCCGACAAGTTCGGTTGGAGTATCGTTGGCCAGTTCCCCTTCTAACAGCTCTATCTGACCCTTATATATGGTCTCAACAGAGTTAAAAAGTCTAAAGGCTGCGAGCATCTAACTCGCAGCCCTTTTCTTTTACAGAGATATTCTTTTCTGAGATTCTCTCGCGGAAATACTTTACCCTGAAATACCCTGACCTTACTTCTCCCAGCCCCAAAGTTGAATTTCATCAAACTGGCCGGTGCCGTCGAATGAACCCACACCCACCCGGCCCCAGCCCATGAGATTACTGATTGCTGTCATAATTGGCTCATCTCTATCATCGAAATACACCTCTATCATTGCTTTGTCCACGTTACGTACCAATCGCACAGTATGCCAACCATCGTCCCATTTAGTCTCCTCCGTTCGCGTCTTCGCTATCGATACCCCTGACCTGCCATCAACCATAAATATGGAGTTCGCATGGGTGTCAGAATTGTTGGTGAGATGGACGTAGTAGAAATGTCGAGGATCCCGATAACCAAAGAACACACACAAGTCGCGGTGATCGGAGTTTTTCATAGTCGAACGCATTTTCAGCTCGATCTGGAAATTGCGCACTCGCACATTACGGATGAGATTAATGTTGCGAGGCGCGCGGACTATTGGCTCGTAATCACTCTGCTTGAATTGGGCCAGCACCTTACCGCCATGCCCTTGCTCGATTCGCCATGCTGCCGGATCAGTCGCCTGCCATGCATCGAGGCTGCCATCCTCAAAGTCAGCCTCAAACAACAGCGGCATTTCTCCAGTATCCCCAGGGCTTGGCAGTACATCACATCCCGCCGCAACAACCAGCAACACAGACAAACTAATACCCATTGTCCAATAAACTACGCTTCTCATTGTGAGCTCTCCTTTTTTCATAGCAAGATTCTTGTTTGCTTCTTGAGTTCATTGTAGTCTTTGTGAATTGGATAGTCTGGGATTTCCCATTCATACCTACACTTATAGTAGAGTATCAAATCTGCCATCAGGATTCAACCATTTCGGCAGTTTTCGCATGTCTCTGAGCCGGAGAAGTCGCAAGAGTGTGAAGGTCGTGGCTCATCAACAATACTCTCATGCACCTTACCATTTTCCCCATTTGGAACACCTATACGTGCATTACTTGGTTTCTCTTTCCACAGAACGGCTGCAAAAAAATCCCAAAAATAGTTTTTTTTCTTTGATTTGTAGCTTTGCGCAGGTAGACTTTTCAGGAGGTAGATGGGTGATTTAAATATATTGGAATGAATTTCGGTTTTATGTGGCACGGAACGTTTAGCTAAAGGTATGTTAAGGAGATGAGCATGAAGAAAGAAGGATTTTTATTGGCTGCTGTAGTCTTGTTAAGCACAGCGTGTCTTGCCCAGGCACAGATGCCGTCATTCGAAGCGACAGAAGACGACATCGGGATAACTGCGGGAGCAACTTTTCTGAGCAGTTACATCTGGCGAGGCTTCGATATGTACCGTGAGAATCACAGCAGTGTTCAGCCTTTCGCGAGCTTTGATTTTTACGGAACGGGCTGGACTTTCGATCTCTCGTGGAGAAGAGCTGTCGCCGGCGACTATGAGAATTACGAAGAGTTCGACTTTACCGTAGCTTATGCCGGAAATTCATTGTGGCCGGAGACATCCTACACAACAGACTGGCAGGTTGGCTACACGTATTACAGCCATCCGGACAATCCGATACGAATGGGTCGGGGGATGCCTACTTTTGATCTGGATTACGAGGATCTCTTTGCAAGCATTTCCTTACCTAACCTTTGTACCGGTGGTGTGGTTCCAAGCTACACCATCATTTACTTATGGCCAAGCGAAAGCGGGAAAAGATCCAACAACGGCCTCCCCTGGTCACTATACAGGAGCGCCGATGGATTCCTACATGTCTTCGGGCTTGATTATGACTGGACCATAACCGGCTTGCTGCCTGATACACCGGAGCAAATCATCCATTGTTCCGCAACGTTGGTCTACAACGAAGGTATGGGTGTTTCGCCTCTACCGAGAATGAGACATCCGGACGAGGATTGGTCACACGTACTTCTTGGTGCCACAACAGACTTCGATCTTGGTAGTGGCTGGTCGATCACTCCCGGAGCATGGTTCCAGAAATCAATGGACGATTCGGTCAACACATCGGATGAATACTTTATGAGCTTAACTGCTCAGTATCGTACGAGATAATTTCTGCGTTAGCAAGAATGAAAGAAGGCCGGCCTAACAAGACCGGCCTTCTTTTTATGAGTTTTTTGCATCGACTTCGCTAGAAAGTCTCTCTGTATAAATTTTTTTGCTCGTCGTCATGCTGCTGGTGGGATCAGCGCTCCGTTAACCTAGTGAATTGACACTAAGTAGTTCTGCTGGCCATGAATTTCGCTGTCTCAATCAAAGCATCCTTGGCATCACTTTCTTTCAGACCGGCTAATGCCCGCACCGCTTTAGTGACATATTCCTGCGCCCGGTGACGAGCATATTCCAGGCTGCCGTGACGATTCAACATCTCGGCTAAAGAATCCTTATCGTATTGCGGATCCTTTCTCTGAAAATATGAGTTTATGAGTGCACTTTGCTCTTGCTTTTCCGCTGTTTCCAACAGATGTATTACAGCCAAAGTCAACTTATGCTTAGTAACGTCACTGCCAAGCGTCTTGCCTGTTTTACATTCATCACCGGTTATATCGAGCAAATCGTCGGTAATTTGAAATGCGATGCCGGCATTTAAGCCAAAATCAGATAGCGACCGGGCCTGCTCTTCAGTAGCTTTTGCTAAAAGGGCGCCCAGATAACAACAACTGCTGAAAAGAGCAGCACTTTTCTCGGCGATTACATCGATATATTCAGATTCGCTTAGCTGCCAGTTCTTTCTTTGAAGCGCCTGTCTGAGCTCACCTTCACAAAGACGGGCGGCGGTAGCAGCGATCACTTTGGTAATGCGAGGTTCCAATTCAGCGCATGTTTTGAAGACCTGGCTCAACAAGAAATCGCCTAATAACACGGCGGTTTCGTTGCCCCATAGACTATTTACTGTAGGCTTTCCCCGCCGGACTTGCCCTTCGTCAATAACATCGTCGTGCAGCAGGGTGGCGTTGTGAACCATCTCAACAATTGCTGCGACGCTGATATGCTCTTTAGTGATTTTCCCATAACAACAGCCGGCAAGCAAAACCAATCCGGGACGAATCATCTTGCCGCTGCGGCCGTGTACATGCTCGAGCAGACGGTTAATATCTCCTGCATTCGGAGATGCAATCAGTTGTTCGCTGATCAGCTCTTTAACCCGACCGAGCTGGTCGTTGATAAGGCCGAAAGCAGGGACCGCCCCGTATGCGGATGAAGCAGATATGTCACTGTGTGCAGGTAGTTGCATAGCATTTAGCGGGCAGCAGATATGAAGTTCGAGACACGATATTTGAATTTATCCGCTATCTGCTATTTCTCCTTTCCGTGGGCGTATTCGAAGAACTTTTTTCTCAGCAGGCCTGTAAGAGGTCCTGGTTTTCCATCGCCGATAGTTCTGCCGTCAATCTCGACAACGCTTATGACTTCTGCGGCCGTGCCGGTGAGGAAAAACTCATCGCAGATGTACAAATCACACCTGGTCAGATTTTTCTCTGTGACCTTAATATTTTCTTTTTCGGCCAGTTTGATAACGATGTTTCGTGTTATTCCTTCAAGCGATCCGGCCTCAACCGGTGGCGTATAAACCACACCGTCTCTGACAATAAAGACGTTGTCACCCGTTGCCTCGGCGACATATCCCTCATGGTTGTACATAATCGCTTCGGGAACGTTGTTGTCCAGTGCTTCGATCTTTGCCAAGATGTTGTTGAGGTAGTTCAGGGTCTTGACCTGAGGCGGAATCGCCAGCGGATGGTTGCGAACCGTGGTCGCACTGATTACCTTTATCCCTTTTTCGTAAAGCTCTTTTGGATAAAGTTGAATCGTATCAGCTATAATAAATACACAGCTATCCCTGCATGTGAACGGATTCAGACCCAGATCTCCCGCTCCTCTGGTAACCACAAGTCGGATATAGCCGTTGGTAATGTTGTTGGCTTTAACGGCCTCTTCAACTGCACCAGTAAGTTCGCTTTGGCTGAACGAAATCGGCAGGCGGATCGCCTTGGCAGATTTATAAAGCCGCTCTATGTGTGTCTTCAACTCAAAAACACTGCTTTTGTAAACACGAATACCCTCAAAAATCCCGTCACCATAAAGCAGACCATGGTCAAAAACGGATATTCTGACATCCGCTTCATCAACGAGCTTGCCATTAAACCAGATTTTCAGAGCCATAAATAAATTCCTTGCGTACGATATTTCGGAATTATCTTCTGTATTTTACCTGCTAATCCTTAATTTTTCCGTCCACCAGCGTCACTGTCCGCCCGGCTCTCCGCGCGATTCTGTCATCATGAGTTACCATCACAATCGTCTGACCGGCCCTGTTCAGTTTCTCAAGGGCCTCTAAAATACCATTTCCCGTCGCAGAGTCAAGATTTCCTGTCGGCTCATCAGCTAACAGCAACCTTGGTTCGTTCATCAGGGCCCTGCCGATAGCCACTCTCTGCCTTTCTCCGCCGGATAGCTGATAAGGCTTATGCTTGGCTCGCTCGGACAAGCCAAGCTGGGCGAGTATTTCTCCGGCTCGGCTTTTCGCACGTCCCCGGTACGCAAGCCAGCCAAGTACACTCTTTGAAGCCATCGCCGGTAGATATACATTTTCCAGTACACTTAATTCGTCTAATAAGTGGTAGAACTGAAAAACAAATCCGACCATTTTATTGCGGAATCTGTTCAGTTCGCCGGAACCAAACTGGCTCAAATTCTGATTTTCAAACCTGACAATGCCTTTATCCGGCTTATCCAACGCGCCCAAGATATGTAATAGTGTACTTTTACCACTGCCGGAAGCACCGACTATCGCTACAAATTCGCCCCTTTGAACAGCTAAATTAACGCCCTTGAGCACCCTGACTTCTGTTGCACCCATCCGATAAGATTTATGAATTCCCTCGGATATCAAAATGGCACTGTTCTTATTCATAGTTGGCCCACCTGCAGAGTCTTTACCGGTTCCTGCAAGGCCGCCTGGAAGCTCGGTACCAGCGCACCGACCAGGCAGGCAGCAATCGCCGAAAGGAAAATTATTATTACAACTTTAAGCTCGACCTGGCTTGGAATATCGCCTATGGCGTATATTGTCCTGTCCCACAGTTGAAATTCGAAATGTTCAAAAAGCCAATTTTCTATCCGGTTTATTCTCAATAAAAACAGCCAGCCGGCAAACATACCGATTGCCGAGCCGATCAGTCCCACCAGGAAAGAAAAACCGGAGAACAACTGGATAATGTTAACGTTCGAAACACCTATGCTCTTTAGTATTCCGATGTCTTTACTCTTATGGCTTATAATCATATAGAACACAACAAAGATGATAAAAACCGTCGTTATACCCACGAATGCAAACATGACAGTCATCACTGTTTGTTCCTGTTCCATTGGTGCGACAGAGGCACGCCTGTATTCTCTCCAGCTTTGTACTGTCACCGTGTCCAGTAAATATGCCTGACTTAAGTCGGCCTTTTGCTTTTTGAAGCTACCCCACAGCAAGGAAACTTTTTCGCATCCTTTCTGTAGTTTAATATCAGGTTTGAACTTTATATGAATAGCGCTGACTCTTTTAACAGATCCGTCCATTCCACAAAGCCATTGGGCCTGTTCGAGCGGCAAATAAACCATTGTGCCGTCAACCCTGGCCAAACCGCTGTGTGAATGATCGCTGTAGTAGAAAGTTCTTGTGTTGACCACATCCGTACCGATCTGGGCCAGGGCGCCTCGTGCAGTCAGAGGAAAACAGCTTATGGAATAGCTAATCCGTAAAAGACTGGCTTCCTGCGGATAGTTGTTGTTAGCGTCACGCAACATCAACGAATCGATTCCCAACACACAACCCACCAGATTCGGATCATACGAAGGTTCGAACATTCTGGACAAATCGTTCTTATGGAAAAACACTGTTTCTCCGAAACCGGTCGCTCGACAGTGCCTGAGAGGATCAATACCCATCATCTCAACGACTTCATCCTGCCCTGAGCCTTTGCGCCTTTTCAATGCGAAGCTCTTTACAACAGGCGAGAAGCCTTCGATAAAATCCTCCCTTTCGAGCATCTCCATAAAATCTTCATAGTACGCAAAGCCTACCAACGACTCGGTCCCGACGACACAGTCGCCCACAAAATCATGATTTTTCTGTTTGAAGTCTTTTACCAGCCCCGTCATTACAGTCATTACTACAACAACGATAAAGACACAAAGCGCAACCGCCAGCACGGCGAAATATGTTATTCGGCGCTTCAATAAATATCTGATTGCAAGAATAATTTTATACATTCGATATACGAGTTTTATCTTTTAATTCGTTATTCGTATCGTAGAATTTCCACCGGCTTTGTTCTTGCCGCCATGATGGCCGGCTTCAACGCTCCAATGGTAGCTGCTATAATCGCCAAAAACACGATAGGCATCGCAGACTCCCAGTCTACTTCATTGGGTATCTTACTGAACATATATACACTGCTCTTCCACAATTTCAACCCGAAGATTATTCTTATCCAATTCTCAACAGTGTTTACATTCTTCGTGATGATATATCCCAGGATAAAACCGATACCCGAGCCCATTGTTCCGACACAAAAGCCGAAGCCGATAAATATCCACGCTACAGAACTGCTTGTCGCCCCGCAGCTTTTAATTATTGCGATGTCCTTCTGTCTTAACCTGACGATCATATAGAATATACAGAAAACCAGCAGGACCACACCAAAACTAACGACGCCGAATATCAACAGTAAGATACCCATCTGCTTGCGATATGCGGCAACGAACCGGCGTTGTAAATGTTTAGCTGTGTTGATAGTTGTATGCTTGATAAGGAACGGATCCGCTCCCAGGTGTTCTTCGACGAAGCTCTGCCATACTCCACGAATTACTGCCAGCGCGACATCCGGTTCAGCATTATCCCGAAGCTTAATTTGAATTTGCCCGGCTATAGGTAACTCCTCGTCCGGATACAGCCTTCTTTGCAGCTCTTCTATCGGCAGGAACACCAGCTCTTTGTCAAGCGGATATACCCCCGTGAAGACAATATCAGCAATCGTAAACTGTATAGTCTTTCTCTTAAATCGTCCTTTTATATTTTCATTACCCTGTTCTTCCGATACCATCCCCGTAGTAAGAAAAGCCTGCTGGCCGATCATCTTTTCAACCGCGTCGAAATCATACTCGTCTGTCTGCTCGTTAGGTTCTGCCAGCACGCCGATTCCCACAAATCCACCGACTTTTTCGTCGGAGCCCGGGATGTTCAGAGATGGTTCGCCGGATAACTTTTTATGTTTTAGTAACGACTGCTTGAAATTGGTCACCCTGGCTCTTCGGCCCGGTTCAATACCCCAGATTTCCACCGGACGCACATCGCCTTTGCCCAGGTGCAGCAGCCCCGGAGCCGACAGCATTGCCGTTGCTGCTTCGACCGTTTCCGTTTGTTCAAGACGTTCGATGAACAAAGGATATTTTGGAAATTTCATCGGGGGAGTAAGAACAACATCACCCATTGCTTCGACAGCCGCCTGCTCGAACGCGCTTATAAAACCGGTGAACAGACTGGCCACTACGATCAACAGGGACACGGAAAGGGCGACTGCGGCAATACTAAGGAACACGATTTTTTTCTTGCTCAGATATCGCAGCCACAAAAATAATTTCAACATTGCATCAGTCGTCAGTATTTGGTTGTTAGGATTTAGCCCTATGTTTTGTCCGGGCAGCCACGTGGAGTTCAGTTCTGAGCTTTTGCAGGTCTGAGAAGTGGAAATAACACCACGTCACGAATACTTGCAGCACCGGTGAGCACCATTACAAGCCTGTCGATACCGATGCCCAGTCCGCCTGCCGGAGGCATACCGTATTTAAGCGCAGTTACATAATCGATATCCATCTTCGTCAGCGATTCTTCTTGGCCTCTGAGCTGGTGAAGGAAATTCTCGTATTGTTCTTCGGGGTCGTTCAGCTCCGTATAAGCGTTGGCCAGTTCCATACGGGCCATGAACAGCTCAAACCTTGCAGCGTATTTGGGTTCGCCTTTTTTGCGCCGAGCCAATGGACACAGTGACGCCGGATAATCAATCACAAACGTCGGAGCGATAAGTTTATCCTCAACGGTTGCTTCAAATACTTCATTAACAACCACCGCATCGTCCATATCGGCCTGGTCCAGCTCTAACTGCTTTGCTTTTACTCTGACAGCCTCGATATCATCGATATCGCAGCCGCTGTATTCTTTCAGCAACTCGGCGTATTTTGCACGACGCCAGGGCCGGGTAAAATCTATAGTGAATTCGCCAAACTGAACCTGCTCGCCATCGCAATATTTTTCCACGCAAAGCGAAATAATCTCTTCGGTCAAATCCATCATCACGTTGTAATCGGCGCAGGCTTGATAAACCTCGATCATCGTAAACTCCGGGTTGTGTTGCCTGCTCAATCCTTCGTTTCGGAAATTCCGGTTTATCTCGAATACCTTTTCCATACCGCCGACAAGCAGTCTTTTGAGGAACAGCTCCGGTGAAATCCGCAGGAACAAATCCAAGTCCAGACTATTGTGATGCGTTATAAACGGCTTAGCTGCGGCCCCCCCTGCTATGGTTTGCATCATCGGTGTCTCAACTTCCAGAAAACCCTTCGATTCAAGCAATCCTCGAATCGTGGCGACGATGGCGCTACGCTTCTTGAATCGCTCCATGACCTCGGGATTTGCCCACAGGTCCACATATCTCTGTCGGTAGCGTTGGTCGATATCCGTGAGGCCGTGAAATTTTTCCGGCGGCGGCAGCAGACATTTACTCAAAAACACAAGGTCATCGACCCATATCGTAATTTCGCCGATCTTGGTCTTGCCTAATTGACCGGCGGCGCCGATTATATCGCCAAGCTCAAGCAGTTTGGCCAGTTCCCATCGCTCGTCCAGAAGCTTCTTACTCAAGCCGATCTGGATAGTGCCGCTTCGGTCGCGCAAAGTAATAAAAATCAGCTTCCCAATGTCCCTCAACAGCACGATTCTGCCGGCACATTTGGCCTTCTGATCCTGGTCATCGTCTTTGAATCTGGACTTGATATCTTCGGCCGGCTCAGCCCCGTCATATCTGTCGCCGTAAGGTTCGATGCCTAGTTCTTTAATACGTGACAGTTTCTGGTGTCTCTGCTGTTCTAATTTGCTTATGTCTTTTGCGTCCGTCAAATTTAGTGTACCTCTTGGATTTGAGGATAGTTTATACCTGAATCGTTAATCCGGTTGAACTGGTGCCAGCACTTCTGCCTGCAACAGTTTACTCTTGATAATCAGCAAACCGGCCTCCAATTGCGGATCATCAGTGAGGGTCTCTTCGAGGGTATGTTTTCTCAGCTTGTGGTTGGTGTTGTCATGGTCGGCCCTAACCAATACGTCGTTATCCCTCTGTAACTCAAGCATTTTCTTGAGCTCATCGCTTCTTAATTTTATTTCAACATGTGGTCCGATGCCCCAGTCGGTTCTTCCCAGTTTTTTCATTGCCTCCTGGCTTTCGACCCTTTGGTTGGAAGGCAGATGGTAATACGCCATAGTATATCTCAACTGTGCACCTCCGCCCGGCCAGACTGTTATTCCCTGGACACTGCCTTTGCCATGGGTCCTGTTGCCAACCAGAATCGCCCTTTTATACTTCTCGTCCGCCAATGCTCCCGCTACGATTTCCGAAGCGCTGGCAGAATAGGAATTCATCAGTATAACAAGCGGGTAGTTCGGATGCGTTCCCCTCTTGTGCGATGGCTCATAAGCCGGTCCCATACCGGCTCGTGGTTGACGTTTGACAACCCAGGCATCTGCTTCGATAAATTTATCAGCCACTGCTACAGCACTTTCCAGAAGCCCGCCGGTATTGAGTCGCAAATCCAGAATCAGCCCCCTTAGTCCTTCTTTCTCGAGCTTGACCAGCACTTTCTCCAGGTTCGGAGCGCTCTCAGCAGAGAAGCTTGTAATGCGAACATAGCCGATTTTGTTCTCCTGGTCGATCATATACAGCCATTTTCCCGCCTCGGTCCTTTGCCAGCCGCGTATTGTCGGAACCACTATCTTATCTCTTGTTATAATGATGTCCCATGTCTGCTCTTCATTGGGCCGTTTAATCGTTAACGTGACATCCGTACCCTTGGGACCTGTAATTTTATGGACCGCACACACAAGAGTCATATCTTTTGTTTCAAGCCCATCCACTTTTTCTATCACGTCCCCCGCATCGAGGCCTGATTTATATGCAGGCGTATCCGGCAACAGGCTCGCTACGGTCAATAGTCCTTCCTGCTTGGAAATTTCTATGCCGATACCCGTGAACTCATTGGTCATTATCTTTTCAAAATCCATTACCTCCTTGGGCCAGACCAGTGTGGTATAGGGATCAAGCGCAGACAGCGCTGCTTCGACAAACTGAGCAATCAGCACGGACCGGGGAAAACCCACAGTTTTTTCATTCAGCTTCAGAACCTCATCAAAAACGTCCATAAACTTATCCTGATCGAATCCTCTGGGCCTGCCTGAGGCGTACTTAACTTCATCCAGCAGCACCTCTAAATTAGCCGACCAAGCCCTGAGATTCTTAGGCTCAAAAAAGCCTTCTGTAATCCTTAAGGTCCCCTTTTTATCAGTCTGTGAATCTGTAGCGGACTCGGATGCTGCTCCCAGGACCTCTCCCAGTAATTTGCAGCGTTCGAGGGCTTTGATTGCCATTTGGTCGTATTCGATAACCCTGACATAATACGCAGCCAGAAATCGAATCGCCCGGACGAATATCTTTTTCTCTACTCCATTGTAGCGTTCCTCACGGGTTTCGCAGGGACTGTCTTCAAAAGAGATTACAATAGCAGCCTTATCAAGAAGCTGCTGGGCATAATCCGAATACCCCTGATTGTCCGGATTGATTGTTGTGAGCCAATAGTAACAATTCGTGTACGCCTCGAGCCATTTGCCGTCCACCTCGAAACGGGCGGCGTTGTCTACGGCCTTCTGTATAGTGTCTTTGACAAACGCATCAGACAAAAGCTGCTCTTTCTGCGACTTGTTCGCGAACTCGGTGATCCTGACAATAACCGAGAGCACTTCGGAGACATCATTAACGTCATTAACATCTACATCATTCACATCGTTGACATCTGCCCTGGCACGAAGTTTTTCCAGCTCAGCTAACATCTCTGCATACGCAGTTTCCCGAGCCGACTGGCGCCGCTGACTTGTGAGCGTATATCTCCGAACAATTTCGGCTAACTGGTTAAGTTGCTGTTGGCGGTATAGTATCAACTCCCCGGCAACACCAAACTTGTCCTCGGAAATCAAATCATAGATCGCCTCGTAAATGTTGGGATTCATTAATACCGCTTCGGGAATTCCAGCAAGATTGGGCTCTGCCGGTATCGTCGTTGGTGTTTCGACGATATTCGGCTCCACCTGTGCCGGAGGTTCGACAACATTTGGTTCCGCCGGCGCCGGTGTTGGAATTTCTACGACGTTCGGTTCAGCCAGAACCGGTATTGTAATTTCAATGGCGTTTGGTTCCGCTGGTTCTGGTGTTGGAGCTTCGACAACGTTCGGCTCCGCTGGTTCCTGTGCTGGAGTTTCAACAACGTTCGGTTCTGCCGGCGCAGACTTTCGAGCTTCGTCAGTGGATATCTGATCCAGTGCCCGGCAGCCAGCCAGAGAAAAAATTATAACTACAAACCAGATTAAACAGAAAAAACATCTTATATTGTGTTTCGTACCACGAATACTATACTTCATGCTTAATATCTCACTAATGTTTGGCAAGGAACGCTTCTTTAGGCGCACTCAGCGGCTTTTCCTGCACAACCCAAAACGTGCAGCTTGTGCCTGACCATTTCTTTTATTGCGTCTCTACCCGGACCGAGGTACTTGCGCGGGTCAAATTCAGCGGGCTTTTCCGCAAACACCTGTCGAATCTTCGCTGTCAACGCCATACGAAGGTCGGTGTCAATATTGACTTTGCACACGCCCATCTTTGCTGCCGTGCTTATAGCCTCTTCCGGCACACCCATTGCATCGGGCATATTACCGCCGTACTTGTTGATAAGATCCTTGAATTCCTTCAAAACGCTGCTCGAACCGTGCATTACAAGCGGAAAACCGGGTAATCTCCTGCCGATTTCTTCGAGAATTTCAAACGCCAACTTGGGTTCCTTCTTGAACTTATAGGCCCCATGGCTGGTTCCTATTGCGACCGCCAGTGAATCAACGCCAGTCTTATTGACAAATTCCTGGACCTGATCAGGATCGCAAAGGTGCTTGCTGATATCGTCGTGATCAACGCCTACGACGTCTTCCTCGATACCACCGAGCTGGCCAAGCTCCGCTTCGACCACAACGTCGTACTTGTGTGCGTAATCCACGACTTCCTTCGTCATGCGGATATTCTCCTCAAAGGGCTTGCTCGAAGCATCAATCATTATCGAGGTAAAACCGTCCTCGACGAACTCTTTGCACGTCTGGAAATTATCTCCGTGGTCCAGATTGATCGCAATCGGAATATCCGGGTTCTCTTTTACCGCAACATCGATCATTGCCTTAAGCCAGCTATTGCTTGCGTACTCGCGGGCACCGCGGGATATCTGCAGAATTAAAGGGGCCTTCTCTTCCGCTATCGCCGCAATGATGCCCTGCGTGATTTCCATGTTATTCACATTGAACGCACCTATCGCATAACCGTTCTTATAAGCCATATCGAACATTTTTTTAGTATTCACCAACGCCATAAGAAACTCCTTTATTTGTTATTTATTAGTTAGTTAAGACAGAACTTTACAAAACTAAAAATTAGATATACTTTGAAAAGTAATTAATTTTTCTATTATAAGTATATATATCGACGACATAAAGCATTAAATCCCGCAAATTTACACCAAAGGCCGCAAATTACAGGTATATCAATCCCCCGATTGGTAATTTTTCGTTTCGCCTACTCTCCCTTCAAATCTTCCCTTAAGAGGACGAATGCCTCTAACTAAGAATTCGCAAAAAAGAATCGAACGGCTTAAAGCAGCGTTTGTTAATCATTAATAGCCGGCTGAGCCGCCAAGCTCGGTGTAGCGTCTCTGCCCAATCGCCAGGTCCGAGACGCCCTGCGGCCAAAGGCTGAACGTAATTGCGTGCTCATCCAGCGATTCATCCGCGCTGTAAATAATACCCCAGTAAATCCTGTGATATTGCCTTATTAGTGCTATATCGCTTCGTACAGTCTTGCCGTAATCGAAATCAATTTGCTGCGAGAAAACGACTGTGTATCGTGGATCAAGCACATAAGTGACCGCAAAGGTAAACGCATTCGAGCCTTTTTCACCGAAGCCGTTATTGACTCGTTTAAGATATCTGCTACCTACGTAATAGCTCAAATTCGGCCAGCGCATATGCGAAAAGCCAACGTTGGCTTGCTGCACCACGCCGCTTTGCATATCATAATTCATATCAGACATCACGGCGGTCGTATCACTCAGGCGCCAGCTATAATCGAGAGCGAAATAATTCCGCCTAGGCCCGAATAATGATGTGCCGCGTCTGTCCTGCTGCAGCACTCCGACTCCGGGCGAAGTGAACGTATTTATCAACGGAATAAATGGCTTGTTCCATAGGAAGCGATCCGGTCCCGACTTTGCGCTGTCCGAGTTGTTCACCCAGGTAACATCCAAATCCAGCCGCATCCAGTCTACCGTCCGCTGTTTGTGTTTAGGCCCTCGCCTGGTCTGCAACCGCTGGGAAATACCGACATTCAGCGTATCGCGTTGTTCGATAATCGAATCGGTTTGACCGTAAGCCACGACGGTCAAGTGTGGTTGTACGATGTGTCGCAATTGATTCAAATCCCAGAGTTGCGAATTGACGTCGGGAAAAACCTTCCAGTACGGTTGCGATGATACGCGAACGCCGGTCTCGCTGAACCATACATCGTCTTCTTTACTGGCAATATTACCGTGAAGCTCTCTGTAGAAACCAAACGCGTCTTCGTACGCCAGCGTCAATGCAGCAAAAGGAACCACTCGCGCCTTGCCAACCGTTATCGGCATATCAACCTCATTTCTTGTTGAGGCGAACGTGTAAAACTGCTGTGGTCCCGGCATCCTGTTCATGTGCGCGTAAACCTGGCGGAACCTGCTGATCTGACTGTCACTGTAAAACGTCAACCTGTCGTCGAAAAACGACTGTCCCGTCCAGTGGAATTCGGCGGTGGGTAATTCCTCCAGCTTATTAACGAAACTGTTTATTCTCGCTTTACCCAAAAAGGAAAGGCCCCAGTTATCCTCGATGCGTTTTAAATGGACGAGCGTTTCCTGCTCCTTGCCGACGTTAAATTCGCTGCGATAAAACGCCTCTATGAAATTTCGGTCGGAGGCGTGACTAACTTCCGTTGTGAGCTGCCAGTTGTAAGGCAGAAAATGCCTGTGCTGCCAGAGGAACCTTCCACGAAGCTCACGCGACGGCTCGATGTTTTTGCGGGTGAAGTTCCTGCCGAGCCGGTCCTTGCCGTTATCGTGAATCACATAACCTAAGATTCTGCCGAAGTGGTGTGCTCCCGTATAGTCGGCTTCAATCCCGACGCCGAAGCCACGTTTGCCGTAGTAATCCAAAGCAAGAGTGCTTTCCGTACCCTCAGGCTCCTGCAGACCAAGAAGCCGGGCGAGATACCACCGCGTCTCAACCATCGTCCCCCAGGTGCTGTCGTGACCTACGTGTGCACTTTTAAGCGGAATATCAGGTCTCTGCAGATTCGTACGCATGTAAGGCCAGTAGAAGAACGTATTCTCATGTGCTTTTATTGTCACATCACGCATCTTCGCATCGTAGCTGTCCCTGGAAGCCTTGCCCTGCTTCTGGTCGATAGTTGTCGTATCGGTGATAATGACACTCGATGCATTGAGTGAAATCTGAGGTACGTAAAACTCACTGGTCGTCAGGGTAATGTTCTCGGCGGCGAATTGATTTTCCGACAACTGTTTTATCTTTGCTGCTTTGACATAAATCGGAATACCTTCGGTCTCATCGAAATTTCTCATTACTGCATTAATCGCGACCGCTTTCTTCTTATCGAAGTCGTAGTATATCTCATCTGCCCGAATCGTTCGTTGTCCCTCGGTCATCACCACATCGCCGGAAAGATAAACCGCCTCGGCCGGAATATCGTTAATACCTCCCGTAGCTGTGGTTGTCGAAGACCGCTGCTCAGACATAAATATAACTGCACTGTCGGCCTGCAATTCCAGCAGCCATACTTCCCCTTCCTTTTCCATTTTCCGCCATAGATAAAACCTGCCGACCACCGTTAAAACCTGCTCTTTTTCGTCCCACCGCATCTTCGGTGCAGTCTCGCCGGCAGGCGATATGTTAATCGGATATCTAAAGCGAAGTCTTTTCTGTTCCGGAGTTTCTTCCGGCTCTTTCGGCAGGTCGGCTGCTCCCAGGCGTATCTTTTCCTGCTCCTCGTCCCCGACAACCGGAGCCTCGGTTCGGCCAGGCCCTTCCGAACCTATCGAGGCAGGCTCACCTAAGTTCGTCCCGGTCCCAAGGTCTTTCACAGCCGCATAAGCAGTTGCGTAAAGCTCCAAACCGCGGGGGTCGGTGACATCATCTCTGCTGTCGGTGGTTACAAGGACTTCGCCGCTGACGTCGAACCAAACCGCCATCGCGTGTCCCTTTTCAATCACTACCCGATTCAGCTCGTCTACCTCGGTGCCTCGCGTCGTTTTCATCGACACGTTACCATGCAGGTATACCATTACCTTATGATAAATATGTGCATGCTGATCCGGTCTGCTTCCCTGCTCGATTACACTCTCCAGCCATACCACCGCACTGTCCCCGGAGAATTGATGTGCACCGATCGACATTGAAAATAAATCACGCAAAACGAGCGTGTGCTTGGTCCCGATGTACCGATCCCGATTAATCGGAAGGCTCGGGATCTGATAGCTTATAAGCTCCTGGCCTTGCAGATGCAGGTCCCTGCCGGCGAAAGCACCGGCGTCTAAATTAATTCCGCTTTCGTTACCGGCAAACGAAGCCGGCATAAACGCCAGAACCAACAAAACAAAAATATACAGTACGTTCTTCCGCATATCCTTATGCCAATGCTATCGTCCCTGGATTTTTACACGATACATATAACGAGATTATAGCCGGTAATCGCAGCAAAGCCAGTAAAAAGCTATCCTGCGATACCAACAACTTGATTTATCCGCGAGTTTCCTGTAAGAATGAAGCTAATGGCTAAGAATGAGTATTCACAATACCAGAAGGGTGTGATATCAGGTTATTATAATAATCTCGATACGATAATGCTCCAGAAGCTGGGCGAGCTGGTAACCGAGCTGTACCTGGCCGATACGAAAGCAAAGAAAGACAGGCTCTGGCAAAGG
>CAZQXE010000041.1:0-17255 GCA_964597115.1 uncultured Pirellulales bacterium | reverse complement strand
CCGGAGAGTTGATTGGACGCTTCGATTTTGCCTGCCCTGTCACCTGCCTGGAAATATTTTGTTCTGGCGTTTGCAATGTTTTCGAACAGCTCTTTTTCGTGCGTTGCGTATCCTTTTACTGTGTTAACCAAGTTGGGTATGAGTTCGAGTCTTCGCTGCAGGGCGGCGTCGATGTCTGCCCAGGCCTTTTCCGCCCCCTGCTCGAGGTTTACTGCTTTGTTATAGCCACCGATGTACCAGCTAAATATACCCAGCCCGACCAGTAGCAAGACTGCAAGTATTACGATTAAAACGATCCATGCTTTTCCGTAATGTTTCATTTTCCTTACTCCTCTATCTTTTATTTTTTATCTTTTTGTTTTACCAACCGCCGCTTGCGCCACCGCCACCGAATCCACCTCCCATTCCTCCGCCGAATCCACCGAATCCGCCACCGAAGCTGCCGCCTCCGAACGAGCCGCTCCTTCCATAGCCGCCGTGCCCTCCGAATCCTCCCATCATAAACGGCAGGAAGAACAACCAGCCCATCCCTCTGCCTCGTCCGCCGAACAGCAGGAGCATGAAAATCAACAGCGGCAGAGCGCTGCAGCAAGGCAGGGCCGTCCTTCTGCCCCTGACAGGGATCGGTTTAATATCCGGCATACCGGTCAGGTTGACGCCGGCTTCCGATACAATCGTCTGAACGATTTGAAGATTCGCAAGATAGATTCCCCGGCTGTAGTTCCCTTCTCTCAAATATGGAACGAGAACCTGTCTGCCGATCCGGCCGCAGTACTGGTCCGTTACGAAGCCCTCCAAACCGTAGCCGACCTCGAACCGCCACTTGTGGTCGTTTTTGGCCAGGACGAAAAGCATTCCGTTGTCTTTGCCTTTTTGCCCAAGCTTCCATTTTTCAGCTAACTCGATTGCGTACTGTTCAATCGGCATCCCATCGGTTGTTTGTACGGTTAGAACTATATATTGGGCGCCGGTCTTTTGCTCCAGCTCCTGCAGTATACCGTTCAGTGAGCGCTCGTCGGAATCGTCTATCACGTTAGCGTGGTCCTCGACGTAGCGGGTTGGCATCGGTAAGTCGGCCTTAGCGTATCCAACCGGCGTTGTGACCGATATTGCCAGCAGCGTTAATACAAATATAAGCAAGCGACGTTGCATAATCAGACCTCAAGTTTATCGACGATGTCGGCTAATTGATCGATGGTAGAGTAAATTGACTCGAAGGTGCTTTCCATTTCGGTTTCGCTAAGGCGTGTCTTTTCATGCCGCCATTTTCCTGCAGTTATCAGTGAATCCATGTTGACCGAGAACTCGGCAGCAGCTTTGCTGAATGTCGATTCATCTCCGGCGTCCCGGTCGATATCTTTTAGCCACAGCATTGCCCGCAGAAGCGGTGCCATGGCTTTCGCCGTCGAAATAAGAATGTCACGGACAAGTTTCCTGTTGGCTGCCGAGGCGATGTAGCCCTGCCTTAGTCTGATTAGAGTGGCTTTAAGCTCTCGCTCGCATTGAAGGCGAATATCTTTTTTATCGAAACTCAGTGATGCAAACGGGTCTTCGCCCAGGATGGTCTGGTGAGTAAGTTGAAGGTCCAGAAATTCGACGCCGAAAACATCGCGTGAACGCTCGATATAAGATAGCGTCATAAGCAGTGGGGCAGAAATCTTTTTCCTGCTCATCGGTTTGGCCAGCGAGGCAAGGGCGTTGAGCGAGGATAAAGTTTGCCTGCCGAGGACCAGGACTGTATTGGCATCGCTTTGGCCGGGCTTGAAATCTTCCGTTAAACTGCTGCCGACAATTGTAATGCTCTTGAGATTGTCCCCAAGTGCTGCCTGTAGTTTCTCGGTGAAGTCCGTTATTGAGTCACGTATATGTACGTGCAGGGCATCTAATTTGAGCACCTGTTTTGCAGTATCACTCGAATCATTTTTGTTTTCAGTCATTTTGTTTTTACCCCTTTGGTCTAAAAAACAAATTTAAGCTGCGATTAGTCTACAGTATTTTCCCAGCCAATACAACAGCCATACCATATTGACAGAATAGGTGCCAAATTGACAGCCTGAACGGAGGGACAGCGGGGCTGATGAGGCAATAAATCGGCTGTTTCGAATGTTTGTTACCGGTGAACGGTTTGGCATGTATTTTGCTCCTTAGATAAGCAGAGCTTTAGAAAGCAAAAAAAGAAAATGATTAAAAAGAATCGATGATTATGAAAGGAGGTGCACTATGGCACTGGTACCCATTCATAGGACAAATAGAAATAGTATGTCGAGACTCCATAACGAGATGGACGATTTGTTCGACAGCTTTTTCAAAGGACTGGACAGGCCGTTCTCAGGATACAAGGCCTGGCCTGCTATCGACGTCGCCGATGAAAAAGATGCCATTATCGTGAGGGCCGAAGTTCCCGGCTGCAAAGCCGAGGACATCGACATCTCCGTATATGGCAACACTTTGACCATCAGTGGAGAAAAGAAACTCTCGGAAGAGAAGAAGGAAAAAGGTTACTACCACGTTGAGAGCACTTACGGAAGCTTCCGAAGGGAGCTGACTTTACCCACCGATGTCGACCAGGATAAGATTGATGCAGCGTGCAAAGACGGCGTGCTGTCCATAACACTGCCGAAGGCCGAGAAGACAAAGGCCGTGAAGGTCAAGGTCAAAAGCTGACAAGTTTCGTAGCGTGTCCTGTATCGGGGATACAATCGATATATCGATGCCGAATGTCACTACGGATTCCCTCGCCGAGAAGGATCGAGCGAGGGAATCCTTTTTGTCTTTTTCGTATTGCTGAAGTTGTCGAAAAAAATGCAAGCGGCGTAGTGCCTGCCTTCAGTGGGAATAGTTCTTTCGTTGTTGGGAATTATAAGATCAATTCAAAGAGACTGATGTTTGATCCTTAAAATTCCCTGGATGATGTCGCTTCTGCTGGCGATTGCGCGCAATTTGCCGTCCTCTGTGATTGGCACTTTCCAAAGGTTGCCGTCAATGATACAGTCACACAAATCGGTCAGGGTCGCATTTTCGTCCAGACTGATAAAGTCGGTACTCATATAATCGTCTACGGTCTGGTCGGCCCGGTCCAGTGTTTCATACAGCAGTTTAAGAACGTCTTTTTCTGAAAGTACGCCGACAAGATTCAGGTCTGCATCGACGACAGGAAGACCCGTTATGTTTCTGTCGGACATGAGCCTGATTGCGTCGTATATCGGCATCTCGGGCCTGGCGGCGATTACCATCTTTGTCGCTATATCCATTACTTCAAACATATCCTGCTCCCGATTTCAAGATGACTTCTGTTAGCGAGCCCAAGTTAACCTCAGCTTATTCTGTGCATGGGCTCGGCGAATTTTATCGCGAAGCTTCGGCGTTCGATACGTGGTGCCGTTTCGCAAACCATGACAATCCTATTTCCAATTCTTGTTCTGTTAAGACCGGCAATAGCCTGGCTGGCCGCACTTTCCAACGGCATTTCGACAAATGCGAATCCCAGCACGCCGCCGCTGACTTCGTCCGTCATAATATTAACTGATGTAACCTGACCATATTGCTTAAATCGTTCTATAAGGTCATGTGCACTCGATTCGATGGGCAGATTTCCAATGTATATGACCATCTTAATCTCCTTGGGTAATACCTCGTTACTATTTTCCCGCGCTTGTATATTATTCGAACTTGATAGCAGTTAAGATTACCTTATTATCAACCAGAAACCGATTCGGCAGAGCTGTGGATTTATCCATACTACGCCTACGGTCATTTTGTATTCCAAACTTTATGCCAATGTCCTTTGTTTCATATAGACGAAGGGCGGGAAGGCTATGGGACTCCCTGTTCATACTTTGGCTTGTTTTACTGACCTTTCCTGACTCTCCATTTTTGCTGTAGATTGAGTTTAACCCTGTCAGATAATCAGACAATTTCTTCACGAAACCCGGTTTTTATCGAACTGGTGAGTATCTGTAACTTAACTAAATAGTTAAGGTACGGATTTTTCTGATGATTTGGAGGAAAAATTTTCTACCTGTGACAACGGTATGGCACTTCGGCTGTAAAAAGTTGCCGAAAGATTGCAATGGTCGCTGTTTTGCAGGGTTCGTAAATCGGCGACCATTTATTTTATTCACGATCCTGCCAGGGTTCAGTATGTCCAGCCATGGGAGTGGCGCCGGAAATGGGCATGGCGATTTCATCCGTAGCCCGAACTGCTCGGGCTAAAGCTCTCTTGCTCACCTCAACCTTGTGGGTAATCAGCTCGGGAACGCTATAGGTTTGCAGCAATGAGTCGTAATAAGTTGGGTCTTTTTGGGGCAGGATCAGAGGCTTATATGCCCGGCCATCTTCGTCAATATAGCTGAAATAGACTCGCGTAAATAATCCGTCCAGTCGTTTGCTGCTGAAAGAAAGCCACCGGCTGTTGCTGGAGAAACTATGCCAGGATTCTGAATATTCGCTGTTGATGGGAAGTTTGTCATATTTGCCGGTTTTCAGTCCTGAGGACTCCTTATGGAGATCCATCAAGTACAGGTCACTGCTGGTTTGGTACACCGGAAAGCAGCCATAGTCACACATACAAAATACCAGAAATCTTCCATCCGGAGAAATACGCGGGCACAAAATACTCATGTCGGTCTCTTCTGCCGACAGTACTGTCTCGGGCTGACCCCATTCGTCTGTTTCCATGTTGTACTCGACTCGCCGCAAGTCGTATTTGACCTCATCGTAACGTTCCGGTGGTACCGTATCCCGATCCTCCCACAGTATTGGGGCGCTGCAAAAATAAAGGTATTTACCGTCCGGCGACCATGTCGGGTATGTTTCCAGTCTGTCTTTTTCAGATATTTCGGCTGCCATTTTTATCTGCTGACTATCGACCTTGTAGTAGTAGATGGCTGCGTCAAGGTCAACCACCTCACGAGTCTCAGGCGTGGTCTTATGAAAGAATTGTCGAACTTTATTTATCGAATATGTTGCTAGTCGGCCGCTGGGATGCCAGGTTGCATAGCCCCACTTTTGCCCTATCTTAATAACTTTCTCTTTACCGGCAAGCAGTGTTGCGCTGCCGTAAATGTTGCTACGAATACCCAATGTCATGTATTCAGGTGTATTGTTCAGAAAAGTGTGACAATTAAGACAGCCGTTATTAAAAGACTTACCATGCAGGACTACAGATTGCTCATATTTTTCCAGGTTGCGCTGATAAACGCCGACGTCCTTCCACCAGTTGAATAGTGGTTTTATAAAACGATATACAAGATAGCTGTCGATATTCTCTTTTGCGATAGTGTTGGTAATTGTTTTATATCGGCTCCAGGGGCCGTTTTTGTTCCTCACATAAATATCGAAAAATAACTCTTTACCACGATTAGCATTTAACAGTAAATTCCATTGCCGCAAAGGGATTTGAATCTTACCTGTCCTGCTGGGAACATCGATAGACTTTCCGTTCGTCGAGTATATTTTTACAAGATAATCTGTGCCCGGCTCAAGAACCACAAAATTCAGAGGCGCTATATTCGGTGGAATAACCGTCCCTGTATAATCGGGCTTGATGGCCGGCATACGGGAAACTTCTCTGTAGTCTTTGACTACCGCTGTAGCGTTATTCAATGTTAACCACACTACAACCGCTGCAGCGGCGATTGCACAAATCAGCATCAGGCGACTATGTAGTTTTCTCATCTTCTCGCTCCCGGCGCTCTAAAGAGATAATATAAGAAATAACTGTCGACAAAATCCGCCCCCAGCGCGTTCCTTATGCCCTGCTCGTTTTGTCTACCACCCTGAAGCTTGTATATTTTGTCAATCTCTTTAATTCGGTTAATTGTTGAGGGTGTTAGCTGCCAGCCGTGTAGATTTATTTTAGTATTTCCCTGGCCGATATAAATTAAAATCGCTTCTTCGTAACACTGCGGTATTCTCTCATAGCCAAGGTCTTTAAGACGCGCAATGTTCTCCACAATCTGGTCCATCCGCCCGGTCAGAAGATGAACAGCCATCAAATATTCGAACGCAAGTTTATTGTTGGGATTTTTATCCAGAAGCTGTTGAAAAAATTCGCCCGCACCAAAATCAAAGCTGACACTGTCTTTATCGAGGGCGACCGAGCGAATGTGTTGAATCGTTCGATCACTTGCCAGTTCAGGGTCCTGTTCAAGGCACTGAAGCATCTCTCGTCCGCGATTGCCGAATATCAAATCCTTGCTCAATGCCTTCAGAAATACTTTTGCTGCCTCGACCTGGCCTTTGACCATCTTTATCGTCGCAAGCTGTTCGAGAATTGCAGGACTGTTGCCGGCAAGTTCCATATACTCGAAAGCGTCTCTTTCAGCGATTCCGATGTGTCCGAGTTGCGAAAGAAACTGACTCCTTTTTAAAAATAACCTGCCGGAGGGTTTACTCGCTTCGGAACGCGAAAGTATCAAAGCTTGTAAATTCTGCGGATAACGGAACATGTCATCGCCGAGTCTGCCGGTATTATACAATGCCCGGTTAATATCATGAACGCAGAAGATATCGTATGATTCAGGACGAATGCGGCGAGCGGTTTGGAGAACTTCAGGCCACATCTTATTTTGAGCGAAGTAGTCTACCTGCACTAATTTCTTTTTAGTACTATCAAATGAGACGAGAACACCTGCCGCAAGAATAGCAATCGGCAACGCTGTTCTTATAGCCCATTTAGCGTTGTTTTTTCCGACCGATGCCTGCCATAATCCTGCTCCGAATAAAACCAGTGGAAAGAAAAAATACAGACAGAACATGAAGATTTTAATCCATGGGTCAGGTTTCAATGTAACTTTTAACACTTGTAAGGGGATGATTTCTGCTTCTAAATAAAAAACATATCTGATGATAAAATAAGCTCCAATTGCTGCGGTAATTAACAGCACGCTGAAGGCACGGTGTTTTCGAATGATAAATTCATGAATCGTAGCTAAAAGTGCAAAGACAAAACACGCCCCGCCGGCAATATAATATAGCAGAGCAAACATAACCAGAAACATTACTGCACGGGCGACACTGTTACGCACGGCCATCTTTTCGTATGCTACCAGCAACCAGAGTACCGCCAATAAAGAAATGAAACTGGTTACTTGATTATCGTAACGGTTGTAAATCATCAGTAAGATAACAACCGGTATATAACATATTAGCTTTAATCTATCTCCTGCCGACAACCTGACAAGAATCCTGGTGGCAATGTATATAAGCAAGGCGATTACCGTAACAATTAGTGCGCCCAGCCATGAGAAGTAGTACAGTTGTGATAAGAATCCCCCTGCGTATTCAACTATACCGCCCGGATAACTCAGAGAACTCTTGAGAAATCCCCAGTCCACAGAAAAAGCGGGATAAGTTATGAAATTTCCGAAGCTGTGATAAATGAGGCGGGATTCAATAACCAGTAGAACGTAAAGGTAGGTGCAAGCGAAAAATATTAGGGAATCCACAGGCAGGTGCCGGTTTCGCCGGGATATTTTTTTCTTAGGTGTCTTCTTTTTTCTTGTTTTTTTCGGCATTTAAGTCTGACACCTTCAAGCGTACGCACAGATTTATCGTTGGTTCGCTTACCTGGCAATTGCAGCAGTTGCTTCCATTTCGAAAAGCAGATCGTCACGACAAACATCAGCTATGACAGTTAGGTTCGGCCAGGCCAAGTCACTCCATTGGCTCCAGAAGAGTTTTTCGATTTCCGCGGTTTTGCAATAGGCGGTAGCCTGAACGACATCTTTGTCATGATATTGCATTTCGTTTAGAACCGCCCGCACGTTGTTTATTGTTGCTTCGATTTGCTTCGATGCGTTCCCTGTATTTGTGGTTTTTCCACTTGCGTCGATAGAGGCTGTTCCTGAGACGAACACGGTTGATCCTGCTGGTGTCTCGACCCGGGAAGCTCGCGAGAAGGCTGAACCGTATTTGAGAGCGGAATTTTGATTCCCTCCGGCATCGAGATACTCTATTGATTTGTCCGAACCAATCACAGCCACAAGATCCATCCCACAAGTAGACTCGTTACCGGGACTAATTCCAATCCCTGTACTGGCCGGCATCTTGTTTACTGTGCCTTCGCCGATAAGTCCCCGCTCAGTGAAAAAACTGTTTCTTACCAGGTTGAAGTCATCGTACCAGGAAAGAATATCCCTGAGCCATATCCAGGTACGAGGCACCGAGTACATATCGCAACCCGCTTGTTTCAATACCGCCTCGGCTTTTTCTAACATGACTCGTGCCTGATTAGCTGCCTGTCCCGCCTCGGGAGCTTGAATACATGAGATGGTGAGATATTTGCTATCACCGACATGCACTATGCGCCCGCAGGGTCTGTCTCCCGAGCTCAGAATTTTTGGTGCTTCCTCGCTACTCAGAGCATGCATCTGCACACCGGCGATCTGGCCGTTCATCCCTTCCGGAACTACCAGCCAGGCCGGCTCCACACCATCATCATAACCGCCGTAAACATCTGCCCTTATCGAACGAACAGTCTTCAAAGAGGCCTCAGTACCAAAAATCCTCTCCTGAAGAATGTGAGCCTCCTCCGATTCTAATACCTGGCGGATACCGCCGAAAAGCTCATTTGCCTGTTCCTGTAAGGCAATATTCGGGGTGACCGATGCTTTGATGTAAACATCGGTTGCTACATTTGATTTGATACTGCGCTTGTCAATTCTCACAACCTGCGAATCCTAAAAAAGTCCTTTTCTTCACCCATAAATCGGCGATATGACCTAAAAACTTAACCTTTATACACCAGAGAGCAATCCTGAGGATTACTACAAAGTTGGCAGATAAACTTACATCCGTGAACTTACTATTGAAATAGATTTAGCGTGATATTTCCAGTGAACTTTCGTACTTTTTCATAAAATACAGATTCAGGGCAACTAATCTTATGGCTGGTTTCGGAGCTAATAAGGAAATAAGGCCGTGTTCAGGCAGTCTGCCGAGTTTGCGTTAAATTTTCTCAAACGTGGATAATTGCTTCAAAACGAAGAATGTCGAGTTAATTCCGAGGCCTGCTTTGTGCTGTGTTAGCTTTTTTTTAAGATTTTGCATCAGTAGCTTGCCGAGACCGATTGGTAAAGTCTTCAACTGTGCAGAAACATGAATCTAAACTTTTTCCGCTGATAGTGGATAGTTGCTTTATTTGGAGGGTCGGATGTGGTTTTCCTCGAATCCAAGCCGGTTCTTGGCAGAAATCGCCTTTTTTGTACAGGGCTGAGGATTCTCTCGGTTTAACAAAATAATAGGGATTCGGCTGCTGATTTAGAAGGATTTTTTTTCTTTCTGTGACAACGGTATGACACTCCGGTTGAAAAAAGTGGGTAGAAATTAGGAAAAAAGACATGATTTTTTGTATATATTTGCTGGTATTTGTAGCCAAACGCTGCCGGATTACACTCCATTTGCTGTAATTATTAGGCTTACCTAAACCGCGGGCTATGAAAATCGAAAACCGTGCAAATAGTAATACTCATGACTGATTGTCATAAGTTAAGTACTGGTAGATGTTTGCATGAAGGTAGTATGGAATGGCAGTTTTTATTAATGAGACGTCAAATTTGTAAGATTCACGCGAAAATCCGGGTATTTTGATTTTTTGGGATTTTTACTCTTCCGATTTCAATGCCACCAGGTTTATATAGTGGTTCTTTACTTCTTCTACTATGAAGGACTGGGTTCGGGATAGCGTTGTAACGTTAACGCTGTTTTACTATGGCGTTGAGACTAATGCTGCTGAATCGATGTATGTTGCTCTCAATGGTAACGCAGTGGTAACTAATGACGATAGGAATGCGGCGCTGGTCACTGAGTGGACGCAGTGGGATATTCCGCTGCAGGAATTCGCAGATCAGGGCGTGAATCTTGCCAATGTTAGTTCGATATCAATTGGTTTTGGCGACAAAGCCAATCCGACTGCCGGTGGTCAGGGCCACGTATTCTTCGATGATGTTCGTCTGTATCGGCCGTAGCTTTAAGCTGGCCAATGAAGCTGTTGTTAGCTCGGTTAATGTGACCGATTTATATAAGTTTGGGGCCTATACGGATAGATTCTGTATAGGCCCATTATTTTCAGTAACGAGGCCAATCAAAAACCGGCAATTCCGGTGTAATATTCATTCTGATATCACTCGGTTTTATTTGGTGTAGGATGTCGGTGAATATGCTTTTGCAGGTAATGGGATTTTATTGAAAAAACGAATATTTATATTGCTTGCTTGTTTTTGCTGTTTGGATTCAGCAGCGTTTTTGCCCTGCCGACAGAAACTTTACCGGTTTTTCCAGGGGCTGAGGGTTATGGCGCTCTGAGTATCGGCGGTCGCGGCGGACGGGTCATCGAAGTTACGAATCTGAATGACAGCGGTCCGGGCACCTTACGGGAAGCTATAGAAGTCAACGAACCCAGAACCGTAGTTTTTCGAGTTGCGGGCAATATCGAACTAAGTTCGAATTTAACGATTCACAACCCGTACATCACCATTGCGGGACAGACCGCTCCCGGCGAAGGAATATGTCTTAAGAATTACATGTTTACCATCTAGACTGATCATGTGATTGTCCGCTATATTCGAATTAGGCCGGGTGACAACGAAGAAGTAGAAGTGGATGGTCTCTGGGTTTCGAAGGGCCGGAATATCATTATCGACCATTGTTCGGTGAGTTGGGGAGTTGACGAGACGTTGTCGGTTGCCGGTGACGATATTGATCTGGGTAATGTTACGATCCAGTGGTGTATGATTACTGAGAGCCTGAACTGTGCAATCCATTCCAAGGGATGCCACGGCTACGGTTCTTTAGTCCGGGGAGGCTGGGGAAACGGATATACCTTTCATCATAATCTTTACGCACATCACAGGGGCCGAAGTCCCCGCCCGGGTAATTACAATAACCATAATATAGATCCCGATGGTTTGATTTTTGATTTCCGCAATAATGTAGTCTACAACTGGAGTGGCTCCTATGCGGGATATAATGCTGATGTGGACAGTATTACCCAAATGAACTTTATTGGCAATTATTACATAGAAGGCCCCGATTCCACCGGTGACTACGCTTTCAGAGAACAATGCTATTACAGTAAAGCATATTTCAGCGACAATTGGATGAACGGCAGTTGCCCGCGAGATCCCTGGAGCCTGGTTAGATTTGGTGGTTGTCCCGAAAGCTGGAAGGCAGAATATGAGCTATTGAATCCGATTGCTGTCCCGCCGGTGGAGACGGATGATGGATTAACAGCTTATGAGCTGGTTTTAGCCAATGCCGGCACGACATTTCCTGAGCGCGATACGGTGGACGTTCGTGTTATCGATGATGTGATAAATGGAACAGGTGGTATTATCGACGATGAGGATGAGGTCGGCAGTTGGCCTGAACTGGAATCTGACTCACCGCCAATCGATACTGACCACGACGGCATGCTGGATGACTGGGAGCGAGTATGTTGTCTTGATCCCTTCAACTTTAATGATGCTAACGGCGACCGTGATAGTGATGGATATACCAATATCGAGGAATATATAAACTGGATACCGCTCCGAGAACTTTTACCTGCTCAGCCAGACCTTAATTGTGATGACATAGTTAATCTTTATGATTTTGCATTATTTGCTGAGTATTATTCTGGTTCTATTAACTCCCTCAGCTATGATATAAAGTATGATTTTAATAATAACGGCAAGATATTGTTTGACGATTTACTTTTTATCACTCGCAACTGGTTATGGTTAAGGCAGGATTAGTTTTCGGACGTTCTTATTAAAAAAAATCAGAAGAGCAATCAGTTCAAGTGATTAACCATTAAACAGTTAATTTTTAAGCGGAAAAATTAAAGAGAGAAATTTTCCCACCGCATGATTTTTAACTCTCATTCTTTGGAACTTACTGTATAATTTCGATACTTACGAATGCCACGTGGGCCTGTTATATACCGCTTTCGGTAAGTTTTTTTAAATCACAAACTATGCAAAAGCACCGCGGCTCATATTGTTGTTTGGCTTTTTTATCGGCTGGTCCCATAAAAGGATAAAGTTTTTTATATTTCTTTGCCGAATAACATTAATATAAGGTATATAGTTGTCTTTATATCATGGAAAAGGTGTTTTCGGCAGTAAGAACTAGGATTTCTGGGACTGTAATTTTAGATGGAATTCTATTTTGCGCCGGACTGCAAGATTAAGAGAACTGAGAGCCTGGAGAGATTATGAGAACCATAGCGGTTGTGAATCAAAAAGGTGGTTGTGGCAAGACAACAGTATCCATAAATATGGCAAGCGCTCTTGCCGCGTTGGGCCAGAGAATCTTGCTGGTTGATATGGATCCGCAGTCGCATTGCGCGGTCGGACTTGCTGTGCCCGAGGAACAGATTGAACAAAGTATCTACGATGTGCTGATTAGCGCGAGCAGAAACGAACCGATAAAGCTGACAGAAATACTCTGGCAGATAAGCGACAGACTGGAGTTAGCGCCTGCCAGCATAGACCTGTCTGCGTTCGAGCAGCAGATGGCCGGTGTTCCTGATCGTGAGTGCTGCCTGAGAGATGCTTTGGACGAGATAAAAGCTGATTATGACTTCACAATAATTGATTGTCCCCCTGCCGTAGGCCTGTTGACTTTTAATGCGCTAAGGGCTGCTACTGATGTTATTGTTCCTGTAGAAACGGGCTACTTTGCACTCCATGGGCTAAGCAAGCAGCTTGAGACCCTTAGTATACTTTGCAGGCGATGCAGCCAGCATGTGAATGTCAGAGTCCTGGCCAGCATGTATGATATAAGAACGAAGCTGGCGAGAGAGATATTGGCCGAATTACGCGACCATTTCGGCGATAAAATGTTCAAGATAATCGTTCGTTTCAATACCAAAATCAAGGAGGCATCCAGCTTTGGCCAGCCTATCAGTGAATACGATCCTGCCAGTAAAGGCCAAAGAGATTTTTGCTCGCTTGCCCAGGAAATTTTAGGTTCTCAGGCCAAGCAGCAACGCCATGAATTTGTCAATTCTTTAGCCGGCCAGCTTGAATCTATTAGCGCCTCTGCCGATGAGTTATTACAGGCGACAAAACCACCTGTGAAGGTCGGAGAGCCTGCTTTTGCGGCGGTTGACCGTCCTAAAGCGCTGAGACCGGAGGATTCCGAAAGGAGTACTTCTGCTAAGCTTTCTGATTATTACGGCGTGAACCAGGTTGACGATGCCATAGTATTTGTAACGCTGTATCCGCGTGCTGAAAGTGTCGAGATTGCCGGTGATTTCAACAGTTGGCAGCCGGAACATACGCCGATGAAAAAGGTGGATGAGAATGGCGTCTGGCAGACCGAGATGAAACTGCCCTTCGGCCGATATCGGTACCGGCTTGTCGTTGATGGTCAGTGGCAGCAGGATCCGTATAATGAGGTAACGGAGCTGAATCCGTTTGGCGAGTTAAACTCGGTTATTGAGATAAAATGACGTAAAAACGGTCGTTTTAACGATACCGTAACTTTTCCAGATTGTCGTTAACCGCATGGTCGGGTGAAGATTTCTCAAATAACGAACACCGGCGTTGCCATACCGAAAAAAATTTATTTTTTCCCTTCCAACAGACGTCCTATAACATTATACTTTCCAGTTCAGATATGTGGGAATTAGTCAGGAGCGGCTATTTTATCCTGTAACACCGGCTGCCGGCTTACGGGATTTGGACATAGGACATTTTGATTGGATGAGGATGGACACTCATATCAGATTGCAACGGATTGTTACAGCTTTTCTCATTGAAATGGGGTTCGGTTCCTCTGGTTTTAACGGAGCGGACTGTGTTTATAGCAACAATCCCAGCATGCGGATTCGTTTCCAACCTACACAGCAACAGTGGCTTAGTCCCCGGTGTGTTTGCAGAAATAGCCGACTATTTTTCACTAATGAAGAATAAAACATATGTATAAGTGCTTAAAAAAAGTGAAAGTACCTGATTATGATTTTTGAGGGGAAGGAAGGAGGCGCATAAGTAAGGAAAACGACACTTATTTTGGAGCATCAGGAGGGTGTTGGTAAGTGTTAGTAAAACATGGAAACGGAATTTCTATTAAGGAGAAGAATCATGAAAAGGTCAGTTGTAGTCTTGGCGCTTATGTTTACGTTAATTATCAGCGCCTATGCGTATGGTATTAACTCGCATAATCCCCGCGGCGGAGGCGACACAGTCGTTACGGTAGGCAATGAAGTTGGTGCCAATCAGTATCAGGATGTTTCCGTTGTGGGTGGTGGTGATTCGACTTCCATTTCTGAAGGCGGTGATGCCTCTTCCGCTTCTCAAGGTGGTGATGCAAGCTCTAAATCGGATGCTGCTTCCAGTTCCGGTGCGAGCATCGATACCAGGTCAGTTTCGAACTACAAGACGCGGACACCACCGCTTTCTGTATTTCCTCCCTATTTGCCCTACTGGAATCATGGAGGATGGGGAACAGTCAAGGGTTATTTCCCCAATGGACCCAATAGTGATGATACAGTTTACGAACGGGCGTTCAATCCTTGTGACTCAAGGGATATGAAGGAGCTCAAGGGCGTTCTCAAATCGCTTTCATACGACGGACCGCTTGATCTTTTAGGAGGCGTCCTTAATGGTGTCGGAGCCGTATTTGGAGGACCTGATAACTTCCATCGCGGCAGAGGATTTGAAATAGCGAATTCTATTGTCCGCGATCGCAGACCCAGGGGAAAACCTCTTTTGGTCTTTATTGACTCCAGTGTAGATAGGGAGCTACTGAAAAATTCTGGCTATGTTTATGTCGGCCAAGTAAGCCTTGAAGGCAAGGTAAGCCGTAACTGGGATCACGTATATGACGCCGCGATAGCGGAGACTTTGCCATGGGACGTCGATATTCTGCTTGTCTCCGGTGGCATGAAGGGCGTTACGGTCGGCTCGAACGTTTCTTTCCCCGGTGCTGCCGGTGCTTATAGCCAGACTAATTACTCTGTTTCTCTGTTTGGTTCTGTATCGAGTGGGATTACGGAAGGCAAGGGAGAGGCGGTTTTGAGCGCTGAGGGTTATAGATTTTGGCCGGATGTTGCATACCGAAGAAGAATCCCTCAGTTTATTCGCGACAGTGTCTGTGTTAGGCCAATATACATGTCCGGGCGAATAAGTGGACAATCCATGCAACAAGAGCAGCCTGCTATGCCGAGCCAGAGAACATACGAAGGAGTGGAAGTCAGTCCGGAGCTTCGTGAAATGGCAGGATTCTAAGGGATTTATTTAGATTATATGATGATAAAGTTAATTGCCCGGAGATTTAAAAGTCTCTGGGGAAACTCAATGCAGGGTCTGTCTTATGGCGGAGAAAGGAGATTGTTTATTGAGTAAACCAGTAAGGTGGTTTGTGTGAATGTGATTGCTAATATTTTGTTAGCAATAGGAATGGAATCTGAACGCCATATAAGTAAAAAGGAGTTTTATATGATGTGTAAGAAATTCAAACTTTCTGTAGCTGTTGTTCTGCTGCTGTCCTCTGGTACCGTTGCCGTCGCTTGTTCGGTAGAAGGTTTCTCGACTGTTGGTCAGACGGAAGGTTTCTCGATAGGTACGTTTAACGTTGTGGAAAGATTCGGAGGGGTCGGCTCAGCAGAAGGTGGAAACATGGTAATGGTTGGTCATGCTCAGGAGGCATACGACATAGCCGGTGGTACGGCCGCTCTTCAGGAAGAAACAGCAATATTGACTCAGAGTGCAAGTTCTGTAGGTGTGGGTGGCACAAGTGGTGTTGTCGAAGAGGCGATTATTAATGGCATGCAGGGCCAGAGCGTTGGTCCTGGTATGCGAGCCGAGGGACAGTCTCTTGAAGTAGGCCTTAACACAGTGGCGCAACAGGCCGGCAGCATTGGTGGCGCGGTGGGAGCACAGGGTTTAGTTGGCGCTCAGAATCAGTTGGAAATTACTCCCAATGGAATTAGTGCAGGATCCCAATTTGTCGGTGCGGCACAGTTTTCAGCGGTTTCCGGCGGTCCCTGGTCTTGTGTTTTAGTCAACAATGGTTTGGATGTTACGCTTACCCAAGATAGTATGGTGGTTGGTGGCCCGGTTCCTTAGTAGCCGTGCCCGCCTCCTTGTGATCCGTAATTAACAATCGGCGAATTGTCAAAAAAATGGAACTGACCTTTTCCATGGTTTAGTCCGAGGGAGCTTTAAAGTGAACCTCCTGCTTTAAGGAGTGCATAGTATAACTTTAAGGCTCCACTTTTTTTTAAACTTCCCCGACGCTCTCGTCACAGAGTGGTATTTCCCCGTCCAAGATAATAAAGAAGGGGCCTATATCGAATCAATCGATATAAGCCCCGAATTGTTACGAAACAGTTGGCTATCCAAAGCTCACTACAGTTACCACAATAGCCGCTTATCAAGCCATTTTTCAGCCTTTACTGAGCCAGAAATCGGATTTCATTTTCGGACAAGGGTCTATCGTAGATCATAACATCGTTCAGCATGCCGTTGAATGCTCTCTGGCCGGTATCGCCCGAGATGCCAATCCTAAACGCCGTGTTCCACTGGTCCCTCGATACTTTATAATCCAGCACATCAAGACTGGGGAATGTATGGACCAGCGGCACTTGATACACACCGTCCAGATAAAGCTCGCCGGTCGTAGTGACGGCATTGGGATCATTGGGATCTACTGTGTCAAACCGGGCAACACCAGCAATGTGATGCCATTCGCCTACACCGGAAAACTCTTCACTACTGATGATATTGATGATCAAGCCGTCGTTCTCCAAGCCGTCACCGAAGTTGAAGACCAGATTATTGGCATAGGTCGCATAGTAGTTGATCGACAAATGGGCCTCTTGCTCGCCACCATAGCCGTTGGCGGCCTCATCCCCGATCCACAAGATATGCTGCTGTCCTGCGATGGTGTTCGTATTGAACCAGGTGGCCATGGTGAAGCCGTCGGCAGCCATTTGGATGGATTCGAGCAGACTTGTCTGCACATAGTCGCCGTTACCATCGAGGACCAAAACACTGTCCTGCACTGCAGCGTCACCTATTAACGTACCGTCATAACCGTTGCCGGAACTGTCGTTGGCATCGGCATCGAAATTATAAGCAGCCACCAGACCGTCGGTGCCCGGATCGACAGGTGGGCTGCGAAAACCGACAAGGTACATTACTTCTCCTTGGGACAAGGCTCTGTTGTAGATCATAACCTCATCAATGAGGCCGTCCCAGGTGCGGTCTGTCCCTTCCGGATTTCGGCCGATCTCGACATTAAACTCATTCGCCATTATCGGGGTA
>CAZQXE010000040.1:15372-17550 GCA_964597115.1 uncultured Pirellulales bacterium | reverse complement strand
GCGGCCTGGAGTGCAAGCTGCCGATGCACCTCGGTGGGGACTCGAACCATGAACTTGCCGCTGTAATGTTTTGAATTGAGCGGCTCAGGTATAGCTTCATTGTTGGCAGCCATGTCCTTGACCACTTCGTCGACGACCTTAATAATTCCACTCAAAGCTTTCTGTGGTGTAGAGGCCAGATAGCTTAAGCTCGGGAATTCCGCACATAGTCCGACACACTGATTGTCATCTTCGGACCAGGTCACTCGATATATATAATGATCAATCTTTGGTATTTTTTTCATTTTTCAATCTTTCAATAGCCTTGAGCACCTGTTTTACCTGGTACGCTTTTGCCATACCCTTGTCGTTTTGAATATTAACACGAGGATCGCCCGGCCAGGGCATCCGATAAACACGATGACTGCTCCCACCCTGACGAGCCGGCCCAAAATAATGCTCACAAACCTGACAAAGATCTCTGAAACGAATCCCTTTGGGATTCTTTTCCATTTCACGCAGCGTTTTAGCAATCCTTGCCATAATTAAATAGTATCAATATTGATACTACTTGTCAACTAAAAAGTTCACAAAAAAAACGGATTTTTTGATATTCATGGGTTTACAACTCGCTGATAGCGTTATCAATTATCAAGAAGGTCGTCGTTTGTTTCTTCAACCGTACGTGTCAGGCTGATGGTGGTGATAGTTTGTGGGGGAAGTGTTAGCGGCTGCGAAGGATCGAATGGGCCGACAAGAGCGGTAGAATAGGTTTCGGGAAGGAAATTTGCAGAACACTTTTTTCACTTTAAGATTTGTAGAACCTTAGTCCTCTTGATAACATTACATCTGTGGCGTTATTTAGTCAGCAAATAGCCATAAAGTAGAGAAATTACATTGTAAAGAATATCTTTTTAGCGGTATTACTGAGAACTATAGAATATTATGTTCAGCAAACGGTTCACAGCAGCATAAGAAATGAACGAAGGGACAAATAATGCTACCTATTGATCTCTCCGGAAGGGCAGCATTGGTGACAGGAGCAACTGGTCAGCTTGGCCGTGTAATGGCGCGCACTCTCGCCTGCGCCGGTGCCGACATCATTGTCCACTATAATAGCAACGCGAATCAGGCGGAAGCGCTGGTGAAAGAGATCCGCAAACTGAACCGCGAGGCGATATCTGTTGAGGCGGATGTCACAGACAAGGCGTCAGTAGACGCCTTGCGGAAACGTGCGGAGAGGGAACTGCGCGCGCCCGACATAGTCGTTGCCAATGCTGTGATTCAGTACCAGTGGACGGAGATTCTACGACAGCCCTTGTCGGATTACGAAAGCCAATATCTCTCGTGCGTCAAGCAAAGCGTTTTGTTGGCCCAGAGTTTTGTTCCGGGTATGGTAAATATGAAGTGGGGACGAGTGATTGGCATCAATACCGAATGCTCCATGCAGTATTCGAAATTGACCTCCGCCTATATTGCCGGCAAACGCGGTATGGATGGTGTGTTGCGGGTACTCGCCAGGGAAGTGGGCGAGCACGGTATCACGGTCAATCAGGTTGCTCCAGGATGGACAATCAGCGAAGATCATCCGGAATCCGACTCCACTCTTGACTACAGAGTCCATGTTCCTCTCAAGCGACGTGGTACAGATCAGGAAATCGCCAACGTTGTAGCTTTCCTGGCATCAGATCTTGCGAGTTTCATCACCGGCACTTTTATCCCCGTGTGTGGTGGGAACGTGATGCCCGGAATCTAGTCACAGAAATCCGAACAAAAGCGTTGCACAGCGACGTGCTAAAGCGTGCGCGTGAACACAACGTTAAAGGGGCGTTAAAGGGATCCGGTACTTTTTGGGGACATTCTTTTCTAATTCCAATCTCTTGCCGTAAGGTATCCCAAAGGGAAATTCGCAAATCTTCTAATCGACTAAACTCTCTGTGGCTTAGTTCGATTCTTCAACCGTACGTGTCAGGCTGATGGTCGTGATTGTCTGTGGAGGGATTGATAGCGGCTGCGATTGATCGAATGGGCCGATATGAGCGGTATGACTTCTTGCAGTTGTCCTGAAAACTGAGGAGCTGGTCGGTGAAAAATCTCCCAACGAAAGCGATAAGTCGATAACGATGTCCGAGACGTTGATAATCACAATCGAAAGATCGTTGGCATCGGGGCTGGTAAAGGCGGAGATTCGCAGGCCGG
>CAZQXE010000040.1:0-15272 GCA_964597115.1 uncultured Pirellulales bacterium | reverse complement strand
CGGAGCCGCGTGAATACTCCGTCTGGAACAGGGGCTTGTAGCCGAAGTTGGCCGCCAGATTTTCCATCGCCGTGATGAAAGAATCGGGATTGTCATAATCGCCGTCGGCGTAATGGTGATGCGCGAAGCCGTAGACGTGATTCGGCTCTATCAGCGCGTCGATATAGGTCTGCGAAACACCGCAGCCGCAGGCCTCGGGTGCGAGCATTTTCGGCGGCTTTTCCATTCGGGCATCCAACTCCTGATAAACGGCCTCGAAAGCCAGATTATAACCCGCCCATTCGCTCGTTTCGATTGGTGTGAGTTTACACGTGTCCCAGTCGCCTAAATAATCCGGCTCATTTTGGATGCTCACATAGTTTACATCGATGCCGCGGTCGGCATACTCGGCCAGACTTTCCGCCCACCACTCGGCAAATTCATCGTACATATAATTTCCACCGGTATCTTTTTTAAGCGTCCCGCGGACTGTACTGTTGTTGCTTTTGAGGGAAGCGGGCGGCGACCACGAGGAAACCATGACCTTTATGGGATGGCCCAGCGAGGCCTCTGCGGCTCGAATGATTGTTGCAGAGTCCCTGATATTGTCGCTGGAGATGTCGAAAGTGTTTCGTATCCTGTAAATATCCAAGCCCAACTGGCCAAAAAGGACGTCATAAATTTCGTTTCTCAAAGGATGGGCCGGTAGCCAACCCTCATACCAGGCACCGGAGGCACCAAAACCTTCGAGCTGCTGATAAACGGTGTTGACATCCACGACGCCGGCGGCATTAGGTTCTATGGTTTCAGGAACCAATTCCACAAGCTCTGCATCGTCAAGGTAGAAATTAATCCCCGGTGCCGGACCTTCGAAGTAAACGTCCATGTCCTCCAGCGTCCCGACCACCTCCAGTGCAAATTCACCGGAGACCTTCGTCCATTCGCTATCGGTAACATTGGACGAACCCACATTAATATAGCGGACGTCGCGCCCGTCCATTTGCATAAAGGTTACGGCGACCTGCGCGTCTGCGGCATTGTCGAGTTGAACCCAGGCGGAGACGATATATGTCTTTCCGTCTTCCATTTTCCCGATAACAGAATGAACAGGCCCCTGCCATGACTGGGTGCGGTTATATACCCATACACTGTAGTCGCCGGAACGTACCGGATCCTGTACGGCTCTCAGACTACAGCCCCAGGTTTTCCATCCGGAAGTATTTCCGCGCTCGAAGCCGGGATTGACCAGGAGATTTTCCGCAGCCGTGCCCGCGGTCGCTATTAGCGATATTAACAGCAGCGAAAAAAACAACTGCGCGCCGGTGATGTTCTTATTTTTTCTCATTTTTTGCCAAACCTGCTACTAAACATATCATTGTTATTATACAAATTGTTGCACGGTGACACCAAGAAAATGTTCGACTGACCATTACGACCCCGGAAAATACCCTGTTTATACTCTATTTTTGAGGAAATCGACTGGCTTAAAAAATCATTTTAATTCGACCGACCAGTAGGCGTGGTCGAGGAATTGCTTCCAGCTTCTATAGCGTTGGTGACCGAGGTGGACGTGAACGAGGGGATTGTGTTTTGGTTTGATTGGTTTTTTTATTAGCTTCATGCCGGCGTTTTTTGGAGTTCGGCCTCCTTTTTTAACGTTGCACGCTGCGCAGGCACAGACGATATTTTCCCAGATTGCTTTGCCGCCCAGCGTCCGTGGGATAACGTGGTCGAGTGACAATTCGCTGGTCGGAAAACGTTTGCCACAGTACTGGCAGCTATTTTTGTCGCGAGCGAAAATATTTCGGCGATTAAATTTCACCTCGTGCCGCGGCAGGCGGTCGAAGAACAGGAGTCGAATAATTCGCGGCACCGCGATATGGAAATTCACCGTTGAGACCCAATCATGTCCGTCCGGCTCGAAATTACGCCTGAACTGGCTTACTTCGCACCAGCTCTGGAAATCATAATTCGAATATCCGCCCTCCTCGAGCGAAACGACCTCGGCAAGATCACGACACAGTAAAGAAAACGCCCTCCTGGCCCCTATTATGCGGATGGCCATATAATGCTTGTTCAGCACAAGGACATTGCAGTCCAAACCGGATTGATATTCTCCAGCAATCATAACTCGTATGTCACTCAAATGTTGTATTTCGCGTTGTATGTCTCAACGACAAAACAGTAAACCTAAAACTATTGAAGTCAGGCATCGGTAAATTCAAGACTTCTCACTACTGCTAACGTACGACTCTCAGGAATAGTTCAGGCAACAAGGGAATGAAAAGACAAGACCTGCTTCGCATCCTCCCCTCTGACCCAAAACTAAAAGCAGCTTTACGACTCTTCTTTGCTCCCTGAGGCCGAATTGGCAACTACGTTCTCAGCCCTTAGTCCCTTGTCACCCTCGACGACATCAAAAGTGACAGGGTCGCCTTCTACAAGAGTTTTATATCCATCACCCGAAATACTTGAATAGTGGACGAAAATATCACGACCATCTTCAGCAGCAATAAATCCGAAACCCTTCCTTGGATTGAACCACTTCACTTTCCCGTCTGACATAAGACGCTCCTTTTGAACAACTCAAACTAAAACAAACTATTCGCCGTATTCCACAATCAACCGGCACCGACGGCCCGCAATCGGAACTCGCCGTGTTTCATTGTGAACGGCAGCTATATAAACAAGATATAATTACTTGGCTTCGGCTGATTCCAAAGGAGGAGCGCATAGATTTTCTTTCATCAGCCGGCCCATCTTGAACTTAACCGTTCGCTTTGCAGGAACCTCAACACGTTCAAGAGTCTTCGGATTCTGGGCAATTCTCGCAGCCCTTGTCCTGGTCTCAAAGACACCAAAATCCCGGAACTCCAAACGGTTATCCTCACACAGTTCCCTCACTATCTCATCAAGGAACGCCTGAATTATGCATTTGACTGTCACTCTCTTAGCTTGTGTACGCTCCGCAATCCGATCGATAAGTTCTTTCTTTGTAATTGTTGCCATAGACTACCTCACTTCAGGAAAGAGCAATATTAGGAAACCGGGTTCTGCCTACATTTCAAAAAAGCTGCTGCACAACATATCGGCACCTTTTTGGTTATCCAACAGCTCATCACGCACCTCTGCAAATTTTGTGACTGTAAGCAACCACTTCAATGGTGTTATGCAGAATAAGAATTAGTCTTATCGATAAGTAGTATTAACCGATAAAGCAAACGCTCTGAAACACCACAACTCACTATACTACAAAGACTTCTATACGGCAAGCAATTTTTATACAAAATTTTTCAGATTCCCAAAAAAATCGGATACTGCCATATACAGTAAAAATCCCTCGCATACTCTCAAACACCACTTTTATCAAAGAAACTGCTCTAATAGAGATATTTAACAACAATTTTGGAAAAATAAAACATCGGCAAAGAGATGTTTTTCACGAAACAGCCGATTGTATGCTCTTAATAAATAAGCACTTATGTAAAAACCGTCTCAGGTTAAAAGTTTGTTGACCCACAAAGAGTTTATCGCGATAATCAGTGTCTTTATATTTATAGTGAGTCTTTAAGATTATGACTCGAATGATATTTTTTTGTTATACATAGCCGTTTAAAGGGTCACTGCAGGCTTTTTTAAAACAAATAACGTCATAAGTGTACCCCTCAACAGGACTGGTATTTATGCCTCCAGGCAAGACCGAGAAAAGCAGTGCCAAGAAGCTTGCTCAAAAGAGCAAAGATCGGGCGGATGAAGTCGCAAACATCTTTGAATGGCTGATAACCGCCTTTATATTAGCCTTTGTCTTCCGAGCATTCATAATGGAGGCATTTCGTATACCCACCGGAAGTATGGCCGATACCCTTAAAGGGGCTCATTTTCGGCTGCGGTGCCCGCAGTGTGGGTATAAATATGAGCATGGTTTTATTCCGAATCATTATTTTAACCATAACGGCCGGAGGTTGACCGAGGATACAATTCCTGCCGGCAGCGTTCCGCTGCCGAACACTCGCTGCCCGAGCTGCGGAAATTACCCACCAGCCGGCACAGCAGTAACCGTAGCAAACGGTGACCGAATACTCGTCTTAAAATGTATTTATCAATTCTTCGAACCCAAGCGATGGGATGTTATCGTGTTCAAGAATCCGCCCGAGCCGACAATAAACTACATCAAACGGTTAGTTGCCCTTCCGGGCGATGAAGTGCAAATAATCGATGGTGATGTCTATATCAACGGACAGATCAGCCGAAAGCCGCCCAAAGTACAGCAAGAACATTGGATGCCCGTATATGATAACGATTATCAGCCCGTCAATCCCCTCACTCCCACTTATAACGGTCACCAATGGGAGCAGCCACTTAGAGCGGAACGCTCGTCAAAATGGGTAATAGATAAATCCAGCCCCACACAGTTTCACCTGGACAGCCCGACCGACCAAATTAACACTATGACATACAGCACTTCGATAGGTAACGATTTCAGAGCAACATACGCTTACGACGATATTCCACGATACAAATATTTGCCGTACTGCAGTGACCTTATGGTACGCTTTAACTGCCTTGCAACCAGCCCGGAAGGACGCATCGGAATCGCTCTAAGCAAATATGAGACAACCTATCGGGCGGAAGTCATTTTATCGGCGGGTACAATAATTATCACCAGGCATAAAAAAGGTCAACAACCTGTGGAACTGGTTGCGGTGCCAATTAAACAACCCGAAACGAACAAGCAGACGCCCATCAAATTTGCCAACGTTGACCACCAGTTAATCTTCGAATACGACGGCACAAAGTGGACGTACGATCTGGGACGTTATCCGGAAGATGTAGGTGAGATCAGAGAAGATATAGAGCCACAGGTTAAAATCTTCGGCTCCGGTAAACTAACACTCTCGCACGTAGCCATTTTCAGAGACCTTCACTACACTTCAAGTATGTATGCTAACAGCAGCGAACATGGCAGAGCAACACAAGTTCCCCTCGTTCTTGGAAAAGATGAGTTTTTCGTGCTTGGTGACAATAGTCCCAACAGCGAGGACTGCAGATGGTGGAGCGAGCAGGGTAAGGCAAACAAAGGCCTGCCTCCCTACCGCGTAGGTATCGTTCCTCGTAACTATCTGGTGGGCAAGGCGCTGTTTGTCTATTGGCCCAGCGGATTCAAACCGTTTGCCGAATTTCCTTTCGGCGTTATCCCTAACATTGGCCGGATGCGTTTTATCTACGGCGGCTCGAATCATAATAATTGACCGCAAACAACATCGAATTACGGCAGAGTCCAAACTCACATAATAATGAGATATTCAGCAAAACTAAAAGCCGGAAAGAGGAATTTTTATGCACATAATAAAATTCACACTAATAACTATTGTATTGCTATTATCCACTGTAAGTTGCATGGACAAAACCACGATGTTTACAAAAGACACTGATATCTCAGAAACTTCAGTAAAGCATCTGCGTTGTGAATATCGTTCCAATCCTCTGGGTATCGATGTGGCTGAGCCTCGATTAAGCTGGATATTGGAATCGAATCAAAGAGGCCAGGCGCAAACCGCCTGCCAGATTTTGGTCGCCGGAAGCGAAGAAAATCTCAAACAGAACAATGGTGATCTTTGGAACAGCGGCAAAGTCGAGTCCGACCAGAGCAATCAAATAGTTTACAGGGGCAAACCGTTAAAATCACGGATGCGTTGCTATTGGAAGGTACGTATTTGGGACAAGGACGGCAAAGCCTCGGTCTGGAGCGAGCCGGCTATGTGGACCGTCGGTCTGCTCGAAGCCGGAGACTGGCAGGCCAAATGGATAGGTTACGATGCACCCCCCGGGATAGATGTGAAAAAAGAAACGCCGATTAGTCTTGACGACTGCAAGTGGGTGTGGTTCGGCGAAGGTGACCCACGGAAGAGCGAACAGACCGGCAGGCGATTTTTCCGACGCACAATCGAAATTAGTCCGGACAAAAAAATTAAACGAGCACGCTTTCGGCTGGCTGCGAATAATGAAGTAATACTTTATCTCGATGGCCGGCAGATACATAGAATTCCCGGATTGAAACCTTCCCAGACTCTTGATATCAGTGATAAGCTCAAAGCTGGGAACAATACTCTTGCAATTGAAAGTACAAATAAAGACGATGCCGCCAATCATGCGGGGCTCGCAGGTAAGCTGTTAATTGAGTTCGAAGCCGGTAAAACCATGACAGTTTCGATTGATGGTTCATGGAAGGCATCCGAAACCATCCGGGACAATTGGCAAAAACCGGATTTTGATGATGCAAGCTGGCATAACGCAGATGAAATTGCCAAAGTTGGTGACAAGCCATGGGGAAAACCTTCAGATGAAGTGTTGATTTTACCTCCGCCGCCTTACATGAGAAAGGGCTTCTCAGTTGAAAAGACTGTCAAACGCGCCACGGTTTATGTCTCTGCCCTCGGTCTCTATGAACTGAATATCAACGGCAAGAGCGTCGGTGAGGATTACTTCACACCCGGTTGGACCGATTATCCCACACGAGTTTACTATCAAACGTACGACGTGACCGATCTGATTAATAAAGGCGGCAACGCCATAGGAGCAATTCTCGCTGACGGCTGGTATGCGGGGTATGTGGGTTTCGGAGGCAAGAGAGAGAACTATGGCAGTGAGCCACGACTGCTCGTTCAGCTTGAAATCGAATCCGCCGATGGCAGCAGAAAATTTATCAAGACCGACAAGTCCTGGAAGGCCCGCTACGGGCCGATTCTTGAGGCTGACTTTTTAATGGGAGAAACCTACGACGCAAGTAGAGAAATTCCCGGCTGGGACACGCACGACTTTAATGATTCTGCATGGAGCGCTGTAGCTGCAACTAATAATATCGAAGGCAAGCTCCAGGCCTATCCCGGTGTGACGGTCAAAAAGATGCTGGAAATCAAGCCCAGAAAACCCACCGAGCCAAAGAAAGGCGCGTATGTTTTCGATATGGGTCAGAACTTTGCCGGCTGGGTTCGACTGAAGGTAAAAGGAAAGGCCGGAACAAAGGTGGTCCTGCGATACGCTGAGATGCTTAATCCTGACGGGACAATTTATACCGACAACCTCCGTTTTGCACGCTGTACCGACACATATATCGTCAAAGGCACAGGGCGGGAGATTTGGGAGCCCCGATTCACATTTCATGGTTTTCAATATGTTGAGGTAACGGGATACCCTGGCAAGCCATCACCCGATGCTGTCACCGGGATCGTTGTGCATTCAGCTACACCGTTGTCAGGCTCCTTCGAGTGCTCCAATCCTATGGTCAATCAGCTATACAGCAACATAATCTGGAGCCAGCGGAGCAATTTTATCGAGGTGCCGACGGATTGTCCGCAGAGAGATGAACGCCTGGGATGGACCGGCGATGCTCAAATTTTCGTCCGAACTTCAACATATAATATGGATGTAGCGGCTTTTTTCACCAAGTGGCTGGTAGACCTCGAAGACGCCCAGAGCGATAAAGGGGCGTTCCCGGATGTGGCACCGCGAATATGCGCTATGGGTGACGGCACGGCGGCATGGGGTGACGCCGGCATTATCTGTCCGTGGACCATTTACGAAGTTTATGATGACAAGCGAGTAATCGAAAAACACTACGATTCGATGAAAAAGTGGATAGCGTATCTGGAAAAGAACAGTAAAGATCTACTGCGTCCGGCCACCGGTTATGGCGACTGGGTTTCCATCGCATCCAACACGCCCAAAGATGTAATCGCCACGGCCTATTTCGCATACAGCACGCGATTATTATCAAAAATGGCCGCTGCCATCGGCAAAAACGATGATGCGGATAAATATGAAAAACTCTTTCAACAAATCAAAGATGCTTTCAACAAAGCCTACGTCTCCGACGATGCTCGTATTAAGGGCCAGACGCAAACCTGTTATGTATTGGGGCTGCATTTTGACTTGCTGCCTGAGGACAAACGTGAATCCGCCACCGAACATCTCGTGGAGGCTATCAGGAAAAAGGGCTGGCATCTTTCGACCGGATTCGTCGGGCTAAGTTATCTGCTGCCGACGCTTACAGAAACAGGGCATCTGGATATCGCTTATCGCTTACTGCATAACGACACATTTCCCAGTTGGGGTTACAGCATCAAAAACGGAGCCACTTCTATTTGGGAGCGATGGGACGGCTGGACCGAGGACAAAGGCTTCCAGACTCCGGGTATGAATTCCTTTAATCACTATTCTTTCGGTGCGGTTGGACGCTGGCTCTTCGGCACCGTTGCCGGCATCGATACCGATGGGCCCGGCTACAAGAGAATTATTATCCGGCCCAGGCCCGGCGAAATAAACAGCACGAAAGCAAGCTACGAATCCATCCACGGCAAAATCGTCAGCGACTGGCGGCTCAAAAACGGCAAGTTTACGCTGAACGTCACCATCCCCGCCAATACTACCGCAACCGTTTACGTGCCCGCCCGCAGCGCCGAGAGTGTCACAGAAAGCAGACAACCCGCTGCCAAAGCAAAAGCTGTACAGTTCCTGCGCATGGAGCAGGGTAACGCGGTCTTTAACATCGGCTCAGGACACTATAAATTTGCATCGAAATTACCCTGAGAGAACATAAAACAAAATACCGCTACCCGTCGGTCAGTTCCTGACATTGCATAAGCATGGAACAAATATCCTTTTGGTCAGCCGATACTATCTGGCAGACTTTTCCCCCTTTGCTCGTATAATCGGCACAGAAATCCTTCCACTGCTGCAAATATTTTGTATAAGTGTTTCTTTTATGTTCCGACTTGTCCGCCAGCAGCTCAATTTCCTCCGGGTTCCAGTACTTTACGATTATATTTTTATCTTCGAGCAGAAAACTAACGCTCACCGTTTGGCTGTCTATTCTTAAATAATTATGCTTTTTGAAATCCACATTTCTGCTCTTTAAATAAGTCGCAACAATCCGGGACCCATCTTCCTGCCTGATCTGTTCCCTTTGTTCCCTGGCTTCTCTTAACTGTCGCGACCTTGCTTTGCGAGACGCCAGCTTCTGCTGGTAACTTTCTCGATTATAATCTAAGTTAGAGGCGTTATTACCGCAACCATTAGCATAACAACCACTATCACAGCCGGCGCGACCAGTGCCTTTGTTACTATAATCACGAGGGTTGTAATTAACGCTGCGCGTGTAACTCGCAAAGTCATTAACCAAACCGGAAGGATGCTTGAAACTAAAGGCATAAGGAGAGTAACGAACCCAATAAGGAACCAGGCCGGTATGGCCGAATCGAAAAGCGTGGGGACTGTAATAAACGTCTCCGGAAATTAAGCTCTGTGTATGAATGGACCAGCGAACACGTTGACGGTTAGAACCGTGCCTATAACCATAACGGCGCGCCTCGGTCACAGAGGTCATAACCATCAATAACACTATTGTTAAGATTGAAATCCTTTTCATTTTGCACTCCTTTCATGTCACTAACTATTGATTCTTCAGTCATCACCTCCTCTCTGAATCAAACAGTCAATCATAGTCGTGGCCGGACGCGTATTTCATTTATTCGCGAGCCAAATTCACCTGCTTCAGGAGCTATTTCTTGCAGTAAGTGTGAATCGGAGACACGAAGCTTAAAGCTCGAATGAAATCAACGTCACCGGCCGATAGTCGCAGACCTGCCGGCCCGCATTAGATGCTTTTCCTTCCCATACACCGCCTTTCTCCATAAAAACGGCCATACGCATTCCCTTGTATGCACAGGGCAACTGCTCAGCACAGTTTTTGCGGGTGGAGAGAGCAAAAAGGATTTACGTTCTTCCACACCCTTCGCATCCTTTCACACCCTCTTCGCGTGATTCAGGCAAAGTATCAGAGAAATTTACAAAGGTCAAGGAAGTTTCCCTTTTTTCCCAAAAATAGTCCTATAAAATTTTCATTTTTATACCAAAAACGGCGAACATTCCTTCCGATTTCCAGCTATAGATAACAGATATTTACAATCAGCTTGCGGATTGCCGTATCATCAAAAAATTGCGTGTTTATATTAATAAACACTGCTATTGTTGAGGAGGTTCCGCCATGTTCAGAAGAAACAGAAAACTCATTTCTTATGGGCTGATTATTTGTTTAGCAAGCCTGATGTTGGTTTTTAAGGGATGCGGGTCTGAAAAGCGAGGGCAGGCTGCCAAAAGCCAAAATCTAACCACTTCAGAGCAAGAGCAGAAAAACCGCGACGAAAAACTTAGCTTACTTGAGAATGAACGTAAGCTTCTCCGGGAGCACATGGATCAATATCGCCAGACAATCCAAAAATTGGCACAGGAATACGGAACTGTGGATTTGAGTTCACGGCAGGATATGATGTTGAAGCGCGTCGCCATTCTACTCGATGAACTTACAGACATTGAGGCCAGAAGAATCATGCTCGAAGCTCACATTAAAATGCTTGAGCAAAAAGAAGCGAAAGAGGCCGAGGACGAACAGAAGCTGGCCAGCTTGAAGTTAGAACTGGAACCAACCAAAGAATCTGAAAAGCGAATGCGAGAAACCCTGGCCAGGGAAGATGCAGAGTCCATCGAACTGGGCCGCAAACAACTGACCATTCATGAGTACCAGGAGAAACTGAAATTGACCAAAGAAATGTACGACATAGTCTGCAAGCGATTACAGGAACTGGAATCAAAACAACAGAGCCTCTAAAAATAAACAGGCAGCTACTCACTCTACATGCTTAATGTCATTTAATAGAGAGTCCGACCATCAAGGACACAAGAAATTTCATCCGTCCGGAGATATCCGTTTTAGCTGCTCTTCGATATTAGCCAATCTGGTTTGAATTTGCTGCAGGGTTAATGATCTTGATCTGATAAAAAGCGAGATCGTCAGTACGATAGCTATTAAAAATATAGCCTGGAAGATTATAGCCGAGATGCTGCCCAAAAGGGTATCCATGTACAAGGTGTCACTTTCTATTCCTCTGACGTTGCACTCAATTATAGCTGCAACCGTAAAGCAGATAACCACTAAAATCCAAAAAACCACAGTGATCCACTTGAGACGCCGAACGCGAGCCGTATTTTTCATAATGATCAACTGCCGGATTTCATCGCCCGAAGCAGAGGAATTCGTATCCATCTGTTTGAGAAGTTCTTCTTTTATATCATTTTCTTTCGCCATTTTTATTTCTCCATTTCTTTTTTCAAAGCGAGTTTTGCATAATGGATCCGCGACCTGACGGTCCCTATTTTGCAATCAATCACTTTCGCTATCTGTTCATAAGACATCTGTTCCAAAAAACGCAGCAATAACACTTCTTTATGGTTCGGATTTAATTCCGCCAGGCACTGATGTATCTTGGCCGCATCCTCGTCCGAAAAGATTTCCTCTTCGACATCATTCGGAACGGTAAGGTTTTCATCAAGCTCGAACACCCTTTTGTTTCTCCGTAGCTGCTGGTAAACTTTGTTTCGTGCGATTCTATATAACCACGTCGGAAAAGCCTCGACTTCTCTCAGTCCGTGTATTTTTCCGATAACAGTAAGCCATGTATCCTGAATCACATCTTCCGCCGTCACATCATCGTCCAGCAAACGACTTATAAAGTACCGCAGCGGCTTCTGATAGCGTCCGATGAGCTCTGCAAGAGCGTTCTTATCGCCGATCTGACAACGAAGCAGCAATATCTGTTCAATTAATTTCCCAGCTGAGTCCATTTGTAATCTCGACTTATACAGATGCGCGTGTAGTCGGAAAGTTCAAGAAATTACAATAGTAACCGGTCTTTATCTCAAATTTCCATTTTCCCGTATAGTAAACGTTAAATACACTTCTGTAGTATGTTAATGTAAAAAAAACTTGCTATAACAGGAGATAACCGTTACTTTGTTGGCTTCGTTTATATGAGCATAAAAGTATTGTAAACCTTTAATTACGGGGAATTTGTGATGAGTGTATCTGTAAAGCACCCAGGTTTGTCGGCCCTTGATGAGTTTTGTATCCAGACAATTCGATTTCTATCGATGGAAGCCGTGCAGAAAGCAAATTCAGGGCATCCGGGTATGCCGATGGGAATGGCACCGGCGGCGTATGTGCTCTGGACAAAATATATGAAACATAATCCCGCCAATCCAAAATGGCACAACCGGGACCGTTTCGTGCTCTCTGCGGGTCACGGCAGCGCCTTGCTTTATTCAATGCTGCATCTGACCGGCTATCGTCTCAGTCTGGACGATCTGAAGAATTTCCGGCAATGGGGAAGTAAGACACCGGGACATCCGGAATACGAGCCGGACAGTGGCGTCGAAGTGACAACCGGCCCACTGGGACAGGGGATTTCAAACGCAGTCGGAATGGCAATAGCACAGAAATATCTGGCCAATTATTTCAATCGGGACGGCTTTCCTATCATCAACTATAAAATCTACGCCATCGCCAGCGACGGAGACCTGCAGGAAGGTGTCGCCTCGGAGGCCTGCTCCTTAGCGGGACACCTGGGCCTGGACAATCTTATCGTCGTTTATGACGATAATCATATCAGCATTGACGGTAAAACGGAGCTTTCGTTTACAGAAGACAGAGCTAAACGTTTCGAGTCATACGACTGGTTCGTTCAGGAAGTACCCGGTGACGGCAACGATATGGCTGCTTTAGAAAAGGCGCTGGATAAAGCACAAAAGGAAACGGCCCGGCCCTCGATTATAAAACTTCGCACGCATATCGCTTACGGCAGTCCGAACATGCAGGACACCGCCAAGGCACATGGCGCTCCATTAGGCGACGATGAAATCAAGTTAATCAAAGAAAGATTCGGCTGGGACCCCGAAAAGAGCTTCCACGTCCCCGATGAGGTTTCGGCTCATATGCAGGAAGTTGTAGCCAGGGGTAAAAAAGCAGAGGCGGCATGGAACAAAACGTTTGCCGACTACGCAAAGAAATATCCGGAGCCGGCCGGCCAGTTTAAGGGTGCTGCGGCAGGTAAGCTTGGCGTTAATCTCGATGATATTCTGCCAAAGTTCAAGGCGGACGAATCGATGGCAACGCGTAAAGCCTCGGGAAAAGTCTTAGGTGCGGTAATGCCGAAGCTGCCGTTGATAATGGGTGGCTCGGCGGATTTGACACCATCGAACCTTACGCAATTTGCCGACGCGAAGGATTTTCAGAAAAATGCCCGGGACGGCAGGTACCTGCGTTTTGGTATTCGCGAGCACGCCATGGGAGCGATAATGAACGGAATTTCCGTAAGCGGCTTAACCAGAGCGTACGGAGGGACATTCCTGGTCTTCTCCGACTATATGCGGGGCTCGATTCGCGTAGCTGCTCTGTCGAAGTATCCGACTATATTCGTGTTCACTCACGACAGCATTGGTGTAGGCGAAGATGGTCCGACCCATCAGCCGGTCGAACATGCAGCAGCACTTCGGGCGATACCGAATTTGCTTGTGTTCCGCCCTGCCGACGCCAACGAAACGGCTCAGTCGTGGAAGTACACACTTGAAAATACAGATGCACCGGTCGCTCTGCTGTTAACCCGACAGGGTCTGCCTACTCTGGATCAAAACAAATACGGTTCTGCGACAAACCTAAGCAAAGGCGCTTATGTTTTGGTCAAAGCCGATAAACCCGATGTTCTGCTGTTGGCCAGCGGCTCGGAAATCTCCGTTGCCTTATGCGCCGCCGAAGGGCTTGTCAAAGAAGGAATTACCGCACAAGTGGTTAGTATGCCCTGCTGGGAACTGTTTGAAAAACAGAACAAGAAATATAAAGATTCTGTAATTCCTCCCGACATCAAGGCCAGGGTCGGAATCGAAGCCGGTATCGAGCAAGGATGGCACAAATACCTCGGTGACAACGGCATCTTCATCGGTATGTCATCATTCGGCGCTTCGGCGCCGGCCAAGACCTGCTTCGAGAAGTTCGGCATCACAGTAGAAAACGTCACCGCAGCAGCAAAGAAATCGATAGAAAAAAGCAAGTAAAAGTATTTAAGAAAATTTATTGGTAATACTTAGTCGGTGGTTCCACCGCCGAATCGTTAAATATAAAATGACTTGCATTTTGTAATATCGTGGTGTGCGGGGATAACGAGGAGATGATTATGGATAAATTATATGAAAATTCTGAAACAGGCTGCTGCCCGAGATTTAACCCGGAGCCGTGGGACCAGAAAGAGATAACTTTCCAGGATAAATTATTTGTCAAAGACCATGTTAAGAGCCTCTTCCATATCCCACTGAACTTCGGGAAGGTGATGGTCAGGAATATGGAAATGATAAAGGAGGCCGGCGCCCTTGTACCGATTCCTGTGATGCTCTCGGATGAGAAGTCGCTTTGGGGAGCGGATATTTTCATCGCAGTGGCCAAAGAAGTGCCGGGAGCAGAAATGGCGAGAATCTCCGGCACATTCCTGACGAAAGTTTTTGAAGGGCCGTATAAGGATATCCGCAAGTGGGTAGAAGAAATGAAGACTTATGTTAAGTCAAAAGCCAAACAGATGAAGAAGATGTATTTTTTCTACACCACCTGCCCGAAATGTGCTCAAGTTTACGGTAAAAATTACGTAGTCATTTTAGCGCAGATTTAAGTCACGGACTCACAAACATGCTAAGCGGCGAAATATTGAGTTGAGCGTTATGTTCGGTGAAAGTGCAACAGCTATAACCATACTGTTTATTGTTTTTGCCGCTGGCGTCGGTGCCTTCGTCAGAAAAAGGAGCCGGGACAAGTGCCTGAGGGATTTTGAGCAGAACATGGTGACGCTGGAAGATAAATCCGGCAAAACAATCTGGGGCAAATTAAGAGTTGAAAACACAGGACTGGAATTTGTTTATCCGGACAAGCACAAAGACGAACAAGGGCACGATGAGGCGAGCTACATTCTATATAAATACGAATATCCGAATATTGAAGCTGTGATTCGTTTTCACGATGAACTCAGCGAACAAAATAAAACAGCAAGAGATAAAGAGCTTAAAAAAACATATCATCCCGGATCATGGCGCAGATTGAAAAGACGGATACTGAACGTTTTTCGAACCGTCAGAGATTCAATCGTGGAGATCATCAATCTGCTAATCAGCCAGGCCAAGAAAGCCACGCCCGCGGGAAAGGTGCTGACCTCTCAGGATAAGTATGTCTCTCAGATGAAGCAGGAGATGATGGCCTCGGCGGGAACTTCCTTCGAGCCCTTACTGGAAAGATATATCGGCCACAAGGTTGTGCTTGAGATGATAAAAGGCGAGAAGATACTTGAATACTGCGGCGTGCTAAAAGAATACACGGCGGATTTTGTCGAAATTATGGATGTCAATTACGCAGCCAAAGAGGACCAGCA
>CAZQXE010000039.1:8982-17653 GCA_964597115.1 uncultured Pirellulales bacterium | reverse complement strand
GCCATCCCCAAGGGATATTGCGAAAGGAATTTGAAAAAACAAAGCCAATTTGCCGGAAGGCAAATTGATGCAATACAAGTAATAACAATGGTTTATGGAGATTTAGGTGTTTTTTGACTGCGAAAAAACAAAGCCAATTCAAAGCCAAACAAAGCCAATTTTCCACGAAAAAGCTCTCATATTAACAAATCGCTCAACTATCTAACGAAAATTGGTCGTACGGGCCGATAAATATAAGATAGGTAAATAAGAAAATACGCACGGTCTTTAAGGGGCGTTATGCTTAAAATTTTGCAGGATATCGAACACTCGGCGGCATGGATAAGCCCGCTACTTTTAGTAGGTCTGGGCCTGGTTGTGATCCTGGTCGGGCTATTCATCTGGCTTGGCGGGCTCGGCTTTAAGAAACTATTGATCGCAGTTGCAGGTATCGTCAGCGGCGGTGTGTTCGGTTTTGTTTTATTCGGCCTGAATATTTTTGCAGCAATGGCCCTGGCAGCCATTGTAGCTTTTGTTGCAATAGCGTTTGAAAGGGTGTTCATCACGATACTTGCAGCGGCATTGACAGCGGTGATTTGCTTTGCCGTTGTGGCAGGACCTTATATTGCAAAACCGAAGGCAGCGATAACTTTCAATCATGCTCCGGCTGCGGGCAAAACTTTCGGTGTTCGAGAAAGTATAGACAGGGTGGAAGTGTACATAAGTGATTCTGCGCAGAGAATTAGAAAGACATGTTCGCAGATGCCTTTTTACACCTGGGCGATAATCGCAGTGCCGGTAATAATTTCCGCGGTGATTGCGATATACTTTTGGCATTTCACATCTGCTGTTTGTTGTTCGGCTTTGGGAACGATGTTTATTTTTGCAGGTATGATTTTCCTGTTATTGCAAAAAGGCTCGAGGCCATTGAGCTGCATTTACAACAAACCTTTATTTTATCTGAGTGTTTTTGCGGCAATGGTTGCTTTTGGAACAATCGAGCAGTTAATTATCTGCAAGCGAACAAAAACAGAATCCGCAGCGAACGGCAAGGCGAGTGAGGGCAAAGAGCGTCCCCACAGGGCGTGGATCAGTTGGAGGACAACATGACGATTCTGGAGTTTTGCAAAAGGCTCGCACGGTATTAAAAATTAATCGTGCGAAGAAACTTTGTGAAAATGGATATCGCTTTTTAAAAAACGAAAAAATAAGGAGAAATATAATGGATTATTTAATGATACTCGCAGAGGCGGCATCGAATTCGGGCGCAGAAGCGGCGGAAGAAGCAGTAGTTCCAATAGATGTGTTTTGGAATCATGTTGTCACGCTTGGTTTGATCGAGGCGTTGACTTTCGTATCCTTCGGAGCGGTCTGTCTTTTCTACGGCTGGCGCGTCTTTAAGATATTAGTAGTAATCTGCTTTGGGCTATTAGGTATGGTTCTGGGAATAACGGTAACCGACAAGATCGTTGGCTTGAACAATCAACTTATGGGTGGCCTGATAGGAATGGGATTGTTGGCGGTGCTTTCTGTGCCATTGATGCGATGGGCTGTTTGCATATTAGGTGGCATAGCCGGTGGTATAGTCACATCTGGAATATGGTATGCGACTGGCTTGCCTGAGAGCATGATTTGGGCTGGTGCGCTTATTGGTATGATTGCCGGCGGTATGATTTCCTTTATCGTTTTCAAAGTCGCAGTCATACTCTTTTCCAGCCTGGGCGGTGGCGCTCTACTGGTAGTTGGACTCTTAGCGGTATTATGCAGCGAACATATAGGCGCGACCGAACAAGTCCATAATCTTGTGCTTAATCACAAATGGTTTCTGCCCGTCGCTCTGATATTACCGACAGCAGTAGGTGTTATCGTGCAGCATAAATTCGTAAAAGGCTCCAAGGAATGGGATATCTGACCTCTGCGAATTTTGCCGCTGAAAAAATTAATAGCGTTTACTAGAAAAAGTTCTGAAAATTTCGACTTTGCTTTCCCATTTGTGGGAATCTATGCTGCTCGACAGAGTTCCACTCGAGCGCCACAGTCTGCGAAACTTTTTCCACATACATCGCAACTTACTCATATTACATCTCCAGCTTTTTGAACAAGATAAAAGGGGCTACAAGCGTGATGCTCGCAGCCCCGGTAATTGGTATACGGTAAATTTCTTTATGCCCTGCGTTTTCTTAACAAAGCTAAAGAGCCGAAACTGAGCAGGGCGATAGTCGCCGGCTCAGGTATCGACATAGCACCGCTGAAGCCATTGCCGCCAACATAGCCGCCGGCAAGCATTTGGGTAAGAGTGTGATAATTCGTTCCGCTGCCACCCTGTAATGAAAGCTCAAAATCAAGCGATTTGGTGCCCGATTTAATAATCGCGCTTAACGCTGCGGAGCCTAAAGCCTTACCGGCGTCGGTTATTGTAAGGTTGGTAATGTCTGCCGTGAAACTACTATATGCTGCTCCTATTGTTCCAACCGGTATCAGGTCGCCGGCAGCAAGCGTACCTTTCAAATATATCTGAGTGCCGTCTGCACTTCCAATCGTAATCGTCGAACTGCCTAATGGTGTCAATGCGTAAGGACCATTCGGAATTCCACTTACTGCAAAAGTGGGTACGTACACTGAAGCACCCACCAATGGGTCGGCGTTACTGCTCAATGCTCTATCCACAGAAACAGTCTGGTTAAAGCTGAGCGTTCCGGCTCCATCGTAGGTCCAGCCTCCCGCAGTGTTCGGATTTGGGCTGAATTCGATGCTCGGTGTCGCGAACACCGGTGCACCCAAACCGACCACTAATATAAGGGCCGTAGTTATTAACCTTTTCATTTTGCTTCCCCCTGTGTTTGAAAAATATTATGAATTATTTTGTTTTTGATAACTTATGCTACAGACCGCCCGCAGCAACTCTGAGTAGTTTTCAATCCGTTAAGGTCGATTGGTTCCGTTCGACTCAGTAGTGGTCTTGCTTCATGAACGTCCCCCTTTCTGCCGATCGGAGATCCGGTCGACTTATCGTTCCTGACTGCCTTTGTTAACAAAATTAACAAGATGACAAATATCTTCTTTCCTTCCGAAAAGCTTTGATTAGATAACGAAAAACGGAGGGCTGGATAGTCTAAAGTGTGTGCTCAGCCCTCCTTACTGTATTCGTTAAACTTTACTTCTTTTCCTGCGCAGCAGTCCTAATGTACCGCCAATTCCAAGAATAATTATTGTTGCCGGTTCCGGAACTTCTGCGATATAGTCCTGTGCTCCGTCGTAGCTGAAAACTCGCAGATCAGCCATTGGGCCGGTACCGTCCAGAGAGTGCAACATAACGTTGGCGATATCTGTCAAGTCTGTTAAACCCTCGACGCGGAAACCGAGACTGCCGGATGTACTATCGACGGTGACATCAAACCCCAGCGTTGATGTCGGAAGATCCTCATAGACAATCTCCCATATAGCTGTGGCAAAGGCTGCAGCTTTGATATTTTGCTGCAGGGAATACGAACCGCCGCTTGCCCAGCTTGAGTCATAAAATCTGCCCCATAGCTCGCGGATGTAAGTGGCTTTCTTGGCGCCCATTGGCCCGGCCAGAAAACTGGTCGGCTGAGGTCCCTGTTCCAGCGCGATTACATCGTAGGTAAGTGTCGTTTCCGGTGCCGCTTCGCTCAGCTCGGTACAGAATGTGCCGATCGGACCATTGGGCCAAATCTTTCCATCGTAGTAGCCGTCGGTTTTGTTGAACATATAGACGCCACCGTACACATCCACACCATCTTGGCCACCTCCCCAAACCGTAACTACGTCACTTGCACCGAAGCCGGAATGTGTGATATCAACAGTGCTGATGGGCGTAGCTTTTGCAGAGCATGGCAGAACCAGTACGAGTACTGCACAGAGAACTACCGATGTCTTTACCAATTTGATCATTGTTCTTATCCTCCCCAAAATATGATCACCCCATTTATCTTTATTGCTGTGGACTCTCCACAACGAACAATTCGCTATCAAGTCGCGTATTTAGCCTGACTTGAGTGTAAAAATGGGAAAAACTTGAGAACCCCCCCATTCGAATTTTACCACCCCAGAAACGACTTATAACGATTAGTTTATATTATTACTCCATGAAAGTCAAGAGATTTCAGCGGTAATGCTTATGAATGAATTGGATTTTTCAGATATGTGTTTTTATCTATCTGAAAACAAAATGGTTTTAGGACCAAGAGCTGATTAAAGTGACAATCTTCTCAGAGTTTTTATGCTGGTATTGAAGTTCCCGGCGAATCCAAAAGGTGTTTCTCAGGCGGGGAAATGATAAAAAGATTTGACGAAAGCGATTTAGCAGGATTGTTTTAGAAGTGTTTTAACTTGCTTGAAGAACGGATTCGATTGTCGTGAAAGATAAAAAAAATTGGGGCTGACCTGGTTTGACCAGCCCCCCAATAGAAGAAAGGAGTATTATGACAACAACTAATATCCAGGTGCTCAAATCCACCCGGATTCATCAACAAAATTCTAAAAAAACGCTCTTAGGAAACAGAAGCAACAATTGAAAAACCGAATTATGTTAGGTTTTTCCACCCCAATTAAGCTTGCTCTGTTTATATTATACTTGATATTTTGCAGAATGCCAAATCGAAAATTCCCGTGAACAATTATTTTGTACAGCTCAGTACCATTTGACTACTGCATAGATGTGATCTATCAGTATATTTCTACTGGCAACAGTGTTGTTATTCTTAATGTGTAACTGCAGGGAATCTATTTTATCGTATGTGCCTGCGGAACTTGTAATGTCCCATGAGTCAGTTGCCTCGTTCTGTTGTCCTCTGCGAACCGGAGCGTTCGTTGATGCCCAAACGTCCGGATTATCCGGCCAGCCGGTTCCGGCACGCCATTGCAGTTTTTGAGAAGGAAACAGCTCTTGTTCGAAATGTTCCACATATATGACGACCGACGCAATTTTCGCCCCTGTCGGAATATACGAATCGTAAAATTTATAGGATATGTATGATCCACGCTCGATTTGAGACCACTTGTTATCACTGGATTGGACAAGAGCAACTTTATCTTCTTCCGATAACGTTGTTTTACTTTTCTGACAGTAGCCGTCTTTTATGTTTATTGTGGTTGTCAAAGGTGAACTTAATGAAGTTACCGTGATAGTAAACAACTGAGTATCTGAAATAGGGGTACTGTTGCTGTCTTCGACTTTGACTTTCACGTCATAAGTACCCGCCTGAGTCCCGGTTGGCTTCCACTCTATCAGGCCGTTGGCAGAATCAATTGTCATGCCTTCAGGTCCGTCGGTTAAGGAATAGGTTAATTTATCTTTTAAGTCGGAGTCTTTGGTTTTTACCTGATAAGTATACGATGCCCAAACTCTGGTTGTTGTCACTGGTTTTGAAGTTATTCTTGGCGCATCATTAACAGCATTGATTGTAATATTTACTGTGGCAGTATCCGTTGCGCCTTTGCCGTCGCCGGCGATGTACGTAAAAGTATCGGTGCCGCAGAAATTTGCATTCGGTGCATAACTTAGTGTGTTATCGGTATTGATGGTTACTGAGCCGTTGTTGCCCTGGGTGGCGGAGCGGACTATCAGCCGATTATTATCCTGGTCATTATCGTTAGCCAATACGTTGATTGTTGCTACCGGTGCGTCCTCCTGCATTGTTGCGCTGTCATCGTTTGCCTGCGGCGGATCATTGACACTAGTTACCGTGATCGAGACGGTTGCAGGGATACTGCCGGTGGTTCCGTCGCTGACTTTGAAGGAAAAGCTGTCTGATCCGTTGAAGTTTATACCGGGTATGTAGGTTAGGTTCGGTTCTGTTCCGCTCAGGCTACCATGGGATGCGCCGGTTACAATTTTATAGGTTAGCGGATCGCCATCCGGATCGTTGCCAATCAGTGTAATTGATACCGGCGTGTCCTCCTGCGTTGTTACGGTATCGCTATTGGCTGTTGGTGTGCTGTTGGCATTACTTACTATAATTGCTATCAGCGCTATGGCTAAGAGAACTGCGAGTATTGAAAAAATTACAATGCTTCTTTTCATAATACTCCTCCCTCAAAGAGCTTTTTTACCGAATATCGGGCTACCAGAGAAACACGGAGTAGCTTGGATAAACTCGTTTGGTCGTATAGAAAACCATCATAAATCCGAGTCTTTCAAATAGTATACCTCTGTATTCTTATATTTGCGAGCATAAAACAGTTTATCGACCGAAAAAGCCTTATAGCGTTTGTTTTAGAAGGGATTCGAGCAGGGCTTAAGCGCAAATTTCAAATCTCAGGACCTTCGAAAGGATAGCAAAGTTGCCCTTTTTCTCCACAGATTGGCCAAATTTGAACTTGCAGAATAATCTTTTTGGCCTTAGAATCAAGGGTCCGCTGTGAAAAATTGGCGTTAAGATGCTCCGTTAGTACTGAAGAGTATCCGATAAATTTAGGAAAATGTTGTGTTTGAATCGTTAACAGAAAAATTCAACTCTGTTTTCAGGTCGCTTTCCGGCCGAGGACGGATTGCTGAAGCGAATATCTCAGATGCTATGCGGGATGTCCGTAAGGCCCTTCTGGAAGCGGATGTCAACTATAACGTTGTAAAGAAATTCTGCAAAGACGTTACTGATGCGGCTATCGGTGCAGAGGTTATAAAAAGTCTTCATCCCGGCCAGGTTATGGTGAAAATCGTCAGTGATGAGCTGACTAAGCTAATGGGGCCGGTCGATACTCGTATCTACTTTGTCTCTCCGGGGCCTACGATAATAATGTTGGCCGGACTGCAGGGTGGTGGCAAGACCACAACCGCTGCGAAACTCGGCGTGCATCTTGTTGCGAACGGCAGAAGACCACTTCTTGTCGCCGATGATCTGCAAAGACCGGCCGCCGTCGAGCAATTGATTGTTCTCGGTGAGCAGACAAACATCGATGTTTACAGCGAAGACAGTAAAAACTCCGTAAAGGTGGCGAAGAATGCCGTTAAGCACGCTCGGGAAAACAATTACGATGTGGTTGTGCTCGACACGGCAGGGCGACTGCACATAGACCAGGAGATGATGACCGAGATAGCCGATGTGGCAAAAACGGTTAATCCGCACCAGATTTACCTGGTCTGTGATGCCATGACCGGCCAGGATGCCGTTAATTCTGCCAAAGAATTCAATGAACGTCTTGAGCTTGACGGTGTTATTCTTACGAAACTGGACGGCGACGCACGCGGCGGAGCGGCACTGAGCGTAAAGGCTGTTACCGGAAAGCCTATCAAGTTCATCGGTGTCGGTGAAAAACTGGACAAGCTCGAAGAATTTCATCCCGACCGCATGGCCAGCAGAATCCTGGGGATGGGTGATGTTGTTTCGCTTGTGGAAAAGGCCCAGGAGCATTTCGAGGTTGAAGAAGCCGAGAAAATGCAAAAGAAAATGGCCAAGGGCAGCTTCGGCTTCGATGATTTTCTCAAACAGATGCAGGCCGTCAAGAAAATGGGCGGTATCAAGGATATGCTCAAAATGATGCCGGGGATGGGTGGGCAACTCAAAGACATGGACCTTGACGGCGCCGATCTCGGGCAAATGGAAGCGATTGTGTATTCGATGACGCCCGGAGAAAGGCGCGACCCGGATCTAATCGACTCGTCAAGACGAAGGCGGGTTGCTGCAGGGGCTGGTGTGGAGCTCCAGGATGTTTCCGGCCTTGTAAAAACGTTCAAGCGCAGCAGAGATATGATGAAAGCACTCAGCGGTGGCAGCTTTGGCGGGCTTAAGAACCTTCTCTCGGGTGGATTAAATATGGGTGCTCTGAGCCAGTTGATGGGAGGCGGTAAGAAAATCAAGCAGCGCTCGAAAAGAAAAAGGATCATAAAACGGAGAGGAAAAATAAAACGACGATAAAAGATAAAATATCCATTGAGCAATATCTTGAAAAAGTCGCCCGGTTCAAAGATAGTGAATACGGCAAGCTGATAAGAGACCAGTTCAAGGACATTAGAGGCGCCAGTGAGCTGGCAATGTTAGCGGCTCCGAGTGCTGAGGAACTGGGACAATTGGAAAAAGCAGTGGCTATAATGACACCGGCTGAAAAACAAAATGCTGATAGTCTGAGCGACGAGCAGATACAGAAAATCGCCGCCGATGCTCAGGTCGACCAGGCAAATCTGGCGATTTTCATAAACGGTTACGCCTTAAATTGCAAACGTGTTTCGTGATTTGCGTTGTGCAAATCGTGGAAATTGATTATATAGTATTAACGAAAGGAAAATTATGTCAGTTAAGTTAAGAATGACAAGGATAGGAAGGCGGCATCGGCCGTTCTTTAGGATTAATGCAGTCGAATCCCGCACGCCGCGTGATGGCAAAATACTTGAGAAGCTGGGCCATTACGACCCGATAGAAAAAGACCTGACCAAACAAATCATACTCAATCGCGAGCGTACAGAATATTGGCTTGGACAGGGAGCGATACCATCCGATACGGTTTCACAAATCCTGCTTCGGTTGGGTATCAAACACAAATACGCCGAACAGCAAGCTGAGCGTCGGGCAAAGGCCAGGTCCTTGGCTAAGGCTAAAGGAAAACTGTTCACAAAGGCCCAAAGATTAGCCGCTCAGAAAGAAGCTGAGCAAGCCGAAGAAAATGCCAAAGCTCAAGCTAAGGCAGAGGAAGAAAAAGCCAAAGCAGAAGCTCAAGCTGAGGAAGAAAAAGCCAAAGC
>CAZQXE010000039.1:0-8882 GCA_964597115.1 uncultured Pirellulales bacterium | reverse complement strand
AAGCTGAGGAAGAAAAAGCCAAAGCAGAAGCAAAACCAGAGACCGAAACAAAGCCGGAAACAGAAGCCGAAGAAAAAGCTGAAGCTGCACCAAAAGCCGAAGTAGCCGAAGAAAAGACAGACGCTAAAACCGAAGCGGCACCGGAAAAATCTGAACCTGAAGCTGTAGCAGTAGAAGAAAAGACTGAGGCCGAAGCTGAACCTGAGCCGGTTAAAGCCGAGGCTGAACCTGAAAAAGCTGAAACTGAACCAGATGCTGAGGCAGTCGAAGAAAAGGCCGATGACAAAACCACAAAGGAATCGGCTTCAAGCTGATATAAGAGCAAGAGCGATGAGGATTGATGTTCTTACGCTTTTTCCAAAAATTTTCGAATCACCTTTGAGTTGCTCGATATTGAAGAGAGCTAAGGATAATGGTCTGATTGAAATCGTTCTTACTGATATAAGGGATTTCACGACTGACAGCTACAGAAAGGTCGATGATAAACCTTATGGCGGTGGACCGGGTATGGTTATGATGCCTGCACCGGTCTTTGATTGCTTCGAGCACGTCCGGAAGCTCACGCCCGAAAAAGGCCGGGTTATCCTGCTGACACCACAGGGGCAAAAGTTTAATCAGGCAAAAGCTCTCGAGCTAAGCGACGCGAAACGTCTGATTTTGATTGCCGGCAAATATGAAGGATTCGACGAGCGAATTCGCGCCGATCTTGGGGCAGAACAAATCTCAATAGGTGATTATGTCTTGAGTGGCGGCGAATTAGCTGCTATGGTAATAATCGATGCGGTCGTCAGATTGTTGGCCGGTGCTCTCGGTGACGAAGACTCGGCGAAGGACGATTCTTTCAGCGATGGGCTTTTGGAGTATCCGCAATATACGAGACCGGAAGTCTTTCGCGGCATGAAGGTCCCTGATATACTCTTAAGTGGTGACCACGCCAAAATAGCCCAATGGCGACGGCAACAGGCCCTCGAACGAACAAAAAAATGGCGACCAGATTTACTTAAATGATGTTCAATAAGGATTGTAGGAAGAAGAAAATGGAAAATCTTAAGCGGCGCGAAGTTCTTGTTTTGATAGTCGGTGTTTTTTTAACGGCGGTTATTTTATTAGCCGGCTGTGAGGGCGGCCTTGCAGGAAGTGCTGCCAAGCCAAAAAAGAAGCCGAATATCATTTTTCTGTTAACCGACGACCAGCGATGGGACACTATGGGCTGTGCGGGCAATTCCATTATTCAGACGCTGAATATGGACGATCTGGCGCAAAACGGCATGAGATTTGCCAATGCTTTTGTCACTACCTCGATGTGTGCTCCCAGTCGGGCCAGTATTTTCACCGGCCAGTGGGCACGCCGGCACGGTATTGTTAACAACGAGACGAATTTATCCGAAGACGTACTGGAGCAGACTTATCCGGTGCTGCTTCGCCAGGCTGGTTATCAAACCGGTTTCGTGGGAAGGTATGGAATCGGCACAAGAGACGGTCTGCCGGTTGACGAATATGACTTCTGGCGTGGTTTCACTGGCAGCGGGACATACGAGAATAGGGACAGGGACGATACGTATAAACATCTGACTCAGATTATAGGTGAGCAGGCGATAGAATTCCTGCAGGGCTGCTCGGCCGATAAACCGTTTTATCTGTCGGTCAGCTTTAAAGCACCACAATGCCAGGAGGGTGACACGCATCAGTTTAATTACGACCCCGCTTACAAAGACCTCTATACGGATGTTACTATCCCGACTCCAGAGGCTACGGATCGTGACTATTTTGAAGCTCTGCCTGATTTCCTTCATGATTCCGAAGCCAGAGTACTTTGGCATAAACGTTTTATGACACAAAAAATGTTCCAGGAATCAGTAAAGAGCTACTATCGTTTGATTACCGGAGTAGATAATGTAATCGGAAAGATCAGAGACCAGTTAGAGAAGCTCGGTTTAAATGACAACACAGTCATCATTCTGACCAGTGACAATGGTATGTATCTCAGCGAATACGGGCTTGCCGGAAAATGGCTTCCTCACGAAGTATCTATTCGTGTTCCATTGGTTGTCTTTGATCCGCGGGCTGACGAAAAGCGGCGTGGCGTTACTGCCGAGCAGATGGCACTGAACGTCGATATTGCTCCGACGATTCTGGAACTGGCCGGCCTGGATGTGCCGAAAAAAATGCAGGGACAAAGCCTTCTGCCACTTCTACAGGGACGCAGCAGCAGGTGGCGGAAAGATTTCTTCTATGAAAATCTATTCGAACATATAACAATTCCGAGGACCGAAGCCCTGCGAACCGAACGCTACAAATATATCCGTTACATAGACTATGAATTTGAACAGCTTTATGATTTGGAACACGATTCCAATGAGACAATCAACTTAGCTGGTGACGATAAGTATAAAAAGACTCTCGACTCTTTACGAAAACACTGCGATGAGCTTGCCAAGGAAGTTATGGGCGAGCAATAGAAGCAAAACGGTTAATCGTGAAAATTATAACTGCTGCCTCTGGGTAATCCGCATATATTTTGTACGATTCAGATTAAATATTTATTTTAACCCGTTGTTCGAGTTTTAGTAGTCTGGCTTTCAAATCAGTTCCTCCGGGTGCGGAGAAGCCGCCTAGCCAACCATCGCTTCGAACAACACGGTGGCAGGGGATAATCAACGGCAGCGGATTTTTGGCAAGGGCATTACCGACGGCTCGGCTCGCAGCAGGACTGCCGGATTCTTTCGCTAATAATGAATAACTTGCCGTTTGGCCAAACCCTATATTGCGACAGGCAAGTAAAACCGCACGGCAAAACTCGCTAAAGTTATCGAGAGCGACAGGTATGTCCGGGCCAAAATTAACGCACTTACCTTCAAAATAGGCCTTGATCTGTTCCTGAATGTTCCTGAAAAAAATTCTGTCATACTTAGCTGAAGGGAAATTCTTCAGAATCCTTGACTTGATTTTCTCAGACTCCGGTTCGGGCAAGTGTGTTCTGCAGAGAGCGGATTCTGTGCCGGCAAGGCCAAAATGGCCCCATTTAGTCTTGAAAACTACGTATTTTATCACTTTTTGCATTTTTTACCTGTTTTATGCATTCAAAATGTTATCTAATAAGCCAAATTCATTGACGCAAGAGAAAAATTTTGTTAAATATACTAGTTTTTATAGAATCTGATATTGCATAAGAGATTTGTACATTTAAATTTTTAGCCTTTTTAATGTCCCTTGAAGAATTAAGAAAGAAAATTGACGAACTTGACCGTAAGCTTGTGCGGTTGCTCAATGAGCGTGCGCGCGTTGTGGTGGAGATAGGAAAGCTAAAGAATAAAGCCGACAAACCGGTCTATGCGCCGGACCGCGAAAAAGAGGTTTTCGCCAGAATAGCTGAGGTGAACGAGGGCCCGCTGCCGGACAGGTGCATGGTGGCTATTTGGCGTGAGTTGATGAGCGGCTCTTTTGTGTTGGAAAGACCTTTACGAATTGGTTATCTCGGTCCCGGTGGTAGTTTCAGCCATACTGCGGCTATGCTGAAATTCGGCCAGAGCGTCGAATACGAACCGATAACCGATATCACAAGCATCTTTGACGAAGTCAGCAAAGGCCATTGCGACCTGGGTCTTGCCCCGGTCGAAAATAGCATGGGTGGTGGTGTGATAGAAACGCTCGATGCGCTGATAGATTCCGATGTGAAGATCTGTGCCGAGGTGTTAATGGCTATTCACCATAATCTTTTAGGTAATTGTCTGCTGGAAGAGGTTGAGGTGATTTACTCGAAGCCGGAAGTATTCGCCCAGTGCCGAAACTGGCTAAGTGCTACTTTTAAGGAGGCTCAAACGGTACCGGTTGCTTCTACTGCCAAAGCTGCTCAGATTGCTGCTAAAGAGCCAAAGGCGGCGGCGATTGGCTCCAAAATTGCTGCGGAACTATATGAGCTGCAGGTTATCTGCGAAAATATCGAGGATATCGCCAACAACATAACCCGATTTCTTATAATCAGTCGAGAGGATGCGAAGCCAACAGGTGAAGACAAGACCGCTATTTTATTCAGTACCGCTCATAAGACCGGTGCCCTGGTGGATGTGCTGGATGTTTTTAAGCGATACAGCATTAATATGACAAATATAGAATCAAGACCCAGCAGGAAAAGAGAGCGTGAATATTATTTCTTTGTGGATTGTTTAGGTCACAGAACGGACAAATACTTCCGGGAAGGGTTGGAAGAATCACGTAAACACTGTTTGCAGCTTTCAATATTAGGTAGCTTTCCGAGAGCAATGGAATTATTGTAATTTTAACTCGGTGTATGTAAACAGAGCTTTGAAGCGCGTGCAATGTTTCATAAATACAGGAGAGTTTTATGAGAGAACCATTTGTGGCTGGTAACTGGAAGATGAATACGGACGGCCCAAGCAGTATGGATCTGGCTGAGCGCATTGCTTTGGAGTCTGTGGGGATAGCGAACCAAAGTGTAACGGTGGCGGTTTGTCCTCCTTTTGTTTATCTACAAGCCGTGGTCAAAGTCCTTAAAAGCTCGAGTATTGCTGTCGGCGCCCAGAATTCTTATTTTGAACCGAAGGGAGCTTTTACCGGAGAAATAAGCATCTCGATGCTGAAGGATATTGGATGTACATATTGTCTTTGTGGTCATTCGGAACGCCGGCACGTCATCGGTGAAACTGATGGGTTGATAAATCAGAAAGTTATCGCTGCGATTAACGGTGGACTTTTGCCTATATTGTGCGTGGGCGAACTGCTCGCCGAGCGCGAAGCCTCGAAGACTGAAGAAGTGGTGACCCGTCATGTCAAAAAGGGCCTGGCTGGCTTGAGTGCCGAAAAGGTTTCAGCGGTTACTATTGCATATGAACCGGTATGGGCTATCGGAACGGGTCTGACGGCAACGCCACAACAGGCCCAGGAAGTGCACGATTTTATACGAAAGCTGCTGGGGCAGATGTATGACGAGAAGTTAGCAGAGGAAATTCGAATTCAGTACGGCGGTTCGGTAAAACCCGATAACGCGGAAGAGCTAATGAGCAAGAAGGATGTGGATGGTCTGCTCGTTGGTGGGGCGAGTTTAAAGGCGGATGATTTTATCGCTATAATTCGAGCAGCGATATGATTAATAAGGAATGAAGTGTGAAACTTGAAGAGTGATTTGAGATAAGATTTTGGGGAATTAATATGACTGTTTTTCCATTTTTGGCAGTAGGTTTTATTATGAAGGTGGTTGCCGTCTTGTTTGTTCTTTGCTGCGTGGCATTGGTTCTGATCGTTCTGATTCAGAAAGGAAGAGGCGGTGGTCTGAGTGGTGCTTTCGGTGGCGCTATGGCCAGTGGAATTCTGGGTTCCAAGACCGGTGACTTTTTAACTTGGGTGACAATAGTACTGGCGGGTGTATTTCTGCTGCTTGCAGTGGTGATGGCCAAATTCTTTAAACCGCCTCCCGTCACTGGTTATGATATGAGCGCACCGGCTCAGCAGGCACCGCTTGAACAGGCGGGACAACCAGTCTCATCCGGTGATACCGGCACTGCGGGCAGTGATGCTAATAACAGTACCGATATAAATACGCCCGGTGAATAAGGCGGGGGTCGTACTTTACGACAAATGATATGACGGTCTAAGCGGGAATGATTGAGCTTGAGAGTGTAGTGTTATGATAAAAAGTATGACAGGTTATGGCCAGGCAAAGGGTGAGGTTAACAACGTAAGTTATGTTGTTGAAATCAAGACCGTTAATAACCGTTACTACAAGAGCATTATAAAACTGCCGGAATTAGCGGCGTTTATAGAAGAAGATATCGAAAAGCTTTTAAGAAGCAATTTGTCCCGGGGAACAGTGAACTACGTGCTTCGGCTCAAAAATGTATCGGCAAGTACGCTCTTCGATATCGACGAGACAGCTTTGCAGGCCGTTCTGGAGAAATTGAACCGGGCCGGATCTTCAGCCAGTGTTAAAGGAGCTATTGATATCGGTAACCTGCTGAGCTTGCCGGGGATAATTCAACCGGCATCGCCGGAAAAAGAAGTCGCCGAGCAGATTAAAGAAGTCGTTTTGAGGATCAGCCGGGAGGCGATAGAAAAGCTCAAAAATATGCGAGCTGCGGAAGGAGAATTCCTGGAAGCTGATTTGAAGAATCACTGTAAAGCTATAGAAGAAAAACTGGAGCAGATACAATCTCGAAGTGCGGTCGTTCTTCAGGAGTATGCAAAAAAACTGAGGACAAGGGTTGATGAGCTGCTTGCATATGCAGAATTGAAGTTGGATGAAGAAATTCTTGCTCGAGAGGTTGCAATCTATGCGGACAGATCAGATATATCAGAAGAGATCGCTCGATTAAATTCGCATCTGCAGCAATTTACTCAGAGCTGCCAGGCGAATGACCAGGCGGGACGCAGGCTGGATTTCATTAGCCAGGAAATGCTTAGAGAAGCCAACACTATTGCCAGCAAGTCCTCTGATACGGAAATTACACGGTGTGTGGTCGATATGAAATGCGGGATAGATAGGATAAAGGAACAAGTTCAGAATGCAGAGTAAAGAAGGGTGAAGCGTATCTTTTTGGACGCGAAGCGAGATACGATATACTGTATGCAGGATACGATAAAAAAAGGTAAAGTGGTGATAATGAGCGGCCCTTCCGGCGTCGGAAAGAGTACCATATGCAGAGAGATAGTGAAGCGGTTTAGTGATGTTTACCTTAGCGTTTCGGTTACTACCCGGCCGAAGGGTGAAGCTGAAGTTGACGGAGTGGATTATTGGTTTATATCAGAAAACGAGTTTCAGGAAAAGATCGATAAGAGCTTGCTGTTGGAATATGCCGAAGTGTTCGGTCATCTGTACGGTACATCAAAAGATAAAATTACTGAGGCGTTACGGGCCGGCAAGACCGTTATATTGGAGATCGATGTTCAAGGCGCTAAACAAGCCAAGGCAATATTCCAGGATGCGATAATGATTTTCATCCTGCCGCCGAGCTCAAAAGTCCTGGCCGAGCGTATGAACCACAGAGGCAGAGAATCTATTGATGTTGCTGAAGAAAGACTGGGTGGGGCGGGTGCTGAAATCGCTGCTGCTTGGCAAAATTATGAACATATGGTTATAAACGAGGATCTTCAACAGGCAGTGAATGAATGTGTGCAGATTATCGGGAATGCAAATAGTGAATGAGCTCCGATATGTCTGCAATAAACGAACAACCAGATGCGAATTTAAAAGTGTAAACGAGTGAAAGAAATTGAAAAGTCTGCTTCTGTATAGCAGACACCAGGTATGAGATACGAAATATGATAGACGAACTTAAGAGCGATGAAATAATCAACAAAATTGGTGGCAGATTCAAATTAACGGCGTTGGTCCAAAAACGGCTCGGTGAGCTTCTGCAGGGTGCCCGGCCTTTGATTAAGGATATCGAAGGCAAAACGATGCTCGAAATTGTGGTTCAGGAAATCCTGCAGGATAAAATCACTATCGACGACGGATTGACTACCGAGCCTGCGGAGAAAACAGGAGGCAGCTAGAGGTGGACTCAACTCTAGGGTATAACTCGACCGCGAAACGAGATGTGAGATGCTTGATAATGTAAACGTTTTGTTGGGAGTTACCGGCGGGATTGCTGCATATAAGGTGGTGGATTTGGCCGGCAAGCTAACCGTAGCAGACGCCCGGGTGAATACGGTAATGACGGAAAACGCCTGCCGCCTGGTCGGCCCCAAGAGCTTCGAGGCGATTACACGCTCAAACGTTTTTACAACATTGTGGAGCACGTCTGATAAATACCAGATCAGTCATATAGCCCTGGTTGACTGGGCTGATATTTTTGTCGTCGCACCTGCGACCGCCAATATCATTGGCAAAGCTGCGAACGGCATCTGTGATGACCTGCTCAGCACTATCTTGTGCGCTAGTTGTCCTCTGGCTAAGTCAGGAGCGGTGCTTTTAGCTCCTGCGATGAACAATAATATGTGGGCGAATCCAGCCATACAGAAAAATGTCGAAACGTTAGAGAAAATGGGCTTTCAGTTGATAGGCCCTGTCGAAGGGCGACTTGCCTGTGGAACCGAAGGCATCGGCAGAATGTCGGAGCCACAGGATATTTTAGAAGCAATCGAGAAAATCGCTTCGGAAATTAAAACAAAAAAGACGAAATAAGTTATATTTCTATTTAGCCCCCGGTTTTACCGTGGATTTTCTGTGTGTTAATCGTCGAGAAAAAATGCACATCTTAATCACAGCAGGCGGCACTCGCGAATATATTGACCCTGTCCGTTTTATTTCCAACGCAAGCAGCGGCAGGATGGGTTATGCTCTTGCTCACGCGGCAATTCAAACCGGCCATAAGGTGACATTAATAACCGCACCGACTTCGCAACGCGAACCAAACGGTGCGAAATTGGTCAGGATTGAAACCGCCGCTCAAATGTTCGATGCAGTCAAAAAGCATTTTGAGCGGTGTGATTGTCTGATTATGGCCGCCGCCGTAGCTGATTACACGCCTGCCAGACCGGGTAAAAACAAAATGCAAAAGACCAATAAGCCGCTGACCATCAAACTAAAACCTACAGCGGACATCTTAAAATGGGCGGGAAAACATAAAAGGAAGAATCAAATTGTCGTTGGCTTTGCTTTAGAAGAAAAGAATCTTCGAAGAAATGCCGAAAAAAAGCTCAAAGACAAAAACCTCGATATGATAATCGCCAATACTCCTGCTGCAATAGATGCTGAGAAAACAACCATTCAAATCAAGACTCTTAGCAGTGGCTGGACTAAGATCGAAAACGCAGCTAAGACCGCCATCGCTAAAAGAATAATTCGTCTTGCAGAGCACCTCTTTGTGTAGTACTGGCGTTGTCTATAACACGCACCATAGCACAAAATTGGACGATAGCGTTAATAG
>CAZQXE010000038.1:12839-18075 GCA_964597115.1 uncultured Pirellulales bacterium | reverse complement strand
GACATTTTGCCAGAGCAATTCGGTGAGCTCTTTTACGCCGGAGCCGGTTACTGCGGAAATGGGGTGAATCGGCTGCGGAAGCTTTTTTCGAAGCTCTTTGACAATTTTATTATCCGGGTCGAGGTCGATTTTGTTGGCGACGATGATTTCCTGCTTTGAAGCCAGGGCTTTGCTGTATTGCTCTAATTCGCTGCGGATGGCCTTATAGTTTTCCACAGGATCGGAACCATCTGTCGGCATTATGTCGATGATGTGGGCGAGGATTGTCGTTCTCTCGATGTGTTTGAGGAAATCATGACCGAGGCCGGCACCACCGCTGGCTCCTTCGATAAGACCGGGGATGTCGGCCATAACGAATCGGCGAAAATCGCTCAACTCTACGATGCCGAGCACCGGCTCAAGCGTAGTGAAGGGATAATCGGCGATTTTCGGTCTTGCCGCAGAGCAGCGTGAGATGAGCGTGCTTTTGCCGGCATTCGGCAGCCCGAGAAGGCCGACGTCGGCGATGAGCTTTAGTTCGAGCTTGATATTTCTCTCCTGGCCTATTTTGCCGTGCTCGGCGTATCTTGGAGCTTGATGAGTCGGTGTTGCAAAGGCCTTGTTGCCTTTTCCGCCTTTTCCGCCGATACAGACCCGCACTTTCATTGCGACCTCATTAAGGTCTTTTAGCAGCAAATTCAGGTCGGTGTCGTAAATGAGTGTGCCGGGCGGGACGTTGATTATCAGGTCGTTTCCGCTTGCTCCGTGCTTGTTATTTCCTGAGCCGGGTTGGCCGTTTTGGGCCTGCCAGTGATGTTTGCCTGCGAAATCTAATAAGGTATCGAGATTTTCGACTGCATGGAAATAGACGTTGCCTCCTCGTCCGCCGTCGCCGCCGTTGGGGCCGCCTTTGGGGATGAATTTTTCCCGCCGGAAGCTGACGCAGCCGTGCCCGCCGTCTCCCGCCTTTATCCAAATTTTCGCCTGGTCGATGAACATGTATCGTATCTCGATATATAAAAAAAGGATGGCAATTGCACCATCCTTTTTGCTGGTTATGTTTTTTGGTTATCAGACGACGTGGACTTTTCGGCCCTGGAAACGCACCTGTCCTTCTGATGTGGCGAATAATGTAAAGTCTCTGCCCATACCGACGTTGTTACCGGCAAAGAATTTTGTGCCGCACTGCCGGACGATTATTGAGCCGGATTTTACTACCTGGCCGCCGTAAAGCTTAACGCCTCTGTATTTCGGATTGCTGTCTCGGCCGTTTCTCGAAGAGCCTTGCCCCTTTTTATGTGCCATAATGAGTTACCTCTAATGAACGCGAATTTTACAGTACCGATTTTTCAAACCGAGCATTATAACGGCTTTCTTTCGGGCTGTCCAGAAAAATTTTATCGGTTTTTTCGGCCAAGGCCACGCTGCCATTTCATCAGTAACCGTTTCAGATTCTGTGACAGGTGGTTAAGAATGCTATTTTGCGAACATGTAGTACACATCGTTCCAGCGGATTTCATTTTTAAATTCGCGGATCGTGGTCTTGTCGTTGATGAGCAGGTATTCTATGCCCGCCATTACCGCGAAGTCCTCGAGACACTCTTCTGTTATGGCCATGCTGAAACCGGTGTGATGAGCGCCGCCCGCATGGATCCAGGCTGCTGCTGCAATTTCCAGATTTGGTTTCGGAATCCAGACAACACGTGCGACGGGAAGTTTCGGCAGATCCGCTTCCGGCGCAACCACGTCACATGGATTAACCAGAAGGCGGAATCGATTACCCATGTCGAGGATAGAGGCATTGACACCAGGGCCTTTTGCAGTATTGAAGACAAGTCGTGCCGGATCGGCCTTTCCTCCGATTCCAAGCGGATGTACTTCCATTTTAACTTTTCCGTCAGCAATCGTGGGACAGACTTCGAGCATGTGGGCGCCGAGAACCATGCTTCGGGCGGGATCCAGATGATATGTATAATCTTCCATAAATGACGTTCCACCCTTAAGGCCGGCAGACATGACTTTCATTGCACGAACAAGGGCAGATGTTTTCCAGTCACCTTCTGCTCCAAATCCATATCCGTCCGCCATAAGACGTTGCACCGCCAGACCCGGTAGCTGGATTAAACCGTGAAGGTCTTCGAATGTTGTCGTGAAGGCCGTAAATCCACCATCTTCGAGGAATGCACGCATGCCGAGCTCAATTTTTGCTGCTTCGTGGATTGCCTTGTCGTCTGAACCGATCATTTCATATTGGTCACTGTATTCTTTGCTGAGGGCCTTAATTTCCGCATCTGTCACTTCATTAACTTTCGCAACGAGGTCACCAACTCCGTATCCCGAGACGGAAAAACCTAATCGAAGCTGTGCTTCAACTTTGTCACCTTCGGTCACTGCAACTTCGCGCATATTATCACCGAATCTTGCAACCTTCCCGCTTTGCCAGTCGTGCCAGGCTGCTGCCGCCCGCATCCAGACGGCGAGTTTTTTCTGGACCGAATCTTCTTTCCAGTGGCCGACAACAACTTTTCTGTCTTTACGCATACGACTTAAAATAAATCCGTATTCACGGCCACCATGTGCAGACTGATTCAGGTTCATAAAATCCATGTCGATGGAATCCCAGGGTATATCGCGGTTGAACTGGGTGTGAAGATGTACGATTGGTTTGGTGAGTGCCTTGAGACCTGCTATCCACATCTTCGCGGGTGAGAATGTGTGCATCCAGGTCATCAGGCCGATACAGTTGGGGGTTGTATTTGCTTCCATACATAATTTTGTTATTGCGTCAGGTCCTGTCAAAACAGGTTTGAAAACCACTTTACATGGGATTTTTGCGGATTTATCGAGCGCTGCAGTTATTTCTGCAGAATCTTTATCTACCTGTTTCAATACCTCCGGCCCATAAAGGTGCTGGCTTCCGGTTACGAACCAAACTTCGAATTGTTTAAGATTGATCATTTTTATTCTCCTTGGATATACCCTGTTAATGCATTTTTTACGACATTTCCATCTATCCCTGCTCATCTGTCCTGAAGCGTCGGGACTAATTCTCATTTATAACAAATTATCAAGTTTGTCAAGTCTGTAAAAACGACCTGATTTCTATCCATGCCGATAGACTTCCCAGCCCATGTAGTTATCGAGGGCTTCGGCGATTGCATTGGCCTTTTCCGTTCGGTTGACAGCGACGTGATGTTCGAAGCCCATATTGCAAATGTATTGCATAAGGAACTGCAGGTCTTCTATTTTCATCACACCATAGCCTCCGAAGGAGTCAAGTTTGTCGTTTGTAAATTCACCTTCGCCGACGTAAGCGCTGATAACACCGGCTGCATCGTCAGTAGTGGTTCTGCAGAAAGTCGCCGCTCCAGGAGCTATCCTGCCGACAACAGTGCCGTAAGTGTTTTCTTTACCCACGGAGCCGGCAATTATCTCCTGATAATCCATCTTCGGGTTTCTGAAGAATGACTTGGGCAGATTACTGCAATGGAACAGGACGCATTTATCGGGATCGTCACCATAGTTGTTGTTCCAGTCAAGAATGGCGCTCGGAGTACCACTGGCCAACTGCAGAATATACATTCCCAACAAACCTGTTATATCAACCTCGCAGGCGCTCGGTACCAGCGATTCGCTCATCATGCTCATGAGCGTGCATGGAACTATTCCAAAGAATTCTTCCAGAGCGGTCCAGCACTGGATTGCCGTGCCATTGATTTCGGTTTCTTTGACCCATCGGTCCACCACGTAACCGAATTTGGCCATTTTAAGAAGTTTCCTGTCAGGGATTGATTTGACTGGAATGTATTTCTTGATAGCATCTAATTTTCTTTTGACCCCTCTGTCATTATCGGCAAGTCGCTCGACCCTTCCGAGGATTTCGGATAAATCTATCGTTTCTACCGTAATGCCTGAGAGTTCGAGGATTTTTTCGCTGTAACGAACAGTATTAAAAGCTCCGGTCCGCGCGCCGATGGCACCAAACCTGACGTTCTCAAGGCCCTTAACAATCCTGCACACCGAGGCAAAATCTTCCAGATCCATCTTGAACTGAGGCGATTTAACCTTAACTGTATGTGAGTCTGTCAGAGTGTATGGAATACCGGCCTGCCTTAGATTGTTACAGACACTTATCTTGCCGCAGAAAGAATCCCTTCTGTTGGCTATACTCATTTTGCCTTCTGAGTCCGGCTCAGCGTGAATCAGAATCGGGACGTTGAGACCAGAACGTTTGATTGTCTCGGCTACTCCTTTTTCATCACCAAAATTCGGGAGCGTTACGATTATGCCGTCGATTTTATCGCTTTTTCCCGCAAAAAGTGCAGCGCATTTCTGGGCATCGGCAAAAGTCTCCACAGCGCCATATTTCGTATCCTGCATCGATAGGGTGACTGTATTGAAGCCGTTTTTCCTGAGCACATCGAGGATGTTTTTTCGTCCTTCTTTAGCTAACGCATCCGGGAAAAATCCACGGTTTCCGACTATGACGCCGAATGTGGTTTTTTTCATTTTAATCTCTCCGTTTTTGTAGAACTCATTAATAGAGTCCGTTGGATCTGTTCTTTGATTGGTTACCTCTGGCCATAATAGGCATTCTTGCCGTGTTTGCGTAAATAGTGTTTGTCCAGAAGCGTTTTACTAATAGGGCTCTGGTTTGGATTTATCGTTATGGTTCCCAGAGCCATTTTCGCTATTTGCTCTAACACTACTGTGGATTCGACGGCTTTTGTGGGACTCTTGCCCCAGGCGAAAGGCCCGTGGTTTGCAACAAGCACTGCCGGGATTTCCATTGGGTCAATGTTCGCAAACCGCCTGACAATGACTTTGCCGGTGTTTAGCTCGTAATCACTTTCTATTTCCTCTTTTGTCATTACGTCGGTAACCGGTATTGAGCCATAGAAATAGTCGGCACCGGTCGTGCCGAAGCAGGGGATTTCCCGGCAGCCTTGAGCCCACATCGTAGCGTTGAGCGAATGTGTGTGACATACGCCGCCGATGGCCGGGAAGTTTCTGTATAACTCAAGATGGGTTGGTGTATCTGATGAAGGATTGAGAGTCCCTTCGATTATTTTTCCATCCAGATCGAGTAATACGATTTTCTCGGGCGTGAGCTCATCATACGCTACGCCGCTGGGCTTAATAGCGACTACGCCAGCTTCGCGGTCTATCCCGCTGACGTTGCCCCATGTGTAAATTACGAGCTTGTATTTCTGTAGTTCAATGTTCGCATCACAGACAGCTTTTCTTAAGTTTTCGT
>CAZQXE010000038.1:0-12739 GCA_964597115.1 uncultured Pirellulales bacterium | reverse complement strand
CAGCTTTGTGCGGAGCGGGATATTTTCATTTCCCTCCCCGTAACGTCTGCGTAAATCTGCATGATAAGAGGATTCTTCTCGGAGATGCCGCCGCAGTTGATAACTTCCGAGATTTTTACACCGTACTCCTCGAACCTGTTGATAATGGTAAGGGCTCCAAAAGCGGTTGCCTCAATTAGTGCCCTGTAAATCTCCTCCGGTTTTGTATGCAGTGTTTGACCTAACAATAGCCCTGTCAGTCTCTGGTCGACGAGAATTGTTCTGTTTCCGTTATTCCAGTCGAGGGCCAGCAAGCCGGACTGGCCCGGTTTGAGCTTTGCGGCCTTTTCAGTAAGTGCTTCGTGGGAGCCTGCTTTTGGTCCGCCGGGCTGAATGTAATTGACAAACCAGTTGAAGATGTCACCGACGGCGGATTGGCCTGCTTCGAGCCCGAAATATCCGGGAAGAATCGAGCCGTCCACAATGCCGCATATACCGGGAACATCGGGCAGCTTCGCATCGTTGGGGGCGACCCCCATATCACATGTGCTCGTGCCGATTATCTTTACAAGGATTCCTTCTTTTATTCCCGAGCCTACTCCACCAAGATGTGCGTCGAATGCGCCGATGGCAACGGAAACGTCTTTTGACAGGCCCAGTTTTTTGGCCCATTCATCGGTTAGATTTCCTGCCGAGACGTCTACGGTGAACGTTTTTTCGCTGAGGGTTTCGCGCAGCGTTCCAAGTTTCGGGTCAAGTTTGGATAGAAATTTTGCGTCGGGGTAACCTCCCCAGTTGTCGTTAAACATCGCCTTATGTCCCGCGGCACAGCGGCAACGTTTAATTTTTTGCGGTTCTGTAGTCCCCGTTAAGAGTGCCGTCATATAATCAGCATGCTCGACCCATGTATATGCCGCGTCAGCAACTTTTTTGTCCGTTCTTATGCAATGAAGAATTTTACTGAAAAACCATTCCGAAGAATATGTCCCACCGCACTTGGCAAGGTATTCGGGATGTTCCTTCTTGGCCAGTTCGGTTATTTCTGCGGCTTCGGCATGGCCGGTATGGTCTTTCCACAACCAGGCACATGCGTTCGGATTATCTTTGAATTCATCGAGCATACTAAGTGGCGTGCCGTTTTTATCGACGGGAATTGGCGTCGAGCCGGTCGTGTCGACACCGATGCCGATAATCTTGTTCGTGTCGAAAGTGCTGTCGGATTTCTTCGCCTGCAGTATAGCTGCTTTGACAGTGACTTCAGCACCCTTTATATAATCAGCGGGATTTTGTCTTGCCAGGTTATGATCGGATGGATCAAGAATAATGCCGGTTTCTCCGGTCTCATATTCGTATACAGCGGTGCCAAGCTCATTGCCATTAGTGACATCAACTATTAAGCACCTTACAGAGTTAGTCCCATAATCCAGTCCAATTGCGTATGCCATAATTAGTCCTCTCAAATAAACAAAATTTCACGGCGACAATGATAGGTTCTTTTATCCCGAATTTCAAGTGTCAAATCCCGATTATTATTGAGAAAACGGCTTTAGTTTCAAATTTTTTTGGGTTCTCATCGAAAAATGTTGCAGCAGACCGCATAAATCTGTAAAATTTTTCGGGATTTGAAGTTAGACCTAATTGGAAATACAAACTAATTAGATGAAAGGGAGTCTTATGGTATCATTTGGAGTTCTCGGACAAATCGGAGGTTCATTCACTACGCTGGACTGGGTGGCAATCATCGGGTATTTTGGAATACTTTTCGGCATCGTCTGGTGGGTGGTCCTCAAAAGTAAGGATACGGCCGATGATTACTTTCTTGCCGGTCGCAACCTGGGTTGGTTCGTTATCGGTGCGTCTATTTTTACCTCCAATATCGGTTCGGAGCACGTAGTCGGCTTAGCCGGCTCCGGAGCTACTGACGGTGTGGCCATGGCACACTACGAGTTGCATGCCTGGTGTTTGCTGGTTCTGGCCTGGATCATGGTGCCGTTTTATTCCCGATCACTGGTTTATACGATGCCCGAGTTCTTAGAGAGAAGATTCTCGCCAATGGCACGCTGGGTATTGTCTTTGATCTCGCTTGTGGCCTATGTTTTGACAAAAATCGCCGTTGGCATTTTTGCCGGCGGTATTGTTTTCAGTGCTCTGCTGCCTGAGGTCAGTTTTTTGGGATTGGACAGTTTCTGGATAGGCTCAATCTTAGTGATTGTGCTGACCGGTATTTATACCATTCTCGGCGGCATGCGTGCGATGTCCTACACTGCAACCGCGCAAGCGATTATTCTGGTGATAGGTTCGCTTTTGGTGACTTACTTCGGCCTGAGGGCCCTGGGCGGCTGGGGAGAATTACGGGCGGTTTGCGGCTCAGATATGTTCAATCTCTGGAAGCCGCTGGTGCCTGCGGGGGTTGAGGGTACCTGGGCTCCGGTAAGGGAAACTTCTCGTATGGCCTGGTACTTCAACAGTAACTATCCCTGGCTTGGTATGCTCTTCTGTGCCCCGATCATCGGCTTGTGGTATTGGTGTACGGATCAGTATATCGTTCAACGTGTATTAACCGCGCCGAATGAAAAAGTGGCTCGAAGGGGTTCGATTTGTGCCGCCTTTTTCAAGTTGTTGCCGGTCTTCCTTTTCATCATACCCGGCATGATTTGCTTTGCCCTGGCTAAAAGCGGGAAAGTCGAGATGATTCAAGAGGCCATGTTCGATCAAAGTGGAAATGTCATTCGTGACGAGTCTCAAAAAGCATTCCCGATGCTGGTGATGACGGTGCTGCCGTCAGGTGTACGCGGAATCGTGGTGGCTGGTTTGTTGGCGGCCCTGATGAGTTCGCTCTCCGGCGTCTTTACCGCTTCTTCTACGCTGTTCACAATGGACTTTTACCAGAAATTACGTCCGAAGGCCACCCAGCATCAGATCGTGTGGATGGGCCGTGTCGCTATGGGTGTTTTGGTGGTAATCGGTCTTTTGTGGATACCGGTGATCAGGGGCGGCAAAGGTTTATATGATTATTTACAGGGCGTTCAGTCTTACCTTGCTCCGCCTATTTTTGTGGTCTTCTTCCTTGGTGTGTTCTTCAAAAGACTAAACGCCAAAGGATGTTTGTCGGCATTGATTGTAGGCTTTATCCTGGGTTTGATTCGAATGGGAATAGATACGCCCGTTGCACTTTTAGATGATTTCAGTTATGCCGAGGGATCGTTCCTCTGGGTCATGAACAACATTTTCTTCCAGTACTATAGTCTGTTTATCTTTATCGTGTGTATAATAGTAATGGTTGTGGTCAGCTATTTAACAGCACCACCATCTTATGAACAAATAAAAGGCCTTACATACGGGACAACAAGCATCGAGGATAAGGAAAAATCGAGATCCAGTTGGGCAAAGAGCGATGTTGTCTTCTCGGTTGTTTTGTGTATCATCATTATAGCGATATACATGTACTTCACGGGTTGATCGGCATTTAAAAATACTTTTTGTACGTTTACCCGAGCGGCTCTTAGACTGCTTTAATTGCAGATTAAGGGCCGCTCTGTAAAAATACGATTCAGGGGGCCAACAAATCATTGCATTTTTTGCCTAATCCCTTATGCTGATATGGGATTAGGTAATTCCTGCGCTTTGCAAGATTACGCATTTGTCTATTGGAAGATGAAAATGGCTAAAGGCCGTGTTGTTTTTATATTTGTAATCATGTTGTCGGTTTTTGTTGTTGGCTGTTCTTTCTCAGAACCTAAAGCTGACGAGCCTCCAATATTTGAGCCCCCGGAACTAAAACCCGTTCAAATCGAGCCTGATGAGTCCGGGCCCGATGAAGTTGTACATGTTGAACCTGAACCTGATGATGTTGAACTAAACCAAGCCGAGCCTGAACCGGCCCGGAACGAACCGACGAGCATTGAACCTGATAATGTTGAGCATGTTGAAATCAAGCCGGATGGCCCGAAGCCCGGTCCGACTGCTTCTTTCTATGACGAATGTGCCGAGTTCCTGAAAAGCTTTGTCGACGACAAGGGGATGGTTGACTACAAATCGCTCAGGCGGAAAAGACTTCAATTAAGAGCGATACTGCAGGAATTCGACAATCTCGACCCGAACGAATACGAATCCTGGCCCAAGGAGGACAAAATCGCATTCTGGATTAACGTATACAACCTGCAAAAACTCAGTGTAATCACCGACCACTATCCAATCGAGGCGTCCAGATTCAATATCCTTTTCTATGGTCCGAGCAGCATCAGGCACATCGAAGGAGAAATCACCCGACGCAAATTCCTTGTAATGGACGAGGAATTTTCCTTTGCGGAGATTGACAGGCGTTTTTTCCGCAGAAAATTTAGTGATCCAAGAATATTCTTTGCCATAACCGGTGCTTGTCTGTCGAGCCCGCCGCTGCGCAATGAGCCGTATTACGGATACAGGCTCGATGAACAATTGGAAGACCAGACTGAAAAATTTGTTTCCAGCCCGCTCGCATTCAGAATTGACAGGGAAAAGGAAAGAGTATATTTATCTGCCATGTTTCAAATATCTTCGTATGGAAGAGAGTTTCAAAAAAAATACGTAATAACCAGAAAGTTCAAGGAACAGACGCCGCCGACCCGGGCGGTTTTGAGTTTTATTAGCAATTATATTTCCGAACAGGATGTTTCTTTTCTTGAAGTGGGTAACTATACTGTAAAATACATGCGGTATGATTGGACAATTAATGATAGTTCGTAGTAGAAGGGTTAATTACGAATGGCAAAAAAATCAGTAAGCAGAAATTCTCGTTCCAAGACCGACAAGTATCTTTTCACTAGCGAGTCCGTAACGATGGGTCATCCGGACAAGGTGGCGGACCACATATCCGATGCGATTCTTGATGCAATGCTCGCGCAGGATCCGAAGAGCAGGGTGGCTTGTGAAACGATGGTTACGACCGGCCTGGTTGTGGTAGCCGGCGAAATCACATCGAAAGCAATCGTGGATGTCCCGACGGTCGTCCGCGAAACGATTAAAGAAATTGGCTACACCGATCCTGAAATGGGTTTCGATTTCGATAACTGCGCCGTCATGGTCACGCTCGACAAGCAGAGCCCCGATATTTCGCAGGGTGTAACTGAAGGTAGCGGCCTGCACAAAGAGCAGGGGGCCGGAGACCAGGGCCTTATGTTCGGCTACGCCTGCAGGGAAACTCCGGCACTTATGCCGATGCCGATTCAGCTTGCGCACAACATAACAACTCGATTGTCGAAGATGCGTCAGAGCAAAAAACTGCCGTGGCTGCGACCCGATGGAAAAAGTCAGGTAACGGTAGAATACGAAAACGGTAAACCCTGCCATATCAACACGGTTGTAGTGGCCTCCCAGCATGCGCCGACGATTGCTTACCGGCAATTGCGAAAACAAATCATCGAAAAAGTGGTTCTGCCTGTTCTGCCGAAGCGACTCGTTGATAAAAACACGATATTCCACATAAATCCGACCGGCCGATTTGTCGTAGGCGGTCCGAAAGGTGACTGCGGTGTTACAGGCCGAAAAATCATTGTTGATACTTATGGCGGCAGAGGCAGCCACGGCGGCGGGGCTTTCAGCGGGAAAGACCCGACAAAAGTGGACAGAACCGCAAGCTATATGGCGCGATACATCGCAAAGAACGTGGTCGCTTCCGGCCTTGCCGATGCCTGCGAAGTCCAGTTGTCTTACGCTATCGGAGTTGCCGAACCTATTTCCGTATTGGTTGACACCGAAGGGACCGCAAAAATCAGCGAGCAGAAGCTAAGCCAAATCATAAGAAAGCTTTTCCCATTGACACCCAAAGCTATGGTCAGCCACTTGAAGCTCGCACGCCCGATTTACGCCCAAACTTCTTATGGCGGCCACTTCGGACGAAAGGGTGACGCCTTCACCTGGGAAAAGACCGACATGGCAACCAAACTCCGAAAAGCCGCAGGTTTGTAATCTGTTTAACAGGTTTTTTCATTAAGATTCTCATGTTGGGGCGGCTCCGTGTGGCCGCCCAAATGTCGATGTTTCCAATAAACGGTCAGGGCAACCACATGGGGTTGCCCCTACATTATTTTTATCCACATTCTTCTACTGGGGTAGTGACAGAAGAACCTGCCCTTGACGGAGACTTTTATTGACAGGCGGTAATAGCCCGGCCTCAGGTTCGAGAGGGGAATCACAGCGCGAAAACCAGCGTCACCGAACGGGGATTTGTAAGAATCCGCCTCATTCTGAGTGCCGTAAGAGGCCGGGTAGTAGCGCCTGCCGAATCTTACAAAAACTTTATCAGCCTCTCCTTTAGCAGCCCGCGCCCAGCCGATGACAACAATTGTATTATTACTCGCTTTTGAAATGGGTAGAACTGTCTTATGCTCGAACAACGTGTCATTTACTGCATGAATTGAATAATCGATCGGGTGTGCTTTGCTCCACCTGATGTCGGCATGGGGTCCGACCACGGCATAGACCGATACGATATTACAACAGATTGCTCCAAACACCGCGTGAGATATTGCGATGGTAAACAGATTCGGTCGCTTATGGTATACCCAGGACCAAAACAAACCTCCCGAGAAGGTTAAAATCATAAGCGGCGGATTTGGAATATGCATAGCGGAAAAAGTTATTGCAGAAGCGAGTATCGCCAAAAAGTGATAGGGCGAAAAAACTTCTCTAAGACGTCGAAAAAAAAATGCAAGTATGACGTATTGCTGGAACATCGCCCAAAAAGGATATTGAACGAGCCTGAGCCAGAAGATGCGTTCACGAAGGAATTGAAAATTTGCCGTATAAAAAAGACTCTTTACGGCAACGAGCACGAGGATAGATGCGAATGTTATCGCGAAAAGGATTTTGCCGGAGGAAAGAAAATTGTCAAATCTGAACCCAACCTCACGGTTAGTTTCTCTGCGGCTGTGTCTGGACCAGATGAGCAGGCCCACGAACATTGCAATGAAAATGGCGTGAAGCCAATATTTTTTATACAGCGGATATACGAGCCATATATGTCCGAAGATTAAAAACAATCCTGCTAAAACTTCCAGGGCGGCTTTGTTTCTTGGCGATATTGAAATGTGCGGTTTCACGATGTTTTTTTCTGTGTGTTTTCGTTTCTATTTTGCGTTGCGTTAATAAGGCAATTTTCAGCGTTTCGCTTGAATCTGTCAAGACCTGAACGTACGATGACAGAGTCACTGAATTTAGCTTCGAATGATTCCTGACTTAAATCCAATACTTCTCGCAGGCTGATTGTTGCTCTGTCGTTGTAGAATCTGAACTGTTTGTTTTTGCACACAGGAGCGTCTTTCTGATAGGGACAGGCAAGGATACATTCGTTACAGCCAAAAAGCCGGTCACCAATTTCTTCTAGCAGCCCCTTAGGGGCCAGCTCCGGCGGTATCCGGCCTTCGTATTCTATCGTCAAATAGTTAATGCACCTGCTTGCGTCGAGTTGGCCGTCCGCTCGCAAAGCACCGGTTGGACAGGCATCGAGGCACTTATGACAAGTTGAACAATCGGCTGCGATTGGCTCATCTGTTTCTAATTTCAGATTTGTTATTATCTCGCCCAGGAAAATCCGGCAGCCGAGTTTGGGATTGATTAGCATGTGGTTTTTCCCGATAAAGCCCAGGCCTGCCTTGACCGCTAATGCTCGTTCAGCTACCGGTGCCGAATCCACACAAATTTTGAACCGCAGATTTCCTCCGGCCTTTGAACGGATGAAATCTGTTAGTTCATGTAGTAGTTTTTTAATGAATGGGTGATAGTCCTGGTATTGAGCGTAGTCGACTACCTTGCCCATCGGTACTGTTGCGTCCGATGCATTTTTTTGAGGCGGCGGAGTGTAATTTAAACCGACGATGATAACCGATTGTGCGTTTTCCAGAAGTTCGGCCGGATGGGTGCGCTTATGTAAATTTCTACGCATATAATCCATTTGTCCTGCGAAACCACAGCCCAGCCATGCGGTAAAAAAATCCGCCTGCTCTGCGTCTATTGGTGAGGCATCGGTTATGCCGGCCAGGTCGAAACCCAACTCAATTATTTTATGCTTTATACCCTGAGCCAAACTCATCAGGGCGATTATACTAAATCGTCCTGTGTGGAGAACCAGAAATCTGAACAGATAGCAGCCAAAGTTTCGGACAGAATCTATAAAAAGAACCGCGAGTCCCGATACAATCGACACTCGCGGCCTTCTATATTTTCTATTTTGTGGATAGTTTTATATTAATACACGCCTGCGGAGCCAGCCAACTGCGGATACGCCGATTCCCACCAGTGCGATTGCACCCGGAGCAGGGATAGCAGAGATGCGGACGATTTGGTCCTGTACGTGTCCGGTTAGGTTGCGATATTTATACAGATTCAGTATACGGACATCGCCGATGTAATTATTTTGATACCAGTCACTGGCGTTCGCCAATTGAACGAATTGCTCTGCCAGACTGCCGCTTTGTACTGAATCGATCTCGTCTTCCAGATACCAGATTGCGTTTTGGAGCGCCTCGGCGGAAGCTAAGCGGCCGTTTATATCGTCAAAGATGTAGCCGGCAAGGGTTTGGTCGGCGAACTCGTTGTAAAGCCAGGCAGTTCTCGGATCGAGCGGGTCAGGTGAAGGACCACCGGCGCCACCCATAACCGCCTTGTCGTTGACTACTACATAATAAGTTGTGTTAAAGCGAAAATATTCGTCGTATTCAAGACAGAAGCTCTGAAAAGTCGAGCCGACGGAATAGCCCGGAATGCCTTCAGAGGTGACAATTGCTTTGAACTCACCGCCCGAACCTGCTTGATAATCTCCTTCGTATAGTTTGATGGTTGGGCCTGCCATAGCGATTGAATTGAGACTTATAAGTATTACGACTACGGCGGTTGTTAGTAGTGACTTTTTCATCTTCCTTCTCCCCCAAATAATGTTGACTGTTTCTAAAACAGATCTAACGCTCGAATCTACATTAAGGAACCAATGATTTTTGTTTACTGTGGAAATTTTCGACTCCCCCGCTAAGTATTAACCACCCCGATTAATTACAATAGAATATCATATTGACTAACTAAAGTCAAGAGTTTTCAGTGGCAACGTTTGAGAATAACTCGTTTTTTTTTGACATACCCCTTTGCATGTCCGAAACGAAATAATTTCCGGACTTAAAAATATTATGAATTGCTGATTTGCTTCAAACTTTTTTGAAGCCGGCGACAACGAAATCGCTGCATTAGTAAAACTGTATCGAGCCAGCCCAGGATATTGAGAGCTGCTTTGTGGTTTGCTTTACAGCTTAACCGTCATTATTAAAAACCTTGTCAATGGTCGGCGAAGGGATTAGTATAGTGACCAATTGGACGAAGGAGTCGAAAGATTATGGCAGAAGAATTAGTCGGTATCATAGGCGGGACGGGATTGGGTGATGCGCTGGCAGAGCGTATGATTGATGTGGAGCATCACGATATTGATACACCATTCGGCAAGCCGAGCACGGCCGTTTTGGTTGGCAGGTTCGGCAAAAAGGAAATTGCATTTCTTAATCGTCACGGCCAAGGGCATAAACTATCGCCAAGCGAGGTCCCGTTTGCAGCTAATATTTTCGCCTTAAAAAAGCTCGGCGTCCACACAATACTGAGCAGTGCAGCAGTAGGCTCACTTCGAGACCAGATAGCTTCCGGAAATTTGGTCGTTGTTGATCAGTTTATTGATAAGACTTTTAAACGGACGAACAGCTTCTTTAGCGGCTTTGGAGCGGTGCACTGTGAGATGGCTGAGCCGACTTGCGGTCGAGTTCGAGAAGTACTAATTGATGCGGCCAAAGGTATCGATGTTAAGACGCATCCAAAGGGCACATACGTGTGTATGGAAGGGCCTCAATTTTCCACGCGGGCCGAATCGCTTATGCACCAAAACTGGGGCGGTGATTTGATTGGCATGACTGCTATGCCGGAAGCCAAGTTGGCCAGAGAGGCACAAATATGCTATGCTCTAATTGCATTGGCAAGTGATTATGACTGCTGGAAGCCGCATGAGGCCGGGACAGACAAGCAGACTCTGCTCAAAGAGATAATCGAGAATTTGCAGGCGGCGACAGAAAATTGTCTGGCACTTATAGAGGCCGTTTTGTCGAGCGGCCATGAGCTTGTCTGTGAAGATTGCAACTGCAGGAAAAGCCTCGAACTGGCTGTCTGGACGGACCAAAGCCGAATCGAGATTACTGAAAAAGAAAAATTAAAAGTGCTTTTCGAATAAAAGGATTTGAAAGGATAAAAACAATGAAAAGATCGGCCCGGAAAGCGTTCGTTTTAGCGATTGGCATTGTTGTTATACTGATTGCGGGATGCACAGAACAAGAACAATCGAGTCCAAAAAAGGACAGGACGATAGCTGCTGAAAACATGGCGCTGAAAAAGAAGGTGGAGTTACGCGGCAGGGAAATTCGGGAGTTGAAAAAACAGCATGAAGAGGAAATGAAAAAGCAGGAAGAAGCGCTCGCAAAATGTATTGAGGAAAAAGAAGTCTTGAAGAAAAAGTCACAGCAAAATATTAGAGAGCAGGTTAAGGGAGTTCTTGATGCTGTGATTGTAGATAATACAAAGCTGCGTCAGGAAAACGAAAGGCTCAAAGCTCAAATAGAGGAACTTAAGACCAAACTCCACCAAGAAAGTGAAGAGCCATAGAGATAAACGGGTGGTGAACTTTTGTAATCAACTGCAAGTCAGTGCCATTTCAAACTGCCTGGGCGGCTTCTATACAATCAGGCAATTTTTCCTGCGGGTAATGTCTTTTCACTGCCGCTGCAACGAGTCCTACGAACATTGGCTGAGGTCGAAGAGGCCGAGAAGTCAAACAGGGATGCGCCTGGGTGCCCATAAAGTACGGATGAGATGGAAGCTCCAGAATTTGCATAATCGGCTGGTCCGGAGCTTTTCCGGAAAATACGAGGCCGGCCTTTTCCAGCCTTTCGATATAGCGAGGGTCAACTTCGTATCGATGTCTGAATCGCATTCTGACCGAGTCTGTCTTGCCGTATAGTTTCCACGCCATCGTTTTGGTTTTTAGTTCTATGTCCCTTCCGCCGAGACGCATGTTTCCACCGAGGCCTTCGATTTTTTTCTGCTCAGGCAGAATATCGATGACCGGCTCGGGACAATCAGGCTCGATCTCGGTGCTGTTGGCGTCTGTCAAACCGCAGACATTACGGGCGAATTCTATGACTGCCATTTGAAAGCCGAAGCATAATCCGAGATAAGGCAGGTTATTCTCGCGGGCATATTTTATGCAGGCAATTTTTCCTTCGGCGCCTCGTGTTCCGAATCCGCCGGGGACGATGATACCATCAACGTCGTTGAGTTTCTCGGTTGCATTATCATCGGTGACGCCGGTTGTCTCGATCCATTTGATTTTTACGTCACAGCCTAAGGCAATCCCGGCATGTTCGAGGGCATTGATTATCGAGGCATAGCTGTCACGAACGGACGTGTATTTTCCTGTGATGCCGATATTTATTTGGCGCGTGGCTGAGCCGATCCTGTCGGTAAAATCGCACCACTTCTCCCATGCCTTGCGTTCGTTTCGAAGGTTGATTCTGTCTTCGATTTTCAGCAGTTTGGCAACCTTAAAATCCAGGCCTTCTTCTCTGAGCATTGCCGGTATCATATAAATACTAGCCGAATCCGGCAGGCTTATGACCCTTTCGAAGGGGACATTGCTGTAAACGCTGATTTTCTGTCGGACTTTCTTAGTGGCGACACTGGCTGCCCTGCAGGCGATTATGTCCGGCTGAACCCCGCATTGCATAAGCTGTTTAATTCCCAATTGTGCCGCCTTTGATTTCTGCTCGCCGAGTGTTTGCGGTTCCAGTATATATGTCAGAGCTACGAAGCAACTGCTGTTTGGGCCTTCTTCATAAGCCAGCTCGCGCATCGCCTCGATGTAGTAAGCATTTTCCAGGTCGCCGACTGTGCCGCCGATTTCGACGAATACAATATCGGCATTTGATTCCATTGCTAATTGGCGTAGTTTCAACTTGACCTCGCCGGTAACGTGCGGAATCATCTGGACGTCCCTGCCGAGATAGTCGCCGTGGCGTTCCTGATTCAGGACCGAGCTGAATATCTGGCCGCTTGTGGTAAAATTTGCCTTGCTTAAGTTTTGGTCGAGCATCCTTTCGTATGTGCCCAGATCCATATCGCATTCCATGCCGTCGTCGAGCACAAATACCTCACCGTGCCGAAAAGGATTTAACGTGCCGGAGTCTACGTTGAGATAACCTTCGAGCTTAATGGGTGCGACTTTCAGGCCCTTGTCCTGCATGAGCTTGGCAAGGCAGGATGAGAATATCCCTTTTCCTAAGCCGCTCATAACCGTACCCATAACGAATACATAGCGTGCCTTACCCTTTTTGTAGCCATCTGGTATCGGCGAGTAAAATTCACTCTCAGTCGAAACGTTACTAACCGAAGCTAATAGATTATTATTCTTATTCATGTGTTCCCTTCTTTGCTAACAAGAGCCACGAGTTGTCATTCCCGCAAAGGCGGGAATCCAATTTTTGAAGTAAGGTGTGCTCTGCACACCATTTTTTGAATTTATATGTTCATTAATTGAACGAATTCCTCCTGAACTTGCTGAGTGTTTAGCTCGTATCTTGATCTGGTTAAGGAATTGATATTGTAAGCAATAGCTGCGCAATAAGACCGAGTCGAATCTTGCCCTTGAGGTAGTGAAGAATAAATATCGCTCATACTCGCGGGATCTAAATGAACAGCGTCATTA
>CAZQXE010000037.1:0-18328 GCA_964597115.1 uncultured Pirellulales bacterium | reverse complement strand
GGTAAAGAGTTCTAATCGAGCTACAGAATAAACTATGGGAAAGAAGCCGCAGGAATGGGCTTAAAACCCACAAAACGACCTTGTTAAAAAATCTATTGCAAAATCCTGCTGCCGCATTATAATACCCGCTTGTTTACGCGTGATGTATACCACGCAATACGCAATACGATATACACAATACGAAATATAGGGAGAAGTCTCAATGGGACCAGATACAGAAACAGGAATTGACTTATTTGCCGACCAGTTGCCCTCAATGGACGAGATTAAGACATTGTCTGAGTTCATTCATTGCAGCGAAAAGAACCAGATAGATTTCAATGAACAATTAGAGTCAAACATGTCCGGAACCGGGCAGAAAATATCTCTGGCTCTTGGCGTCGGCCTTTTTATACTTGGCAGAAATGCCGAAGCGGTTGAGAAACTGCGAAAAGCCAAGGACTGCAAAGAAAAATATATCTACATGGCCTTCGCGCTTCGTCGGATAAGTGAATTCGAGCAGGCAATCGAGAATCTGCAAAAGAGTCTTGATTTTGAAGCCGACACATTGAGCATAACGCTGGAAAAAGCCACCACATATCGTTATGCAAAAAATTTCGATGCTGCGACAAAAGAGCTGAAAGACTGCAAAAATTTTGAAAACGTAAGTGCCGAGTATCACTATCAGCTTGCCCACCTTCAGGAAGCTAAGGGACTTTACGATGAGGCCGTGGGCAATTACAAGGTGGCTTTGGAATTGTCACCGAATCATCAAAGGGCCCTTTTCCACCTTGCATTTCGCTGTGACATATCCGGCGACGAAGAGGCTGCTATCGACTACTACAGGCAGATCGCTTCAGGCTCACCGGTTTATGTAAATGCCCTGCTGAATCTGGCTGTGCTTTACGAAGACAAAGAACAACTGGGTAAGGCAACACAGTGCGTCGATACTGTGCTTGAGACTCATCCGAATCACCAAAGAGCGATCCTATTCAACAAAGACATCGAAAGCTCAAAAACAATGTTCTACGACGAGGAAAAAGAAGAGAAAAAGACCCGCAAAACCCAGATTCTTGAAACGCCGATTTCTGATTTTGAGCTGTCGGTGCGCAGCAGAAACTGCCTAAAGAAAATGAAGATCGATACACTTGGTGATCTCCTGAATATCACCGAGGCAGAGCTGTTATCTTATAAGAACTTCGGTGAGACCTCTCTTAGAGAAATCAAATCAATACTCGAACCAAAAGGATTGGTCCTCGGCATGGCTCTGGAAGAAAAGCAGCTCCCTTCGATAGAATCCACCGACGAAACCTTCTCGATTGACGAAGATGAGGGACTCTCGAACAAACCTATAGACGACCTACGCCTGTCGGTACGCGCTCGCAAGTGCCTGCAAAAGCTCGGTATTCGCACAATAGGTGAGCTTATGCGCAGGACGGAGGCCGAACTTCTCGGCGTGAAAAATTTCGGCGTGACAAGCCTGAATGAAATCAAAAAATCGCTCGGAGACCTCGGACTATCCCTGCGAAGCCTGGATTAACATATCGATCATTATCAGAGAAACTGACTTTGTCCAGTACGATTCAATTGGCAGCTAATCTCACCAAAATTATCTCGTGGACAATCTGCCGGGGCCGTCATTGTCTAATTTTAAACGGTAAAACAGCAATCCTTCTGCTTCTGCTGGCAACACTCAGCGGCTGTAAGGAGCGAAAGCTAACAGTGCCCACACCTCAGATGGATATCAAACCACAGTTTTGGGTAAGGGTTTTGCTCCTCGACAATGTCGGAGAGTGCACATTGAAAACCGGCTCACCGTGCAGTATTGTAAACAACCAGAGCGACCTGCAGGCACAGACTATAGAAGCCCGCCTTGAGCTAATCGACATACCGATAGAAATTAAATTTATTGAGGGCAAAATCACCATCGCCAGCGACACTTTTACAAACAACCAGTTAGTCATTTGCCCTGATGATCCGTACATCTTCAACCTGAACGGCAACGATTACCGCGGCAAATTGAAGTTGATAATCAACCCCGACGGCAGCTCTATAGATGTAATAAACCTCATCCCACCTGAGCCGTATCTGGCAGGGGTAGTGGGTGCCGAGATGCCCGACTACTGGGAGCCGGAAGCACTGAAGGCTCAGGCAATCGCTGCGAGAACTTATTGCTTTTATACTAAAAAGCGATTCGGCAACAATCGTACATGGGACCTTAAAAAAACAGCAGCGCATCAGGTTTATCGAGGGCTCAGTGCCGAGTCGGCCCAGATATGGGATGCCGTTAATCAAACAAAAGGCCAAGTTCTAACCTGTAAACAAAACGACGGCACTGAAGATATTTTCCCCTCTTATTACAGCTCAACCTGCGGCGGCCATACTGAAAACAGTAAAAACGTCTTCGGCGATTCCTTCGAGCCGCTAATCGGCGTAACCTGCCCTTATTGCAGGAACGTCACCAAACCCAGATTCTTCTTCTGGCCTGCGATTCTATACGACGCCGTTGATGTTACAACCAGGCTGGTACAAAGATATCCCCAGCTAAAACCGCTCGGAGAAATCACAACAATCACCGCGGCCGGTCAAAGTAACCACGGAGAGTTCTCCCGATTAACCAAAATCAAACTCATTGGCTCGACCGGCAAGAGCGATTTTCTCAAAGCCGAGGACTTTCGCCTAACACTCGATCCGACAGGCAAAAAAATTAAAAGCACAACTTGTCAAATCGTAAAATGGGGCGATAAATGGGCATTCCTGTCAGGCAGAGGCTGGGGACACGGTGTTGGAATGTGCCAATGCGGCGCCCAGGGAATGGCAAGAATAGGTAAAAACACAAAGCAGATATTATCATATTATTATCCAAACTCTAAAATATCGACTATTGACTATTAGAAACAAACAACAGATTTTAAGTAAGTGCTGAAATGGCTAACTTTGAAATTCTCCATCAGGATTCCAGCTCGGCAGCCAGACAAGGTGTGCTGACCACCGCTCACGGAGCAATAGAGACGCCTGTCTTTATGCCTATAGGCACCGCAGGAGCGGTAAAAGGTATCACACCACAGCAGCTCAAAGAAACCGGTGCTGATATTATTCTGGCAAATACCTACCACCTGCTGCTCAGGCCGGGGATCGAGACGATTGAAAAGCTCGGCAGACTGCACAAATTCATGGCGTGGGACCGGCCCATACTAACCGACAGCGGTGGATACCAAGTGTTCTCTCTGAGCGGGCTTACCAAAATCGACAACGACGGCGTCGAATTTGCCAGTCACGTAGACGGAGCAAAAATCTATCTGAACGCAGAGATCGCAGCAGAAATTCAAAATCGGCTGGGAGTAGACATAGCAATGTGCTTCGACCAGTGCACCCCATTCGGCATAGAAACAACGAAACTCGAAAAAGCCATCGAAAGAACCATCGCCTGGGCCAGACGCGCCAAAAATGCTCATGCCAACAGCAACCAACTGCTTTTCGCCATTGTCCAGGGTGGAATTGACCCCAGATTGCGAGCACACTGCGCTTCAGAACTTGTCAAAACAGGTTTTGACGGGTATGCTATCGGCGGGTTGAGTGTGGGGGAAGGACATGACGATATGATAAAAACGGTTACTCATACAACGCAGTTTCTACCGCCTGAGAAACCTCGCTATCTAATGGGCGTGGGTACACCAGCAGATATTATTGCCGCTGTAAGGGCCGGTATCGATATGTTCGATTGTGTCCTGCCAACCAGAAACGGACGAAACGCCTTCGCCTTTACCGAAAAAGGCCCGCTGCGGCTCAGAAACAACGTACATATAAACGACACCAGCCCCATCGAAGCCGACTGCGATTGCTATTGCTGCAGGAATTTCAGCCGGGGCACATTAAGGCATTTCTTTAATTCAGGAGAAATGCTTGGGCCAATAATGACGTCCCTGCATAATCTGACGTTCTATCAGAGACTAATGAGAAGAATACGGCAAGCCCTGAAAAAAGGCGAATTTACAAACTGGACAAAAAGAATTCACTATTGATTATTAATAAAAATTCGTTACTATGTACGATTCGACCGGCGGTTTTACCGCCGGTTCTCACAATATGGAATTTGATACCCGAAACTATGAAGGGAAAATTAGAATGAATAATGTATGGATATTAGCACAAACAGATACGAACCAGATGCCTCCACCCGTCCTTTCAGAACCGACAGACTCCGAAAGCGAAACAACAATGACAACGGTTGCATCCGATCCCAACACCCTCGAACAAGACACCCAAAAACCGACAAGGTCTCCTCTAATGCAGTTCTTTCCGTTTATTTTGATTTTTATTGTGATGTACTTTCTGCTTTTCAGAGGGCCTCGAAAGAAACAGCAGCAGCACAAGCAAATGGTGCAAACCCTGTCGAAAAACGACAAGATCCAGACAATCGGCGGAATCATCGGAACAATCGTCGATATTAAGGACAACGAAATTACATTGAAAGTCGATGAGTCGAACAATACGAAAATAAAAATCCTACGTTCAGCAATCGGCAAGAATATGTCGAAAGATTAACTATGATTCAGTGAATGCGTGGATGAGTTACTGTCTCGAGACTCCGGCTCGTACACGCATATAAATATTAACGTAACAAGAGGATAGTCATGAATAAGAACTTAATGCTGAAAGCACTTTTAATCATTGTCCTGGTGGTTGTTGCAGCCTGGACTTTATATCCGCCAAACAAGACTCTTAAGCCGGGAATAGACCTGGCGGGTGGTACAAGTCTTATCTATGAAATTGATGCACACGGTATGCAGGAGTCGGAAAAGAAAGAACTGGCACAAAGAATGATAACGGTTCTGCGAAGGCGAATCGATCCTGCCAACATTCAGAACCTGATATGGCGACCCCAGGGCAGTACCCGCTTCGAAATTCAAATGCCGCTGGCCAGCAAGGAAGCCCGTCAAAAACGAAGCTACTACGAGACCAGTGAGAATAATTTGCTCGATAAAAATGTAAGCCGTTCGAGAATTATGCGCTCAATCGACAGGTCACCGGAAGAGAGAATCCAGGCATTCAATGAGTTCGCCCAGGATGATCCTAACAGGCTAAAAATTCTTACGAATCTTGCTGTTGCTTACGATGAACGCAGTGACCTGCGAAATGCTAGGGATACATTTATTACCGAACTCGAAACTACAGAGAATAAGATATCCTCAGCCGGTATAGAGCTTGAGCAGGTAAAACTCCTCGTTAGTGAATGGATGAAACTAAACGAACAAAAACTTCAGGAGACGCTGGGGGAATTCGCCGACGCCAACGATAATCGCGAGCTGCTGACCGGATACGTTAAGACTTACTTCGAATGGTCTAAAATCGCCAATCAACTCGACGAAAAAAATACCCGATACAAAGAGGCAAGAAAAGCCATCGACCAGTTGAATCTGACTAAAGACCAGTTAGACACCTGCCTCGAAAAGTCTGCGAAATCGAAGGAACGTAAAACAGCAATCGAAAAGCTTAAAACCGACTTCCCGGATCGAAAAGATGAAATTGATGCTGTCGTATCAGCTTTCGACGAGTACCTGCCATTCAGAGGCAGACTCGACGATCCCCAGGACCTGCGACGAATGCTCAAAGGCGCCGGAATACTGGAGTATCGAATACTGCCAACACAGGGGCACCCTGAAGTTAACATGGATGAAATGGCCACCTATGTCGAATCCATCAAGGAAAAAGGACCCAAATATGCCTCGGACAATAAGTATGTGTGGTGTGAAATAGAAAACTTCGACGAATGGAGGGCAGCAGACGGAGAACAACGGCCTGCATTTGTTGCACAATTTGGTGATAAATACTATGTCCTGGCAAGTAACAAACCAGATGGGGTTATGCTCCATAGCCTCAATAGAAAAGACTGGAAACTGGAAAGGGCCAATCCAACAACCGATAACATGGGGCGAAGAGCCATTGGCTTTCTACTGGATGATAGAGGCGGAAGGTTATTCGGCAACATCACTGGAAAGAACATCGACAGACCGCTTTGCATACTGCTCGACGGAATCGCCATATCAGCGCCAAACATCAGCCAGAAGATACGCAGACAAGGCATAATTAGAGGGAGCTTCACTGCAATCGAAGTTGAAGATATGGTCAACAAACTGAATGCCGGTTCTCTACCCGCCAGGCTGATAGAGCAACCCATTTCAGTAAACTCGATCGGTCCATCCATCGGTGCCAATAATCGCGACGAGGGTATTCGAGCCGGTCTGATCGGCCTTGTAGCAGTCGTCGTATGTATGGCGGTTTACTATTGCCTGGCCGGTTCAATCGCCGATGTGGCCCTGCTTATGAATCTGCTTTTTGTCCTGGCAATGATGGCGGGCGTTCGAGCAACTTTCACGTTGCCCGGTATCGCAGGTATGATATTAACTATCGGTATGAGCGTTGACGCGAATGTTCTCATTTTCGAGAGAATCCGTGAAGAGCAACAAAAAGGTTCGTCTTTGAGAATCGCCATAGCAAACGGCTACCAAAGGGCATTTAGAACTATTTTTGATGCAAACCTGACTACATTCATAACCGCCGCGATTCTTTACTGGCGGGCCTCGGAAGAAGTAAAGGGCTTTGCCATCGTGCTCATGCTCGGCATTGCATCGAGTATGTTCACTGCATTGTTTGTAACACGAGTAATCTTCGATGCTCTTTTATCCAGGCGAATCATCAAAGACCATCTGCTGATGCTCCGACTCATACATAAACCGAACGTTAACTGGATGCGTTCCAGACCAATCTTCTTCGGCATATCGATTCTACTGATTACAGGAGGATTATTTGTCTTCTTTACGAGAGATGACGTTAAGAACAATAAATACGATATCGAATTTACCGGTGGTACAAGTGCCCGAATCAGCCTGAAAGAAACACTAAGCCGTCAGGAAGTGGAAGACAGAATTCGCGTCGCCCTTCCGGCCGCAAGTGTTTACAGTATTGGAAAATCAGGTACGGAATATGAAATCAGCACCTCAGAGACAAATAAAATCACCGTTATGGTAACATTACCACAGGCTTCTCAAAAATCGACCGACGAAGTCATTTCCTCAATAAATAACGCTCAGGAGCAATTTGCAGGAAGACTGAGCAATCTGCTCGTCACGCAGGACACCAATAACGCAGCAAAATTCTCAATATCGACCAGCCAAATGAATCAATCTCTGGTCAAAGACGTGTTGACGACTGCTTGTCCCGATGCCGACATCTCAGAACCGCAGGTTGATGAGACCGTCAATAACGCAATATTAACCACCTTCGCAAATCAACTGGAAATTCAACAAAATCTTGAGCCCAGGATTTCCTCCGAGGAAAAAATAACTGAAGAGCTGATAGACTCACACCCTGAACTCACCGATTTTATGGGCGGCATCAAGATTGAATGCGAAATCGAAAAAGCAACCACATTCAGTCAAATCGACCAAAGGTTCAGGATTTTGCGAATGAAATCCAACCTATATAACTTTAACTGGAATGAAGATTACAATATCTTTGGCCGGAATTTTGATACAACAGACCCGAATCAGTCAGTTCAGTCTTTCATCTATGTAAGCGCCGATCCTGAAGCAAGCATACGTGAGCTCTCCGAGGACGAATGGGCACGCTTTGTTGAAAACGAAAGGGCCAAAGTCTTAACCGCAACCAGCCTTGAGGCCTCGCTGCCGCGTGTAAGGCAATTCGATCCCTCTGTAGGCGCAGAACAGAAAACACGGGCGCTGATTGCAATTATCCTGTCGCTGTTTGCAATCATTACCTATATATGGATTCGATTCGGAAATGTCCAATACGGCATCGCCGCCATTATAGCACTGGTGCACGATGTATGCATCACACTCGGTGCCGTTACTGCTTGCACTTATATCGCTGCATCACCTATCGGCGAAAAACTTCTAATCGCTGATTTCAAAATAAACCTGGCAATGATAGCAGCTTTCCTGACACTTATCGGATACTCACTCAATGATACTATTGTAATCTTCGACCGTATTCGAGAAAACCGCGGTAAGGCTCGCCTGCTCAATTCACAGATTATTACGAACAGTATTAACCAGACCATTTCCAGAACCATCTTGACATCATTTACGACATTTATCGTCGTACTGATAATGTATATCTTCGGCGGCCCGGGATTAAGAGGCTTTACGTTTGCAATCGGTTTCGGCGTTATCATAGGAACCTACTCGTCCATTGCAATAGCCGCACCGATATTACTGCTCGGCACAAAAAATAAAAAAGAAAAAGGCAAATAAGAACCGCGTTAAGGGCTTTTAGTTCGTGGTGGAAACAGAAACTTAAAACCTCTGTGTGATGCTCCTGAAATGCACAAGGATTTGAAAATAGGATTGGTTTTGGGCCTTATTTTGGTAACCTTCGTCACGCTCCGGCTCGCCACCCACCCGAGTTTAACTCCCCAGGCAAGAATGCAGCAGTCACACAATGCCGCTTCTCAACCCGAATCTCCAAACCTAATACCGGAACCTGATACAGGACAAACCAATAATAAATCTGTCACCAATGAAGCTGTCATTCTCAGCACTACCTCAACTAAAACAGAAACTGCTCTCGAAACAAAAGAGCAAACCGCCACAGAAGATTCAACTGTAAACGAGCAGACCGCAAAGATAAAACCTCAAAGATATCACATCGTACTAAAAGGTGAAACCCTCTCCGAAATTGCTTACAAATACTACGGCTCAGCAGCCAAATGGAATAAGATTCTCGATGCTAATCGAAGAATAATAAAAGACGCAGACAAACTCAAACCCGGAACGAAGATAATCATCCCCGAATGAACTACCGTGGTCATCAGCGCACAGGCACAGCTTCAACTCAAATAACTACAAACCTTTTGCCGCGGCACTATCTACCAGCCAGGTAACCTTATCGAGAACAGGCCAGAGACTATGGATAGGATAACGCACTTCATCCGGATCAGCCGCTAATACCTCTTTAAGAATCCTTGCTTTTTCTTGTCCGCTAACAAGAACAACCAAATGAGATGCCGCCCTCAAAACCGGGTGCGTTAAGGTTATCCTGTTAAGCTTCTCATCCAGGACATAAACAACGCACGCCAAATCTTCAGTATCAAAAGGTGCATAGGAATTCGGAAACAACGAACCGGTATGTCCTTCTGCACCCATGCCGAGTACAATCAAATCAAACTCTGGGATTTGATTTTGTCCCAGGCCGAATACTTCACGAATGGTCTGTTCATAGCGACGAGCTGCAACCTTGAAATCCTCATACTCAGTCGGAATTCGATGCACGTTTGTTTCGGGGATTGACACTTTTCCAAGAAAACTATCGGCAGCCAGTTTGTAATTGCTCCACTGCGAATCCGGCTTAACATATCGCTCGTCCACCCAAAATAACTGCACCTTATCCCAGGGCAAAGAACGTGCCTTTGGAAACTCGCCGAGCAGCTCGAAAAAAAGTTTCGGCGTATGTCCCCCCGATATGGCTACATTGAAGTTATCATTAGCTCTTATCGCCTTTTGTGCATCGGCGATAAAAATGTCGACACTTCTTTGCGCAAGAACCTCCGAATCAGAAACAACCTCAACATTCGGTTTATGCTTTATCGTAGTTTTCATAATTCCCCCGATTTCTAACAAAACTCTCACCTCTTTAATAGCTCAAACACAAACTAAGGATATTATCCACTGACAGAGATGATTTGGCCAGAAAATCTTCTAAAAAATTTCCGTTGTTAACTAAATCCCTACTGCAGAATAACTTATAAAATCTAACCTGCTTGTTTGGTCGTCAAAAACAGACTCTTAACATCTTCAAGAATCATATACAGCGAAGGTACCAGCACGAGGGTTATACAAGTCGCAAACATTACTCCGAATGCCAGACTGATAGCCATTGGAATAAGGAACCGTGCCTGTAAAGATCTTTCCGCAATTATTGGCAGCAGGCCAAAAAAGGTCGTCAGAGTTGTCAACATTATTGGCCTGAAACGACGAGCCACACAATTGCGAAGTACCTGACTTAGCTCAATGCCGCTTTTGCGCTCGCGATTAATGAGGTCAATCATAATCAATGAATCATTAACAACCACACCCGATAGCGCTACAATACCAAACATTGACATGATACCAAGGTTATATCCCATCAATAAGTGCCCGATTGTCGCCCCAACAATCCCGAATGGGATTGCCGACATGATGATCGCAGGTTGTGAGTAGCTTCTGAACTGAACGGCTAACAAGGCATAGACTGCCATCATTGCGATTAAGAAATTCGTTTTCAGGCTCCCTAACGACTCATTCATCTCCCGTTGCTCACCACCGAATCGATATTGCAGGCCGGTGAATTCAAGAGTCAGACTCGGTAGTACGCTCGCAAGCAAATCCTTGTTGATATCGTTTGCATTGGCAACTGTTGTGTCAACATCAGCCGAGACGGTCACCACACGCCTGCGGTCTATACGCTTAATCGTTGAATAGCCACGACCATACTGGACCTCAGCAACGGTCTTAAATGGAATCTCTGAACCATCCGACAGGCGGATGCGCATATTTTCAACATCAGCGAGGCTTCTTCGCTCATCTTCAGGATAGCGTACCATAACCCTTATGTCGTCACGCCCACGCTGTATTCGCTGTGCTTCCTCCCCATAGAAACCCTGGCGGACCTGACGCGCAAGATCAGATAACGTTAATCCTAACATTTGACCGGTCTCTTTGAGTTCGAGTTTGAGCTCCGCCTTTCCCAGATTAAAATCATCTGTGATGTCACTAACACCCGTATAATTGCGAAGAATCTCTTTAAGCTTGCTCGATACTGCCAGAAGCGTATCAAATTTACGATGCGAAAGCTCCACATTAATCGGATCGCCTGTGCTGGCCCATTCTGAGACAAACGTCAATGAGGAGATCCCCGCCACCTCACCAACAAGCTCACGCCAGCGGTTCTTTATGGTCGTGCTCGAAATATCCCGATCTTCTGCCCCAAGCAACTCGACATTGACCTCTGCCAGGTGCGATTGCCCGCCGGCACCAAGGTCAACTTGAACAGGTCCGCTTTGCGCTAATGTGGGATGACTGCCAACTGTCGTTGCAACATGTTTTAAAAGTGAAGGCTTGTCCTCGCGTCCGGCATCGAATTCTCTGATCGCTTCAAAGGCAGCTTGCTCTATCTTCTTCGCAATCTCCCGGGTCTGCTCCACAGGTGTCCCGAGCGGCATTTCAAGCATCGCGATCATATTATCCGCCTCGATGGCATCAAAAAACACAAACTCGATGTACCCACCGGCGACAAATCCCACCGTCGTCAAAAAAATCGCTACGCCCACTGCCAACGTAACATATCGCCACATCACCGCTCGCTCAACAAATCTGGCAAAAGGTCCGTGGACAAACCACTTTAAAGTTCTGTCCGTAAATTCGTTGGCCTTATCGGTAAAGCGCCTTATGCCCTTGCCGGGTTGCCCCCCCTTTGACGATAAATGTGCAGGCAGAATCAGCAGAGCCTCGATTAAGGAAAATCCTAAAACACCGACTACCACAATCGGCAACACCCGGAGAATCTTGCCCATAATCCCGCTTGTATAGGCCAGCGGGACAAACGCAAATACAGTCGTCAGAACCGCTGCCACTACCGGCCAGCACATCTCCCTAACACCCTTGATAGCTGCCTCAAACCTCTCCAGTCCCTGCTGCCGATATGAGAATATATTCTCACCCACGACAATAGCATCATCTACAACCAGACCCAGCACCATTATAAAAGCAAAAAGACTCATCATGTTGATGGTCACGCCAAAATGTGGTATCAGCCAGAACGCTCCGAGAAACGAAATCGGGATACCCATGGCCGTCCAGAATGCAAGCCGCACATTCAAAAACAATGTCAGGCACAGAAACACCAAGACAAGTCCGATGTACCCATTTCTTGTCAGCAGACTTAGTCTGGCCTTGAGAAACTGTGTATCATCCTGCCACAAGGCTACCGAAACTCCTTCAGGCAAAGATTTCTGTTTCTCCTGAACATATTCCTTGACCGTTCGCGCTACATCCAGTGCGTCCTGATCGCCGGTTCGTGAAACCTGTATGGAAGCAGCAGGTTTACCATCAAATCCCGATGCAAGATCAACATCCTGAAAATCATCCCGAACCGTGGCTATGTCATTGAGCCTTATCTCGGTACCGTCGTTGCGAGTAACTACTATTATTTTCTCAAATTCAGAGCCGTAGTACTTCTGCCCCTTGGTCCGAACCAGAATTTCGCCCCCGGCGGTCTTGATCGAGCCCGCTGGTATATCAATCGAAGAATTCCGCACCGCCGCCGCAACCTGGTCAAAACTCAATCCATAGCGTCTTAAATTCTCCTCTGGGACCTCAATCGATATCTCGTAGGGTCTGACTCCGGAAATAACCGCGTGCGTTATGTTCTCTTTGGAAGTCAGCTCGTCTCTTATCTGATCGGCCAGCTTCCTCAGAGTCCGCTCGGAAACATCACCATACACAACGACTGTGATGACCTTAAAGCGAGTTTTCAATTCAGAAATGATGGGCTTTTCTGTCTCCTTTGGAAATGTGATTATCGTATCGACCTCAGCCTTGACATCATCGAGCACCTCCTTGACGTCCGCGTACTCTTCCACCTCTACCAGCGTCGATCCCATCCCTTCCGCGGCTGTCGAGGTCATTCGTTTAACGCCGTCCACACCAGCTATAGCTTCCTCAAGACGCATGCACACGCCCTCTTCCACATCCGCCGGAGAAGCTCCCAGATAAGGCACCATAATATTGATCATATCAAGGCTCATCTCAGGGAACACTTCGAGCCTTGCCGAGAAGATGGCAAGCAGACCCGCCGCGGCGATCAAAAGCATGAGTAGATTCGCCGCAACATGGTTGGACGCAAACCATGCGAGAACACCTTTTTTATCTTTCAAATCTTCCACTTATTGTGTCTCCGCCTCGATCTGCCGACTATTTTCAGAAACCGAATTCTCAGCTTCATCCAGGTTATCTCTATGCGTTCGCACCTGCATACCATCGACAACCACATCGAGCGAGCTCGTAATAATCTGTGATCCGTCTTCGAGACCATCTGTTGTATATGCAAAATCCTTATCAGTGCGAGCAATCTTCAATGTGCGGATATGCAAACGATTATCATTCACCAACCATATTTTGCTACCTTCGCGTATTGCGTCCCGAGGCACAGCGACTGCATTGCGAAAGCTCCTGCCCTGAATCATAACCTCGGCAAATACACCCGGTAGCAATGGAGGTCTGCTATTATAGACCCCGAAAGGATTTGGCACTTCAACAACTACAGAAATCATACGAGAAGTTTTATCAACCTGTCCCGTGGTACGAACCACATAGCCTTGCCATATATGTTCAGCTCCAGCGAAATCGGAGGTGACCTTTACCGGAATTTTTTCTGCTGGGTCCTTATCACCATTTGTGAATATCGAATTCTTAAACACATCGAACCAGGCCAGCTCATCAGTCTCAAGCGGAACCTCGATTTCCACAGCCTCAGTTCCATACGCCCTGGCCAAAGACTGTCCGGTTACTATATACTGGCCAAGGTCGACACTTTCACTTGTGACAAGAGCATCAAACGGCAGGGACAAACTGGTTCGCTCAAGCCTTAATTTCGCAGCGGCCAGCTGGGCCTGGGCCGAGTCCAGCGTAGCTTGTGCCTTGCGAATCTGCGGCTCACGAAGAACAAGTGGCGAGGTCGGTTCAGTATCAGGATGCAATTGGCTCCATTCTCTTCGAGCCACCTCAGCTTCAGCCTGCTCTGTTTCCAGTTGGACCGTGGCATCTGCAACAGTAGCCTCGGCCTGCCTGACAGACAGTTCATAGTCCCTCGGATCTATCTGTAGAATCTTTTCGTTGGAACGGATCAGCCCGCCAACTTTAAGTTCCGGATGAATGTAAACCACCTTTCCAGACACTTCCGGGATGATATCAACCTCTACCTTGGGATTGACCGTTCCGTAACCCTGAATGACCATCGGGATATCCCTGACGTGGAGCTGCTCAACCCTGACCAATGGTGCCTGCACTTCCTGTTCTATCTGTTGGGGCGGTTTCTTCAGCTTGATGAATATAAAAGTAACAACAATACCCAGGGCTATGACAACAATAGCAAGCAACGCCTGTGAAATTGCGCTCGCAATCCTGTCAGCTTTGCCGGGACGCTCGATAATCTTTTGTTCTTTTTTTCTATTTTCTATCATTATCTTTTACCACTACTGCTTCTTCTTGATAGTCCCAATCGCCACCCAGAGCCAGATATAGATTTACACGTGCGGCCCAAATCTGGCCTTTAAGGATGGTCAACAATTCTTCCGCTATTCTCTTTCTCTGTTCAGATTCAAGTACTGTCAGGATTCCCTCAAGGCCTCCCTGGTATCGCTGCCTTGAGAGCTCCTCAGCGGCCTTTGCTTCTTCAAACCTTTGCTCGGCGTATTTTAATTGTTTCTGCAGCATCTGCTCACTTGCAAGAGCATTTTCTACTTCTCCCATCGCAGTTAGAACCGTTTGGTTGTATACAGCAGTCAGCTCGGCATAGCGCGCCTTTGAAGCATCTATTTGTGCACGAATTTGACCACCTCTGAAAATAGGCTGGGCAAGACTTGTCGTCAAACTGTAAGTCTCCGAAAAATGCTCCCAGATGTCACGCCATCTGTCGGCACTTGCACCATAAGCCGCCGAAATAGTTAAATCAGGATACAACTGCCCGATACTGACGCCAATCATTTCATTCGCCGAGCGTAAAGCTAACTCCGCAGCCATTACATCGGGCCGCCTGTCTAAAAGTGAGGCGGGCACACCAATCGGGACCGGTTCCAAATCCGGCAAATCACTTAATGTCTCCGGTAAATCTTCCGATGAACCCGGTTGGCGTGATAAAAGCAGATCCAGAGAATTACGAGACACTATCAAAGACAATTCAATAACAGGCTCGGCAGCCTTTGATTCGGCAAGATTAACACGTGCCAGTCTGATATCCACCGGCCCAATAAGACCCTGTTCATACCGTCTCTCAACAATATCCAGAGTCTTCTGCCTATTTATGGTATTCGCTCGTTCTATTGCAAGCAGTCTTTGATTAATTGCAACGTTAATCCTGGAATTGATAACACCGACAATTATCGAATTAATCAACGCCTGCTCATTCGCCTTTGTGGCAAACATATCAGCCCAGGCAGCGCGCTCCGCTCGTTTGAGCTTGCCAAAGAAGTCAAGAATGTAAGCTACGGAAATATTCTGCGACCAGGTTGTGCTCATGACACTGAATCGCCCCCCGCCGAATGAGCCACCTCCTAAGTTAAATGACATTTTACTCCTGTCACGGCTCAAGTTATACGAGACATCCGGCAGCTTTCGTCCACGAGCTCCCGCAAGTGCCGCCTCTGCCTGCAGCACCCTTGCTGCCGCAGCCTTGAGGTCATAATTGTTCTCCAGAGCCTCACGCACAAGTTGCGAGGTTACCGGGTCACCAAAATTCTCCCACCACCTGTCAGCGAAAGCAAAATCATTTACATCCTCTATGTGTTTGTCGGTATATACATAACCATCAGACGTATCTGCCGCGGTTTCGGGTCTGGAGTAATCCGGCCCCACCATACAACCACCAAGCATTACAAAAATCAAAGTAAAGAACAAACAATAACTAATAGTTAAATGTTTTTTCATTTCGTTTTGCCCTCAGCATAAACCTGAATTCCGGCCGCGGAAAATTTGACAATGTGATTAATCGCTTCAGTTGAATCGAATACTGGTAAGTTTAAATCATCACCACCCTGTTCAAACATCGCTCTGACATGTACCAAATGTACGAGCTGCCCAATGATAGAAAAAACCACAAGCAATATCTTTGATTCATCAATATCAGGACAAGTTTGCATCAAGGCTTTGCGCATAGCGGTCATTGTAGGCATCATCACTTCATCCACGAACATACTGGCCGGCAAGTGTCTGTTAATATATTCTCTGGCCATGAGCTTACTGAGCCGGGAAGCTCTACCTGTATCAACAATCGAGCTAACAAAAGTATCTGCGAACGACCTTAGCAGCACTTCAAGGTCAGCTCCGCTATTATCCTGCGACATTACATTATTGATACTTTCAATACGGGCATCTCGCATTGGAATCAGATGACGACGCCAAACTTCCTCGTACAATTGCTGCTTCCCACCGAAATAGTAGTTAACCGATGCGACATTACATTCGGCAGCGGCAGCTATATCACGAATACTTGCACCCTCAAAACCATGTTCACAGAAAAGCTCTTCGGCTGTATCGAGCAATCTATAACGTACTCCTTTGTTGGAATCGCTGTCAGACTTATTTCCTCTGGGGACTACCATTAATACACGCAATTTTTAATATGTTTTTATCCAAACAAACGATGATTCAAACACTTGTTTTATGCGCCAGTTTAAAACAAGTGTTTAAATAGATCAAACTTAAAATTAGCTTTTTAACATATATTTCACAAAGCCTATTAAAATTCATTAATAAACGGCTTTTTTTAGTAAAAATCGCGATATATTTTGAATATTTATGGCTCGTTCAACAACAGCTTTGATTCAAAAACCAATCAGATATAAGCTTTATCGTAATATCTGAATCAGCAACCTCAAATTCTTGTTTGTAAGCACACTACCCCGATCCTGTTGAATCAGTTGATAAAAACAAACTATCTCGAAGATTGCTTTCTGAGTTCTCGACAGCCAAAAAACAAGTGCTAATGAATCTTAAGCTTCTCCATAATCTCCTCCACTTCTTCTTCGCCTTCTTTGTAGAACTTCTCTTCATCAGGAGCCAGGTGCTTAAGCAATCTCAAAAATTCCCCTGCGTGCACTCGTTCTTCATCTGCAATATCGATAAGAACTTCCTTAGCTAATTTGTCATTGGTAGACTCGGCCAACTGCATATAAAGTTGAACCGCTTCGTACTCAGCCGAGATCAAAAACCTTATCGCCCGAACCAACTCGGTTTTTGTTACGCTGCGTTCGGCTTTCATACCCGAAAATGGATTTCCAAACTCCGACATAATAAGCTCCTTTCAATCATTCACTATATCGCCGTCTTGAATTAACTTCTTACAACCTCAGATTCATCCTCCCGCCGGAATTATCATATACTTCTTACAGTCCAAATTATTATATTTAGTTCCATCTCAACTTGTCAACCACTCCACCGAAAAATAAAACAACCGGTCAAAGAACCCTTATTTCACTTGACCTAAGCGATAAAGAACATATAGTCCTGTTTTATATACCTGGTACAATCAGGGATGAACCTAAAGGTTCTTATAAATAAGGGATACCGGGATGAGTAACAAAAAACAACCAAATATCCGCACACACAACCGCATTAGCCGACGCAATGTACTCCAAATGGCTGCCGGCGCAGGCGCTGCCGGTGCTTTAGGCATAACTCTTGGCTCTTGTGCCACCGTGGACAAACCAGTCAGACGAGGCGTTATCAATGGCCGCATTAATCAGTCTATTGTGTACTGGTGCTTTCAGAATTACTGGGACATCGAAAAGACTTGCCGGATAGCCAGGTATCTCGGCTGTAAAAGTGTCGAGCTGATAGACCCAAGATATTGGCCTGTCCTGCGCAATTACGGTCTCATCAGCGCCCTTCACGGCAGCCATAGTTTCGATAAGGGCATGAATAATCCTCAATATCACGTTATGTGCTTAGAGAAACTCCGCGAGTCTATCGACAAATGCTACGAGTACGGATTCCCCAACGTTATTACTTTTACAGGTTTTCGCGAGAATATCCCGGACGATGTGGGCATCGAGAATTGCGTCAACGGCTACAAGAAAATCATAGGTCACGCTGAGAAGAAGAAGGTCACCCTCTGCCTGGAGATTCTCAACAGCAGAGTCAATATTGATATGAAAGGCCAACCCGGTTACCAGGGTGACCACATCGATTACTGTATTGAAATTATCAAAAAAGTCGGTTCACCAAGGTTGAAACTGCTGTTTGATATATACAACGTGCAGATAATGGACGGTGACATTATCGCCCGCATCCGACAGTATAAAGACTACATCGGCCACTACCAGACTGCCGGTGTCCCCGGCCGTAACGAACTCGACGATAAGCAGGAAATCAATTACAAACCTGTTATGGAAGAGATCGCCAGGACCGGTTACTTTGGCTATGTCGGCCATGAGTTTATCCCGATTCGTGATCCCTTGAGCAGCCTCAGAGAAGCAGTCATTCTGTGTGACGTGTAGTTCGTGAACCTGCCATTTTCGGCTTTTTTACAGCACAATGACTATTGTTTTCTTGCTATTTTATGTCGTTTAAAATATACT
>CAZQXE010000036.1:16985-18643 GCA_964597115.1 uncultured Pirellulales bacterium | reverse complement strand
TCTTCGCTTTCGCTGATTGAAACTGAACAGCCAAAGTTGTCACCGTCGGTCAGCTTGGCCTGCTCAATCCAGTCTGTACCTTCACGCTTGAATATATATGCAGCGCCAGAGGTATGACCATACGCCCCCACAATGGCGTAATCTCCGCTGATTGAAACTGCATGGCCAAAGTAGTCATTATTTTCACCGTCGGAGGCGGTCAGCTTAATGTCATTACCTGTATTAATCACCGCGGTTTCTGTGCAAAAGGTCAACTTCACATCCGGTGCATAAATGCCGCAGCGCATTGTCGGTGCAGCCGTTGCAGGCCAATCCAGCGGGTCTCCATGCCGACTGTCTGATTGAGCGTACACACTGCGTATTCCACCAGGAATTGATGCTTTACACAAACCATCATCGCCATAGGAACTATTGTTGTAGCTGAAATCAACCATCAGGTTGTCCACGCCGTTGTACTCAAACGGTGTTTGCAACTCGAACTTTTGCGGCCCGGTTATAAACGACTCATCATTCTGATACACCACTGTCCAGCCGTCCGCCTCTAATAAGCAGGCACCCGCCTCATATACACTCATGCTGGTATGTTTCATCCGGATTGTCCAGTTCTCTAGCGACTGTTGAAGACGATTAACTACTTCAATATCCAGCGCTGTGATATTGCCGCTCCTGCCAATCTCGCTTGCCAGGTAAATTACCTGCGTCCGACAGTCTTCATAACCGGTACGAATCGGATACTCCCAATCTTTTGTTCCCGTCCCAATAGTGACGACCTCGCAATTATTATAACCTATCAAATCCACTCCCCATTTGTTCCCTGAAACAGGGCTGCCATTAATGGATATCCCTGTGGTCGCTTCATTAGGCTCAAAATCGTATCCCATCCTGTCTACGGCGATGCTATAATTAGCGTTTGATTCGAGGCCTTTGAGGGCATAAACACCCTTGCTGTCCGATACCGAAGTGTAGGACTCCCCGCCTCCTGCGCTTCGAGCAGTAACCAAAGCATCTTTGATAGGCCTGCCATGCGGATCAATAACCCGGCCGCTGACTATCTCACCGGTTTCGACGGTGAAAATGTTATAAACGCACTCAATCACATTATCATAATCGTATTCAAATATATAGATATAACGTTCGTCATGCCATCTACATTCATCCGAAACATTGGGTAACTCGTACCAAACCGATCTACACTCATTTGGCATAAATACATAACCCAAATTTAAATGGTGATATACCGTTGAACTATCGTAACCATAGCCATCACATATCACGGCATGTCCTCCTCTATTTCCTTCTCTCGATATACCAAGGATTACAGGATTGCCGGCATCGAGATTGGTGTTAACCATGTCCTCCAAACGTTCTTGCTCAATATTAAAAACTTCATTACTATCTTCGCTCATGCTGTGAATAGCATTGCTAAAATTAAACGTCTCCTGAAATGCAACCGGTATATCCCACGAGTAGGCACCCGAACCTCCTTCCGAGTATGCCATTCCGGTAGCAATACCGGCATCATAGCAAATTGCACCAATGGCCTGTCGCTGTTCTAATGTCGTGCTGCAATCCGGCGTAAGCACCATCTGCTCCCAATCATAAGGCCCGCCAACACCGTCTCCACCCCTCAGGAACCTCTGGTCCATTTGCTCCATATC
>CAZQXE010000036.1:0-16885 GCA_964597115.1 uncultured Pirellulales bacterium | reverse complement strand
ACAAATCCGGACGGCTGCAAATAAACGATGTAATAAACCGGCTCATTATTCTTATTGGTGAAGGTCTCGACTCTCATCACCTGCTGGCCAAGAGTTGTACCAAACGGATGTGAATCGCCTTTGAGCCAACCTGTGACAACCATTTCCGCTTCGTCCGCTGTCGTAGGTGCTGCCCAAAGACTGCTGCACAATTGCAATACGACTAAAATAACCGCAAAAATAATGTTTTGACGTTTCATTTGTTCCTCTCCTACTAACACTTTTAATATTCATTACGTGCCTTATGTACGGTCATATCGGCTATACGATAACCACATATTCGTTAATGGGTGGCTTAAAAGCAGAGTTTCTCGCTTACAGTATGAATATTTCATCCTCTCATCTCAAAAAATAAACGGAATAATCGCTCCTTCAACGACCTATAATTGTAGCACTTATAATAACCACAGTCAAGACTTTTTAGTAAGAATTTGCGTTTGACTGCTGGGCTGATTAAAAGTACCCTTACGAGCGCATATTGGCTGTTTACGACAAAAAGGCTATTTTGAGGGTGCCACTTTGTATAGTTATAATGACACCAACTCTGGTAATTGAAAGGGATATTGATGAGAGGCAAAACAAACACAAAAACTAACGAGCTGACACGCAGGGATTTTATCAAGACCTCGGCAGCGGTGGGTGTGGTGACATTGGCGTCGGGGACAAATCGAATCTTCGCCGGTGGCTCCGATGTGCTGCGAATTGGTCTTGTCGGCTGTGGCAGGCGCGGCACAGGAGCAGTAAAGGATTGTATAGAATCCTCGAAAGGCATCGAGCTTGTTGCAATGGGCGATCTTTTCAGGGACCATTTGGATAAATCTCTGGCCGACCTGAAAAAGAACGTACCTGATAATATAAAAGTAACGGCGGAAACATGCTTCGTGGGATTTGATGCATACGAAAAAGTGATAGGCTGTGACGTCGATGTCGTGCTGCTGGCAACGCCACCACACTTTCGACCGGCACATTTGAAGGCCGCCATCGAAGCGAACAAGCACGTCTTTATGGAAAAGCCGGTAGCTGTGGATCCCGCCGGGGTTCGGTCGGTATTGGCCTCATCAGAAATAGCCGGGAAAAAGAAGCTGGCAATCGTCGCCGGAACACAGCGACGCCATCAGGCGCACTATCTCGAGATTATTAAGCAAATTCATAGAGGTGACATCGGTGAAATCGTCTCGGCGCAGTGCTACTGGATTGGGGATTACAATTACTATACAGCGGTACTGCGGCAGCCGGGCTGGTCTGATATGGAATGGCAGTGCCGGAACTGGAATTATTTCACGTGGCTTTCCGGTGACCATATCGTTGAGCAGCACGTTCATAACATAGACGTAGTTAACTGGGCGATCGGCTCACATCCGGTTCAGTGTATCGGTATGGGCGGCCGGCAGCAGCGGACAGGACCGGAATACGGGCATATCTTCGACCACTTCGCTGTTGAATTCGAATATTCAAACGGTGCGCGCGTAACCAGTATGTGTCGACAGATGAACAAGTGCAACTCTCGAGTCTCGGAGAACATTGCAGGAACCAGGGGTTCGGCAAACACCAATGGTTCGACCGGCCTGATCATAGGAGAAAATCCGTTCAAATACGATGGGCCTTCACCCAATCCTTATGTTCAGGAGCACGCAGATTTAATTAAGAGCATTCGCGATGGTGAGCCGTTGAATGAAGGCAAAAATATTGCGGAAAGCACCATGACGGCAATTTTGGGTCGAATGAGCGCTTACACCGGCCGGGCACTAAAGTGGGAATGGGCAATGAACGCTTCAAAGCTGGATCTTAGTCCACCAAAGTATGAGTTTGGAGACTTGCCCGTAACACCCGTAGCTATCCCGGGTCAGACGCAACTGATCTGAAACGAAGTCAACTGACAAAAACAAAAGGAGAGAAACTTATGAAACGACATGTAAATACAATTTTCGTCCTGGCTCTGATGATAGCATTATCGTCCACTATCGCCGTCGCGCAGGAAAACGAGGTGATAGTACCTAAAGAAAAAACAATGCTCTGGAACGGCAAAGACCTTACCGGCTGGATACCGTTCGCAAGCGATACACAGCAGGACCTGGCCAAGACATGGTTTGTGAAGGACAACATAATCCGCTGCGAGGGCAATCCTCCAGGTTATTTGAGGACGGAGAAAAACTATGCAAATTATCTGCTCCATGTCGAGTGGCGCTGGCCCGATAAAGGCGGCAACAGCGGCGTCCTCGTCCACATGAGCGGCCAAAACAAAGTCTGGCCTAAAAGCCTTGAATGCCAGTTACATGCAGGTAACGCCGGCGATTTCTGGGTCATCGGCGGCATCGAGATTGCCGAGCACGCCAAAGGCGGTCCACGTGTCAGGGGACGCAGAACCATAAAGCTCAAGGACAACAGCGAAAAAGCGATCGGCCAGTGGAACGCATACGATATCATCTGCAAGGACGACTGGGTTGTCGTTTTGGTGAACGGTGTCCTACAAAATGTAGCGACCAAATGCTCGATAACCTCGGGCAAAATCTGTCTGCAAAGCGAAGGGACACCGATTGAGTTTCGCAACATCTATGTAGAGCCGATCGAGTGAGTTGGTCATGCACCTGCAGGCACTATGGTATTATTTCTTGGTCGCCGTAGTTTGCTTAGACTTTTTTCTTCCAAGAAGCTGTTCGGCTTCTTCAAGTGTCTTAGGAGGCCATTGTCCCTCAGACTGCAATTGCTTTAGATGATCCAATTGCTTGATACTTACAATGGTTCTGCACTTTGGAAATCTGCCGCAACCCATAAAGGGGCCTTTTTTGCTTTGCCTGATTACCAATTCGCCTTCTTTGCATTTATGGCACTTTATGCCGGTGGGTTCGGGCGGCGGTTTCGGTGGAAGGACATTGCCCTCCTTGTCCAGCCTTAAAGTGGTTTTGCATTCCGGATAGCCACTGCACCCGAGGAACGGACCGAATCGACCGTTTTTATGCACCATCGGCTTACCGCACTCGGGACATTTATGCTCACTCACCCGCTCTTCTACCATTTTACCTTCTTTATCGCAGGGACAGGCAAATTTACACTCCGGGTACGCCGAACAGCTCAGGAATTTACCGTTTTTGCCGAACCTGTAAACGAGCTGTTTACCGCACTCGGGACATTCATATTCGCTGGGAGTAACTTCCGCTTTGGCATGTTTCATTTCGGCCTGCGCCGTCTCAAGACTTTCCTTAAACGGGCCGTAGAAATCTTTTAAGACGCCAAGCCAGTCAAGGTGCTGCTCTTCAATCTTGTCAAGTTGTTCTTCCATAAAACGGGTAAAGGCAATGTCCATTATTTTCGGAAAATACTCGTCGAGTTTGTCCGTGACTATCTCTCCAAGGTCTGTGGCGAAGAATTTCTTTTCTCTCTGCTCGACGTAACCTCGTTCCTGTACGGTGCTGATGATTGAAGCGTAAGTGCTTGGTCTGCCGATGCCTTCTTTTTCGAGTGCCTTTACCAAAGCCGCCTCGGTATATCGAGCCGGTGGCTTGGTAAAATGCTGCTCCGCTTTAATATCCACTACCGCCAACTTTTGGCCAACCGTCATTGAAGGCAATTCTTGTTCACTTGAAGATATGGACCAGATTTTTGTAAAGCCGTCGAAAACCAGAATCCGGCCAGTCGTTCGATACCGGCAACAACCCTGTGACGTCTGAGCTGCAATATCCAGATTTGTTACATTCCATTTCGCCGATTCCATCTGGCAGGCCACGAAGCGACGCCAGATAAGATTATACAGCTTGTATTGCTCATCAGTAAGAAATTGTTTTAAATCGGATGGCGTAAGATCAACGTCGGTTGGACGGACGGCTTCGTGTGCCTGCTGGGCGGACTTCTTAGAAGCGTAAATTTTTGCTTCTTTGGGCAGATAAGCATCGCCCAGATTGGTATTGATATAATTGCGAACATCTTTAATAGCTTCATTGGACAGGTGAGTGCTGTCAGTTCTCATGTATGTAATAAGACCCAGAGAGCCCATCGAGCCCAAGTCGATGCCCTCGTATAACTGCTGAGCTACTCGCATAGTTCTTTTCGTCGCAAAGCCCAGCCTATTCGCCGCCGCCTGCTGCAGCGTGGAAGTTATAAAAGGAGCAGAAGGCCGAGAAATGGATTCTTTGGTCTGTAAATCGGCAAGCTTGAATTCTGCTTTTTTTAACTCATTAAAAATACGCTCAGCTTGTTCCTGATTTGATGCCGTGAACTCCCCATCACCTATCTTGTACAACTCTGCCTTAAATGCATCATGCTCCGCGAGCCACTTGCTTTGCTCAGCTAAAGTAGGCGGCTTATCGTTTTCAGTTTTTGTTGTTACAAAATCAAGCCACTGCTTGCTATAATCACTTTGCAAATCAGTACTAAAGACCGCGGGAATAAGCCAGTATTCCCTGGCCTCGAACTTGCGAATCTCTCTTTCCTTTACGACTATAATCTTAACAGCGATAGATTGAACACGACCGGCCGAGAGACCCCGGGTGACTTTCTTCCAGAGCAGCGGGCTTATCTGATAGCCGACAATTCTGTCAAGGATCCGCCTTGCCTGCTGGGCCATGACCTTGTCCATATTGAGCTTGCCCGGCTCGGCGAAGGCTTGCTGTATTGCAGATTTGGTGATTGCATTGAAGATCACACGATAGGTATTTTCTTCAGGTATGCCAAGTAATTGTGCCAAATGCCAGGCGATTGCCTCGCCTTCACGGTCAAGGTCGGTGGCCAAAAACAGCTTATCGCAATTCTTCGCCGCGGCTTTCAATGAAGTAACTGTGCGTTTCTTGCCGGGCATTACATCGTAGGTCGGCTCAAAATTATTTTCTATATCGACGTTGAGGCCTTTCGAAGGCAAATCCCGCACATGCCCCATCGAGGCCTTAACTTCATAGCTCGCGCCGAGATACTTGTTTATTGTTTTCGCCTTGGCAGGCGACTCGACAATCACTAAAGATTTATTTTTAGATGAAGTTGTTTTTGCCATAAATAAACGCTTAGTCAGTATTTAGCCCCGGATTTTACCTTAGCAGGCGGAACAAAACGATTGCTCACGAACACGTTATCGGTTATTTCAACATCAAAATTTAGAATTGGACAAATACAGGCGTGCTGTAGAAATGTCAAGGGAAAACGATTTTTCCCAATTATTGAGCGATAATTTCCTGTATTGTTACTGCTAAAAACCGAATTTAAGCTCAGACGGGCGAATGCCTCTCAATTAGCACTGCTATTAATGCGATGCCTGTCCCCGGTTATCAAGAATTTCATCAAGCAGCGGCCTTAATTTCCTAATTGCATTACCGCGGTGCGATATTGCGTTTTTTTCATCGGGAGTCAACTGGGCCACGGTTTTATTAAGATGCGGCACGAAAAAAATCGGGTCGTAGCCAAAACCGTTTTCACCAATCTCCCTGTCGGTTATGAGACCTTCCAACGTTCCCTCGGCCTCAACCAGGATTTTCCCGGGGCTCGCCAGGCACAGACAACAGACAAATCTCGCCGTTCTTTTTTCTTCCGGAACGTCTTTAAGAAGCTCCAGAACCTTCGCGATGTTTCGATGGTCGATAAGTGTTCGTTCGGCTTCTTGTAATTTGTCACCGGAGAACCGCGCGGACTTTACTCCCGGCGCTCCGCCGAGTGCATCAACTACAAGGCCCGAATCATCGGCAATTGTCCAAAGCCCCGTCGCTTTAGCATAGCCGGCAGCTTTCCTGCGTGCGTTCTCGGCAAAAGTTTGGCCGTCTTCTTCAATCTCAACGATGTCGCCGAAATCAGCGAGACTAAGCCATTGAATATCTGCGCCCAGACATGCTCTCAATTCGGTAATCTTGCCGGGGTTGGTAGTTGCAACAAGAATCTTTCTGCTTCTATTAAACATTGTCATGCATATCGATATTTTTCAGATCATTGCTAAACGTAACAGACTTGATTCTCGAAGCTCGAACAGCAAAAAGCATTGCTACACCTAGATAAGATTTAACAGCTTCGGGATAAACAGGGAAAGTTGTGGGATATATGTTACGAGCATAAGAGCAACAATCATAGCAGCGAAAAACGGAAGAAGGGGTCGCGTGACTTTTACTATAGTAGTCTGGCCGACACCACAACCCACAAACAAACAAGTACCCACAGGTGGAGTGCACAATCCAATACATAGATTGGCAATCATAATCAATCCGAAATGAACCGGATGCATACCAAGCTGTTTGACCACGGGAAGAAAGATCGGAGTAAATATAAGCACCGCCGGTGTCATATCCATAAATGTCCCGACGAATAAGAGCAGGATATTGATTATCAACAAAACTACGATTGCACTGTCGGATACGGACAATAATGCCGCACTGACATTCTGTGGAATATTTTGTGTAGCCATTATCCAGGACATTGCCGATGAGGTTGCAATCAAAAACATCACAACTGCCGTCGTAATTCCACACTGTAGTAAAATTCCGGGTATCTCTTTGATTTTGACTTCTCTATATACCAAAACCGCCAGTATAAACGCATAAACAACCGCGATTGCCGCAGCTTCCGTCGCCGTAAAAATCCCTCCCAGGATACCGCCCAAAACAATGACAATAAGCAATAAACTTAAAATTGCACCCTTAAATGCAATTAGAATCTGTATCAGGCCAGCCTTGTCACCGGCACCGTAATTCCTTTTCTTACTGATAATACCGCAGACAAGCATCAACAACAAACCAAACACTATCCCGGGAAGGATGCCCGCCATAAACATAGCCACAATAGAGACCCCCCCGCCGGCCACAAGAGCATAGACAATCATAATATTGCTCGGAGGAATCATAAGCCCGGTGGTGGCGGCAGTGGTTGAGACGGCAACATTAAAATTTTTATCGTAACCTTTTCTGTTCATCTCCGGAATCATAAAACCACCCACAGCCGATACAGCGGCAACCGATGAACCGGAAAGAGCACCAAAAAGCATACAGGTCAAAACGTTGACGTATGCCAGCCCGCCTGTGAATCGCCCTACCAGAGTGCCGGCAAAGTCAATAAGTCTGCGAGCGATTCCTCCTTTTCCCATGAACAGACCGGCTAAAACAAAAAATGGTATCGCAAGCAGTGAAAAGGAATCAATACCGGTAGCCATCCGCTGAGCAATTATATCCGAAGCACCGTTGACCGAGCCCATTACATATATAATAGTCACAAACGTGGAAAGTCCAATACTCACAGCAATCGGTACGTTCATTATAAGAAAAACGATAAAACTAAGCGTTAGAATAAGTACCGATACATCCATACCGAATAATCCCCTTCAGTGCCGGCTTTATTTCTTTCGTAATACAGCGATTTTGTTAAATACCGTTTCAATAGAAAAAACAACTATGAAGAATCCGCTGATAGGTACGGCAAGATACACATAACCCATTTCGATTTTCAGTGCCGGAGAAGGCTGGCCGTTCTGGAGCGTCGAAGAAACGAGTCTATAACCACCATATATCAGGACAAAAACAGCAAAAACAGCCACAAGCAGATAAACTATCAACTGTACAATTGTTTGCGATCTATCATTTAACTTGCCAACGAAATAATCAACTCCAAGGTGACTTTTTCTAATAAATCCTATGCTGGCACCAAGCAGCGAAACCCATATTAAAAGCATCTTTGCCAATTCTTCCGTCCACGGACTCTGGTACCCCACAACATACCTTGTAAAAACTCCCCAGATCACATCAACGACCAGAAAACCCATGACCAGCATAACGGTCAATTCAAGGCCCTTAATGAGCCACCCATTCAACTTTAGGATAACACCAAGCATATCCATTCTCCGTAGTCCCGAAGAAATCGGGACAAAGGACGAAACTATTGAACCTTATCAATTTCCTCAATCAGCTCACCGACTTCCGTGCCTTTGTAGGATTCATGCATCAGCTTCACTTTCTCCCTGAAAGCCGTTTTGTCGGGATGATACACCTTAACACCCTGTGCCTGTACCGTCTCAAGAGCTTTCTCAGTATCCTCTTTCCACAACTGCTTTTGGTACTGTACCGATTCGTTGGCTACATCCTGAACCATTTGTTGAATATCCGCCGGTAATTTGTTCCATTTCTTCATGCTCATAATTACAATGTCGGGAACCATTGTGTGCTCATCAAGACTATAATGTTTGCAGACCTCGAAATGGCTGGAACGATAAAAGCTCGGCGGATTGTTCTCAGCCCCATCAACAACCCCCTGCTGCAATGAAGTGTACAACTCACCCCAGGCTATAGGCGTTGGCGATGCCCCTAAAGCAGTTATCATTTGCATCGATGTTTTGCTTTCCTGAACTCTTATTTTCATCCCGGTAAGGTCCGCCGGGGTCATAATTGGTTTTTCCTTGGTGTAAAAACTCCTGCTGCCGGCATCATAATAACAAAGTCCCTTGAGCTCTTTTTCTCCGCCCGCTTCCAACAGCCTCTTTCCTACAGGCCCTTCTAAAACATTCCAGAAATGCTCACCATCCCTGAATAGATAAGGTACACTAAAAACACTCATTGCAGGGATAAAGCTTTCGAGTGGCGAAGTAGAAACTTTCGTTATATCAAGCAGGCCCATCTGGACCTGTTCAATCATTTCGCGCTCGGAGCCCAACTGCTCACCGGGGTATATCTGTAAAATTACCTTACCGGCGGATTTTTCCTTGAGCTTCTCCGCCATAAAAACCATGGCCTTGTGAACCGGATGCTCAACATCAAGTGCATGTCCCATTTTCAGAACAGTCACATCACTTTTCTTGCCGCATCCGGTCAAACCAAAGACGAGCAATGCTGTTGTCATAAAATAAACTACTCTGCGTGTCATAATTTAACTCCTCTTGGAAAATAACATAATTTCATTCTTAACAAGGTTTTAACATAATCCAATTTGGAACGCGAGGCTAATTATTCAGCCTGCCTGTGACTTCTTTCTCTTCGAAGCTACATAGTAACAGAAACTACCCACTTGTAAATTGGAAACAAAAAAACCCCGCAGCGCATCCTTTCGCCACGGGGCAATGAAAAAACAATAACGAGTACTCAATACCTAAATTCCAACTTAGTTTTGCTTATCATCAAGAACAATGAGTTTCAAGCGTCACTCAATTCTTTCAGCTTTCCTTACTCGATTGTTCAGTTATTCTGTCCAACTTTTTAGTATTCGTTTCGGTCTTACCTGGTATCCTCACTTCCACACCAAGCCGACCCAACTCACCGGCTACTTCCGGCTGTTTGGGATCAAGCTGGAAACTCCGGCTTAAATATTCCCTCGCCCGGACTTTATCGTCTTTACTCAGATAATAATAACCCATATGTTTGTTGACCGCTGGCGAATTCGGCGCAAGTTGAAGCGCCCGCTGATAACAAGCCAATGCGTACTCATCGAGCATCTGCTTCTGAAAAGCCAATGCAAGCTGAAGCGCCTGGCTCGCCATATTTGCAACCTGGTTCATATAGATATCGGCATAAGTCTTAGCTTTGGCTGAATCACCACTCTCAAAAAATAGTTTAACCATCGCCGCTTGAGCATCCCGGTGAGCAGGGTCGAAACTTATGGCGATGTTATAATGTCGTTCTGCTTTTGACCACAGACCCTCAGCCTGGTATACCCTGCCCAACTCGTAATGTGCATCAGGATTTTCATATTTGCGGTCGAGTGACTTCAGTAAAATGGCCTTCCTCGCCTCAATAGGTGCTCCCCGAGCTTCATCAACTCTAGCAACCTCAGCATTAGGATTATTACAGCCGGCTAATAACAATGAATAAAACAGAAGAAGTGAAAGACTGAATAGTGGAACAAAACCAAGCCAAGAGCTAAAGCCTCCTGCTTTTACTTCTCTGCCTTTGACCTGTCTTGCCATTGCCGGCCTCCCCTGAGAAGGTTTTAACTCTTAGATGCTCACGCATCTAATTGTTCTTAACTTATTTATCTCTGGCTAATAGGATTTTGATATTGTGCCAGACTTAAAAATTCTTTGCAAGAAAAAACTTCAACAAATCAAATAAAAAATCATTTTTTCTTATTTCCACAACAATTCGTGCTGAGCTCTCAGCTTCGTAACAAAAGATCATTTACTATGATTTGATAATTTTTTGTAATAAAATACTATATAGTACCGACTATCATATCAACGGGACCGTTAAACAAATAACGTTGAGTTTGGGCGCCCGACGGAAGCTGTTAAAAGGAGATTCGCTTGCAAGTGATTGACTGGCAGGTAATTATCAAAAACCATGGCCCGATTGTATGGCAAATCGCATACAGGTTACTGGGCAACCACGAGGATGCTGCCGATTGTTTCCAGGAAACTTTCGTTTCCGCTCTGAAGTTCTCACAACGTCAGAATGTGCGGAATTTCCCCGCTCTGCTGACGAGGCTGGCTTCCGCCCGGGCAATTGACCAGCTGCGTCGGAGATTCAGTCAATCGCAATACAGAACAGCACATGCTGACTGGGATTCTGTGCCGTGCGCAAATTCGGGTCCGGTACAACATGCCCAACAGCAAGAACTTACGATGCAATTACGAAAAGCTCTTAGTCAGCTACCGCCACAGGAAGCACAGGTTTTCAGCCTGCGATATCTAAATGATATGAGTTATCGACAAATCGCCAAGATCATTGGCATCAAGACCAACGCTGCTGGTGTGCTGTTACACCGCGCAAGAGCGAAATTACGAAAGTCTTTAGAGGTCTCAGTTACAGAGCAAAAATGAGGTTGTATCATGAAAGAAGAAGAAAATTTTTTGGAAAAAGCCGTCGAAGCCATTAAAAATGAGCCGATTCCAGCCGAACCACCACAGGAAGTGACCGATGCAACTATAGCAAAACTGGCGGAAGCCTCCGGCGAACCACACATCGAGACGGTAAGCAGGCGAATCCGGCTGGCCGAAAGACTAACAACCACGAGAAATCTGACTAAAATTGCCGCAGCGGCAGTTCTTCTGATAGCAGCCAGCTATGCAACAGGTCGGCTGACAGCCCCTCGACCCCCGGATATTGAGCAAATTAAAGCTGCCCTCGAACCGACTATTCGAGAAAACCTGCTTAATGAAACGAAACAGTATTTGCAGTTAGGTCTGGCAAATTGCTATGTTCGGCTCAAAGACGACCTCCATCAGCAATGTCGCCAGGATTTAAACCAGGTTGCCGCACAGACTTTAGCTCTCTCCAGTTCGGCTACCAACCAGCTACTGGAGCAACTTATCGAATCCATTAATGCCGCTCAGACACAGGACCGACAATGGGTTGCAGCGGGCTTTGAGCAGATAGAGTTAAATCGACTGCGGGATAGTGCCCAGTTGAGCAACACTTTTGCAACCTTCGCCGTCCGAACCGAAGACGAGCTGGAGCGCACAAAACAAGGTGTGGCGCAACTGTTGTCTTATACCCAGCCTGATAGTGAAATTCCAAACAAACCCGAAAATACCAACAATCTAAATTAAAGGAGCAAAAAATGAAAAAGCTAATCCGAACATTTATCGTCTTTGCCATCGTCAACTTACTAACCGCTGGTTTTGCCCCGGCACAAGATGAACAAACAGAGGCTGCCAGAATGGAGGCTGAAACGGACAGAGCCGAAATTGAAGTCAGAGAAGCACAAGAGAAAGTAGATGCCGAACGTGATCAAATAGAAGAATTAAAAGCAAGAATAAAAGAATTACAACAGCGGGCACGTGGTTCAGGACTGGTTTTACCCACGCCCACGCCCCCGGTATCGGAAATTGGATTCCCTCCTTCCAACTGGGGCATGCAATCCGGCGGTGGTAGTTCTATCCTTGTTATTCCTTCGGCCCAGATGAGTACAGAAGATATTCTTGCAATAAACGAAGATATGACCGTAATGTCCCGGATACTGCGTAAACAAATCGACCAGGAAGCAAAAAGCAACTGGATGTATGGAAGCAGCTGGAATTTCAACTTCAACCATCTTATGGGGCACCGCAGTAACACGGCAGAAGTCATGTACCTTGAGGGCTATGGAGCGTTGTTCTTGATAAAAGTGGATTTCCCGCTTTCACCTCCAGCAGAGGAAGCCGAGGAAGAAAATGAAACAGAACAAGAAGATGCCGACCCTGTTTGGCAGCAAACGAGGCGGGATATCTATGAGCCACAGCAAGTGAGAGCACCCGGACGTGGAACTCAGGACACAGAAAAGGAATACGACGCTGAAAAGGTCGAAAATCTCAAAGCTAATCTTATCGAGGCATTAAAACACGCTACAAACATCCGAGGCCTCAAACCGGGTGAATCAGTGATTCTTACAATCACCGGAAGTTATGAGCCCTCAGACTTAACCAACATAGTAATTACTACAAAAGTAAAAGATGGGAAAGAGAACACCCAAATAATCGGGACGCCAACATCAAGTGAGGCAGGATTTTCCTCGCCCACGATGCTCGTCATTCGCGCCAAAAAATCTGACATCGACGGTTTCGCAAACGACGATATCAATTTGGAACAATTCCGCGAACGCGTTCAGATTCTCGCATGCCCTTATCTTGGCGAAGGCACCAGTCAAAGATCTACTGCAGTGATAAGTGGCGTCAGATCAACCGGGAGAAATACAGGTGGCAGAAGTTCCGCAAGATCCCGCAGAGGAGAACAACGTTAACAGACAATTACATTCTTCCTAAAATTTCATTAATCAACTTATTATATTTGACCCGTGAGATGGGGCCGAAACCTTGTCTCACGGGTTAAACGTCGAGATTCTGAACTTCGAGCGCATGGTCGCGGATAAAGTTTCGCCGTTTCTCCACGTCACCACCCATCAGGATGCTAAATAGCCTGTCGGCCTCGCCGGCATCATCGAGCTTGACGCTAAGCAAAGTTCGTGTCTCAGGATTCATCGTTGTATCCCATAACTGATCGGCGTTCATCTCACCCAGGCCCTTGAAGCGTTTTATCTCTATTCCCTTTCCCCCTATTTGTCTGATGCCGGGGCAGATATCGCCCAATGAGGCAACCTCGTATTTGTCTTCGCCGTTAATAAGCTGGAACTTAGTCAGCAGAGCTTCGCCCGAAACTGCTTTGGAAGGTTTTAAGAGAAAATCCTTTAAATCCAGGCCGAACTGTTTCTTGAGCTGTGCGTCTATCTGATTAATTCGTCCGACCTCATGAAGTTCCTCGGCAACAAAAGATTCTTCCTCTTCGCCTTCGGCCAAAGCTTTGGTTCGCTCTTTTAGCTCATCAACTCTTTTATCGTACTCTTTTCTGTCGTAGTAAATTTCTTCCTGTTCTTCAATACAAATACGAAACTGTGGAAGTCCCCCTTTAGACGGATTATAATAGGCCTCGACAAAGTCGGTGAATTTGATGCCGCGTCTGCCCAGGACCGCTACGATACGTTCGGCTTCAGCAAGGACCTTCACAAGCTCGGTCATCCGGTTCCCCGAGATATGACCTTCGGACTCAACACGTTTGCCCTGAGTCTTCTGCTTGCGGCCTGCAGTTTTCGACTTGCTCTTCTGGACTTTTTCACTCTTGCCGTTTCTAATGATAAATTCCGTATCTTCCAGACCACGAGTAACCATACGCTTACGCATCTGATTCTCGCTGAGGATATATTCGGATTTCTTTTTTCCTTTGACTTTGACCTCATACAGAGGGGGCTGGGCGATAAAAATCATATTCTCCGTAAACAACTGCGGCATCTGCCTGAAGAAAAACGTCAGCAGCAGCGTTCGAATGTGAGCACCATCGATGTCGGCATCCGTCATTAATATAACTTTGCCGTATCTGCATCTGCCCAGATCGAATTCATCCGCGCCGATACCTGTTCCCAATGCGCTTATAATGGTTCGAATCTCGTCGTGGGCCAACATCTTTTCCAGGCGGGCCTTTTCCACGTTGAGGATTTTTCCTTTTAGCGGCAGGATAGCCTGGATATTTCTGTCCCGCCCCGCTTTTGCCGAGCCGCCGGCCGAGTCACCTTCTACGATGAACACCTCCGTAGTTGTCTTTTCTCTGCTGGCACAGTCCCACAATTTACCGGGAAGGTTGGTAGAGCTAAGTGCCCCTTTGCGTCTTGTCAGCTCGCGAGCTTTTCTCGCGGCCTCTCTGGCTGCGGCGGCCTGGATAGCCTTGTTTAAAATCCGCTTCGCCTCGGCAGGATGCTCTTCAAGAAAATGTCCTAATTGCTCATTCATGGTTGTTTCAACGAAACTGCCCACCTCAGGATTAGTTAGCCGCACTTTTGTCTGGGCCTCAAAGTGTGGATCCGCAAGTTTTACCGCCACAACCGCCGTTAAGCCCTCCCGCAGGTCGTCACCTGTTGTTGCCTGGCCGTTCTTGAGCAGATTATTGCTCTTGGCATAATAATTCATCGTCCGCGTTAGTGCAGTCTTGAAGCCTGAAAGATGTGTCCCGCCATCTATGTTGCGGATGTTATTGGCAAAAACCAGCACGTTCTCGGTGTATCCATCGTTGTACTGCATAGCGACTTCGCAGCTCAGCATCGCCTTGGTATCTTCCCTGGCTAAATAGATTACATCCTTATGAAGCGTCTCTTTACCCTCGTTAAGATGTCTTACGAACGCCTTAATCCCTTCCTCAAACTTGAACATTTCTTTTTTCTTGTTTCTGTCGTCTCTGAAATTGATTTTCAGCCCGCCGTTGAGGTAAGCCAATTCTCGTATTCGTTTCAGCAGCGTATCGTATGCGAATTCGGTATCACCGAATATCTCCTCGTCCGGCTTGAAGGCTATTTTTGTGCCACGTTTATTTGTCTGGCCGACTTCTTTTGCCCTGCCTTTAGCGATACCTCTTTCACACTCGAAGTGATAATGTTTTCCGTCGCGATACACATCTGCTTCGAGCCATTCGCTCAGGGCATTAACGACGCTGACGCCCACGCCGTGCAGCCCGCCGGCTACTTTGTAACTGTCACTGTCAAACTTGCCGCCGGCGTGCAGCTTCGTGAGCACAACCTCCAAAGCGCTTACCTTAGCGTCCTTGTGCTTTTCAACCGGTATGCCCCGGCCGTTATCCTCGACCGTGCAACTACCGTCAGGATGGATACGCACACTCACTTCGTCACAGGAACCTGCCAACGCTTCATCGATGGAATTATCCAGCACCTCATAGACCAGATGATGCAGACCTCCGCTGCCGCGGTCGCCGATATACATATCCGGCCGTTTACGTACCGCCTCCACACCACCGAGGATCTTTATGTTGCTGGCATCGTATTTATGTTCCTTCATATTAATTCTATGCCTCTATTCCTTATATCGTCTCTGTTAGCCTATAAACTATCGAATTTTCTTTTGGGATTCTCACTCCGGAAACCATGGCTAAGAAGTCATGCTTCAGGCAACTACGAATTTAATCTTCGTCAACCGAGCTTTTGGGCATTGCTGCTGCAGTTCTTCGAGAAGCTCCGAGCTGCACAGTTGCAGCTCGTACATATACGACGGCGAATCCACCCGCACTTTTAGTTGGCCACCCGAAACACCGACGATTTCACAGTGTTGTGCAAGTTCGGCCGGCAGCATCAGATTCCAGACTTCGGTGATCAAGCCAAACTTTTCCTGCCGCGGCGAAATCTGCTCGTTCATAAGCCGCTCAGCAGCTTCGCTCAACCTGACCGCGCTACCCATTCTCCGTATCCTTTGTCCATCGACCGTCCTATGCAATTGTTCGCCCTCACAAATTACATATCTGATACTTAAAGATTCTTGTGAACGACACACCTTGACAATTCACGAAACAGTAAAATTCCACTGTGTTCGGCAGATATAGACTATCCCAGGTTAATCGGCATTAAAACATAGAGCAAATCTGTCCCGCTCTTTATCAGGCCCGGCCTGTCCGCCTGGCCAAATTCAAGCTCGAACTCCGGTGTTTTGATAACACGCAGAACATCTATTAAAAACTGCGGATTAAAACCGATTTCAATCGGCTCGCCTTTGTAATCGATAGACATATCCACTTGAGCATCACCCGTCTCCGGCGCTCTTCCGGAAAACACCAGCTTATCCTTCTGCACTGAGAGTTTAATCCCTCTCGATTCCTCACTTGTCAGCAGCGACGCACGTCGAACTGCGCTGAGCACCGCCTCAGTCGATAGCGTCAATTTCTTGTCGTAATCGGCCGGGATTATATCCTCGTACTTCGGGAAGTTGCCTTCGACCAGATTCGAGCTTATGACAACGTTCGCGCAACTAATCAAAATCTGATTATCAACGGGCTTAACCGAAACGGCATCTTTCTCACTGCTGCCGATCTTATCCAACAAAGCCATCGCCTTGGCCGGCACTATCATATTTTCCGGCACCTCACCCTTTGCAGCCGAGGTAAGACTTGCCCTGACACGTGCCAATCTCCTGCCATCTGTGGCCACCAGCAACAGCTTTTTGCCCTCAATCTCCCACAACACTCCGTTAATCGCATAGCGACTGCTTTCTTTTGCTGCTGCAAAGAGGCACTGCTCGATGCCGGCCTGAAGATTACCCAAAGTAATTTTTATCGGGGCGGTGCCGTCGAAATCAGGGACCGATGGATACTGGCCCGGCTCATGTCCATATATCTTAAAGTGGCTGTCCGCTCCTTTTATCTCGCAGGTGCCCTCTTCAGCCTCCAGCCAAAGGACCTCGTCGACGCTCTCGCGAACTATCGCCGCAAGTCGATCCGCCGGTACGATTGCCTCGCCGACCTCCTCGACCTGCACGCCGGAGATAAGATAGTTAATGCCGACCTCCAAATCCGTCGCACAAATCCGAACTTCCTTCTCATCGGCAACGATTTGCACGCAGCGAAGTATCGGCTTGGGAGTTCGGCTTGGAACTACGGATGTCAGCAGGCCTAAGGCTTCGGCTAACGCCGCTCTGTTGAAATTTACCTTCATAATAAACCTCTAT